>JAVESC010000026.1:0-34339 GCA_034006805.1 Advenella sp.
ATCCGCTATGTCACACCGGCTCAGCGCCATGCTGGCCAGGATGAGGATATCCTACGGGCTCGCCACGAACTGTACCAACAGGCTCAACGTGCTAATCCCGCCCGCTGGTCAGGTCAGACACGTAACTGGCAACCGATTGGAGAAGTCTGGCTCAATCCCGATAAAAACCTGGAGATCATTCAACAGGAAAAAACGTTAGAGGCGGCATGATTCACGTTCCAACTAGGTTGACAAACACCGCCTGGCTGCGCGTACCATTGGCGAACAGATAGTGCCAAATATTTCCTGATGGATCTGCCTGGGTTTTAATACGCCCAAAGTCATCATAATTATTTGTCATCACCGCTGTCGTAGGGTGTGAAGGGTAATACATTTTATTGAGCAGACCCGGCTCACTATACGTATAAGTGGTGGCGTTATTAAGCGTATTACGAGACGTTACCAGATTGCCTGCTGCATCATAAACATACGAAACTGTTCTGGTTCCATCTGAAACGTTTGTAAGTTTTCCGGCACTATTATAAGAAAAAATTAATTTTCGTCCTTTCCCATTATTAACTTGAGTCAATTTCTTGGTATTACCAGACCCTGTATATGTGAACGAAACTATATTATTATTTGTATCTTGCCAGGACTGGATTTTCCCATCAGCTGAAAATGTTGTCACCGTTCCATTTTTATCTGTAATGGAAATAACTCCATTTGCCGCCATCAGTAAAGTCGAACCATATCCTGGAGGAGGTACATATTCGTACCCCTCGGAAGCGGTTGGAATTTTTGTAAATTTTTTGGTGCCCTCATTTGTTTCTACCGTAACGGCATTATCCACCAGCTGATCCATAAGCCAACTTGCAACAAGAGAAGCTGAAACGGTATTGACAAGAGCTGGAGATGCTGTGGACGTTTCCAAATCTTTCATAATATAGCTGGCAACTAATGTGGTTACAGCTGCCATCGGATTGTGATCGCCAAAAGCCTCGTAAGGATCACTATCAATAAAAGAAGACAGCATGTAATTATGTCGCCAACCGAAACCTAAAGCCGTTTCACTTGACCGTCTACCGGAGTTATAGTTACGTTTAAGTGAAAGCCCCAATGGAAAATCAGCGGACCCTACCGTTATATCTTCATGATCGTATATATAATTTCCAGAATAAAGATCAATAGGGTCCCAGCTTAGGAATGAAGTATAGGCACTTTGTGCTGTCGCAGTTACCATATCCCAAGTATTGGAAACAAAAGAAGTTAACTGTGAAGCATAACCTCCTTTGTATCCCCCCGTAATTTTGGATGCAAGAAGCACACTAATGTCTGGTGTAGTAGCTTGTTTTTGTAGGTAATACCCGTTACCGACCCATTCATTAACAGTGCGAGACCCATTTTGTGGAATGATTGCCTGTCTGCCTATTGAGCCTTCCCCCGTAAGAAAAGCTTCCATATCATTTAGGTCTGCGATTGCCCAATTCATTAAAGTTGGCTTCACAACAGCCCAATTCGAAGGGGTCGCCTGGATAAACCCTATACCGCTTGCATTTGAATAACTAAACATGCGCGGTGTAGAAACAGCCTCAACATCCTGAAGTTGTTTAACAACAGTGGACTCCAGAGTTGCGTTACGAATTTGTCGTCCAAAAAAAGCACCGGTCTGATCAAAATCCGATACTGAAATACTTTTAGGAGAAAAACCATAAAGCAAGGCAGGAAAATCAACATATGCCCCACCATCATATCCTGCCACTCCCATTGCACCGTGACGCACGTCGATGTAACCAATCAGATTGGCAGCCACTTTGTCTCCTGCACTAATTTGACTGAGATAAGCTGCCGCAACAGTTGCAAGCCCCCCACCAAAGACAGCTTCAGAATCAGGTGAGTCGCCTGCAGCCACAGCTGCTTCAAGCTGCTGTTGCTGACGTGTAAGTGCATCCCTGCCTGTTTCTCCGGCAGTAGCCACAATTGAATAGGTTCCTCCCCGCTTCACCAGGGACTCAACTTTAAAATTATTAAAGAGAGTGGAATAAGGCGTTGACATTTCCAGCGTAACAATCTGGTTTGCTGAAGTTGTAGCCACACCTGTAACAACTACTGTTCCATCAATAGTCAATACTGGCTGATTTGAGGCACTATAATTAAGGGTTATGCGTCTTCCGGCAATTTGGCTACCATAATAAGTCTTATTAATTGAAAAGGATGTACCATTATCAGAAACTTTAATTGTGAAAGCAGTTTCCAAAGCATTAGGGGTTTCTGTACACTGCCCAATTTCTATACATACTATGCCTGCGGCAGGAAAGGTAGAACCATAGCTATCATGTGTAATTGTTCTTCCACCTGCCAACTCTTTCATTGAGCTTGATGGATGATTGGCACGAATATAGTTAGCGAGTGCCGTAGAATAAGTATTAAGACTGGCATTAATGTTGGCACTATGGATATTTTTAACGGAATTAACGCCTGCAGGCATTCCTGCAACAGTAGAAGACCCATTTAGAGCGCCATTCAAAAATACTGTTCTGCTATAGCCCATAGCAGAGGCAATATCAACGGGCGTATTATATCGATAAGATTTAAATGAAGGATCAAGCCTATACGTTGTATCTCCAAGCATGACTTCAGTCCAGGCCATAAGTATTTCAACAGTGTCAGCGACCCCGCCTGTTTCCACACACTCACCATCTGGACTTAAACGAATGCAAGCTGGTATTGCACCATTTCCAAGAGTGTCTGACAAAAGTTTTGCGTCATTATCCACGCCAATGAGATTGGCAACAGCATAAGCAGGTATATTCACTTTGCCATACCGATAGTTAGCCGTAATGCATGATTGGCGCAACAATTCCACAAACAACATATTCTGATCCATGTTGTTGCCATTTCTATCAAGATATGTCCCCAACGGACCTTTCTTGAGACCAAAAGATGGTGAAAAATCTATATCGTAATAAACGTACTCATAAATTAAATCAAGATCATAGTTAAGCGCCCGTGCAAGCGCAGCTATTTCTGGATCAGTTGCGCTGGGTGTGCATGTGAGCGGAGTAACAATAGAAGCGGCATGAACTCCTGAGTTCGACAGTTTGGCTCTAACCATTTGAATTAAATAAACAAATGGCATGCCATTACATTTTTAGATATCTTGACTGAATTCTAGAAACAATTCACAATAAAAGCATTTTCAAAGAAGATAACAGAAAATCAATAAAAAATTAATTTGTAGTGGAGCGTTTTTAAAACGATTCTTTACAAATCAATAGGTTACATTTTTAACTGTCGAACTCGGGTGAACTGGTCGGCTGATAAAAACTGAACTTAAACCCGTTGCAATAACTATCACCATAGCAATTAACAAACGGTTAAACCTGTTCCATTTGATGGTCATATCCCTATCCCTTCCAAATTGGTGTTCTTGATTCATACTAACGATGAAAAAACCAGCTAATGAACTACTACCTGCTGTCAACCTTTACAGGTAATTTTTCATCAATTTTTACTGGCACATCTTCTTGTTTTTTGATGATGGTTTGAGGTCCCAGAGCAGCCTTGTCTTGTCTGATATTTTCAGTGAGGACTTGCTGATCCGCCACTGCAAAATCTGCCCTGATAAATCCGTATGGGGTCTTGTTATTAGTGGGTAATTTATGACCAAGCTTGGCTTGAGCATTGAGCTTTACAAGGGGTTGGCGACTGGATTTTGAACTTATTATTAATTCATCATTTTTAGGAACAACGCGCTGCTCAAGATATTTGGCAGCATCGTCTGGTGATACCAATGGCATGTTTAAATTGCCCGATAAAGGCGTGGGCTTGGAAGGATTCAGATCATTTGCGTTCGAAGCAGAAATTCCAATTACACATAATGCCAAAATACGTATTGAAATAACATAATAATGCTTACTCATTATTGTCGTACCTTATAAAAATAACTCAACAAACTGCAAGTGATTAATTTTCCGTTGAAAGAACCCGGTTTTCTGCTGGGTCATAGGAATATCCACTTGATGTCCCGTTAGGATTGGTAGCCCCTATCAGCCGTCCCAAGCTGTCATAGGTATAAACAACCGAATTCAAACCCGTGGCCGAGACTGGTTTTGAGGGTAGAAAAAACAAAAAATAAAAGCAAAATATGACAAAGAAAGAAGCCATGACAACAAAGAGGAGCGTTGATTTATGCATGTTTATCCTTTAATTGGCTTAGTTATATATCTAAACAAATATGTAATAATTATTATTATTTTTATTTAAAAGTAACATTTAAATTGATTTAAAATTTCATAAACAATGTTGTCAATGAAAAATACTTATTAAAAACAATAACTAATAATTTATAGCTTAATTATTTCATAAATAAAAACTAAAAAAATACATTTAAAACAAAATGATATATAAATCACGGTAAATATTTCGTTGTATATAGCTTGAAGATAGAGACTTTTTTATTTTTTTAATGTATGAAAAATTTCATTCGACAAAAATAATAAATTATTACTTTTTAATTATTTTAATCACATATACTTGCACAAAGCTGAATGATTGTTCCGCAACCATAGAAGAAACCGGATATTACCCTAGTGCTTAATTTCCTTTCGTTTGACAAACTCGCCCTTATCATTCTGGACATATTCATTACCACTTGAAAAATTTATATAGTGCCATCCAGAAACTGCTTTACCAATATCTGCATAACGATTTTCCTTATTGAGACAACGTGCTTTTTGTGGAAGCATTAAAAAACAATTTTGGCTATATACCGCAAATGGTGATAACCTGACTCCCTCTTTAAGTTGGCCTTTCTTATTAATTTCATAACCATCTCCAATATCCCATACTGATATGCTGTAAAAACCCACATCAGGGTGCTCCGTAGGAATATGATAAACAGTTCGTATTTCTTCTTTATTCTCTTGCCACCAGCGGATAAAATCCTGTTCATTTAACGGAGGATTTTTTAATATGATTGCATCTAAAAATCCTTCATGTGCGGGGAGGATATCCACCACCTCCATCGGCTGGAAATAACGGTAGCCATAGTTAACGCCAAGCCAGACAAGAAAGAAAACGGGCAGAATTAATAGGAATTGGAATTTAATTTTTAGTTTCATTGACTTATGTCTATTTCGGTAATTTCACACCATGTATATCCACCGTCACTTGCAAATTGCTTAGAAATGGCCTGAATCCAAAACGCGCGTAACGCTGCAAAAAAACCAAACCCTGAAAATAGCCATATGCCGATAAAGCTATAGAAGACGCCGGATATTACCTAGCGCTCAGGTTTCTTACGTTTAACAAACTCGCCCTTATCATTCTGGATATATTCATTGCCGCTTGAAAACTCAATCGAATACCACCCTGAAATCGCTCGTCCAACATTGGCATAACGGTTATTTTTTTCTACACAACGTTCCTCACCGACAATTTCCATAATGCAGGTTTGATCATATTTTTCCAGATATGGAAAAACCGGTTTATATTCACCGCTTTTATCCGTCTCATACCCTTCACCAATATCCCAAACACCAATAGTAAAAGAACCACTTTCATCACGGGTTGAAGGGATGGCGTATCTGACTTGTATACCCGCTTTATTTTCCTGCCACCAACGGATAAAATCATGTTCATTCAACGGAGGATTTTTTACAATAATATAATCATAAAATCCTTCATTACTCTTGATAATATCCACCACCTCCATTGGTTGGAAATAACGGTAAACGTAGCTGATACCTTGCCAAAAAATATAGGTCAACACTGCAATCAATAACAGCCCAAACTTGCGTTTCATCCTTTTACTCACCCTGACTGCCATAAATATCTACTGTCGCCTGCATATTCGTTAAAAATGGCCTGAATCCAAAACGCTCGTAACGCTGCAAAACAAACCAAACCCTGAAAATAGGTAAATACCGATAAACCGAATGTGTAATATCATTCACATCCAACCCAAAATGATCCTGCCCATCAAAGTGAACAACTGCATGGAAACGATTCCCATTTATCTGTAAAAACTTCAACCTAATATGTAAAGCATGAATATCATGTACCGTAATTTTTGTCCCATCAAATATAGGCCAAAATCCAGTAAACTTAGGTAGTTTTGTATTAGAGCGCACGTAATGAGAAATATTTTCCTTTCCAACAATAGTTAACTCTTTTCGTTCCCAATCAATAAAATCAATTAAGGTTTTTCTTATAACCTGCACTGGCCCTTCAGACGACTTATCCTCCAAAATACGTTCCTGTAGCGCCAAATCCAGCGCAGGGTTATAAAAAGGCGTACCGCTATTTTGCTGCATATGGTCAATCATCTTACCCATTAAATGACTGTATGGCCCCCAGAGGGTAAACAGGCGTGAATATTGCCTGAATTCGTTAAAAAGAATATCCGTACATTCCTGAACTGACAAGTCCTGACGATGCCCCGCCATACTCAACACAGATTCATACACGCCTCTTTGCCAGCGGTAATCCGGTATGGGGTTACGCCTTTTTAACGTATAAGGTTCAACCAAATGGGATACCTGATGCAAACCAAAATCCTGCTTCAGGACCGACGTTGGCATATCACCATAACGCATATCATCCGCAGCATAATCATTCATCATTCTTTGCGTTTTAAACAATACACACGGATAACTTACACCTGACACACCCATTCCCTACTGATTGATATGGTTAAAAAATTTCACAACTAAAAATTTTAGTTACAAAACCATAAACTAAAAATATGACAAAAAGATGAATAGCCATCATTTCAAGTGTTATGCGTTCCCGTGTGGAGAACGGGCCTTATGCCCAAGCCTCGGTGTTGTACGGGGAATTAATCAATAGTTAGCGAAATAAGAAAACATCATGGATTTGCTCAATGACTGGCGGGATGAATTGAACCTGAAAAACTGGTATCTTCACAACAAGGAAGGTTATAGTGGCTTGCATGTTTCCTTCAAAAACAAAAGCAATTTTTGTTTCCCGCAGGAGTTTCAAATATGGGAGGTGGCAGACATGCAAAGCAATATCCAAAATCACGAAAAATTCAAATAGAGTTTTTTTGTAAGAATGGCTTATGGGAATCAGGCAGATGACAGAAAATAAGATTAAACTTTTTGAGTCGCAACACATTCGTACCGAATGGGATGAAGAAGAAGAAAAATGGTGGTTCTCGGTGCTGGATGTAGTGGCTGTTTTAACCGAACAATCTGATTACAAAAAAGTCAGAAACTACTGGAAGTGGTTAAAAAACAAGCTAATAACAGAGGGAAGTAAGTTGGTTAGTGAGACTAACCAACTGAAATTAGTTGCAGCAGATGGTAAGCGCTATAAGACGGATGTAGTCGATACTGAACAAATCTTACGTCTCATTCAATCCATACCCTCTCCCAAGACAGAACCATTTAAGCTATGGCTGGCACAAGTGGGTAGCGAGCGTTTAGACCAATTGCAAGACCCAGAGCTATCTATCGAACAGGCCATGCATGATTATAAGCGTTTGGGTTATTCAGATAATTGGATTAACCAGCGCCTAAAAAGCATTGAAATTCGTAAAGAGTTAACTGATGAATGGAAAAAGCACGGTTTGCAAGAAGGGCAGGAGTTTGCCACGCTCACCGATATTATTTATCAAGCTTGGGCAGGCAAAACAGCCAGGGAATACAAACAATTAAAAGGGCTTAAAAAAGAAAACCTGCGCGATAACATGAGCAATAAAGAACTGGTGCTGAATATGTTGGCGGAATTATCCACCAAGGAAATCTCGGAGGTTCATAATCCGCAAACTTTCCCGGATCATAAGGATGTTGCCAAGCGTGGTGGTGGTGTCGCTAAAGAGGCCCGTTTAAAACTGGAAGCGGAAACCGGTAAAAAAGTGGTTACTTCACAAAATGCCAAGCACCTGCTAAAGCAGCAAAAAGAAATTAAAGATTAAGGGGTCGCATACAGGCTTATCCGGTTTCTTCTGCCGAAGCGGCATCATCATTCAGCTTTTTTGCGTTTGGGAGAGCTCCAGGGAAGAGATTACCATTAAGTGCGGAAAGCACCACCCCGTCAGGCTTCGCCTGCCACCCCTCCACAGAGGGGAATTTTTCTGCTTCGTGGGAACAGTTGTATGCCTTCCCACGCGGCGCATGAAACAAGCAAACGATTAACAAATAATACAAGCTTGAATTATTTGCCCGCTTCTTCCTGCTCCAGCAAATGCTCATACTCTTCATCGGTCAGCAACTTCATGAACGCCACCAGGGCATCTACCTTGCGATCGCTTAACACATTGGCCCGCAAATCCTTCAAATTCACGGTTTCAGGCACCTCGGCCTCGCCCCAGGCTTGCCCTGTTTCAGGATTAACACTGCGCTCGGAATTATTGAATTTGTCATAAAACAGCACCACCGTGCGCAAATCCTTAAACACCCCGTTATGCATATACGGGCCGGTAATGGCGATATTACGCAAGGTAGGCACCTTGAACTTGCCCTTCATGGCTTCATCGCTTACCAGCGGGTTCTCCAGCAAACCATGATCGGCAAAATCCTGAGCCAGCTTATTCAAAGCCACCACATCTTCATTACGCGGCACCCCAATATTGTGATACTCGTAATTGCTGAAGGTTTCAAAAGGCGCATCTTCGGCACGCAGCTTATGGCACACCGAACAATTCACATTCTGGTTAGAAAAAAACAGGGTACGGCCCAGGTCTTCCAGCACCGTCAACTCATACTCGCCCCGCAGGTATTTATCATATTTTGAATTGAAAGGCGCAAACTGGCTGGTACGTTCAAAGGCCGCCAGTGACTGCATCATGGCCTCGTAGGCGGTTTCCTCGCTATCCCAGACCTGTTCCCCATAAACGCGACGGAAATTATCAAGATAGTATTGATTGTTTTTAAGCCGCTCAATAATGCTGCTCACACTGGGCATATTCATTTCCACCGGATTCAGCGGTGGCTGCCCCGACTGCGCCGCCAGATCGTTGCCCCGGCCATCCAGAAACTGCCCGCCCACATACTGCCCGGTTTTCTGGTTGAAATGAAAATCGGGCGCATACTTGGCATACATGGCAGTGGGCGTATTGCGATTGCCAAAAGAGGTGCCATCATCACCCAACGATACCATGCCCTTGCCGGCATTGCTTCTGCCATCGCTAAATGCCCGGGCCGGATCATGGCAAGTGGCACAGCTCTGAGTCCGGTTTTTTGACAGGTTCACATCAAAAAACAGCAGGCGGCCCAGGGCGATTTTTTCCTCTTCAGGATTATGGCCTGCCGGCGCCGGTAATTGTGCCAGCACCCGGTTTTGCCACAGCGGCACCGTGGCGGCTGCCGCCCCCATCAGAAGTCCGGCGATCAATAACAGTTTTCTTTTTTGCATGATAATTCAATAAACGATAACAGGAAACAAAAGGCGCATACAGCAGTTGCGGTATCGTGCGATAGTCATTCATTTGCTGCGCCTGAAAACCAAACCGGTCACTACGCTGCGCCTTGCCCGAAGGCATTAAAGAGACAAACAGCCAGTCCCACACCGCCAGATAGCCGCCATAATTGAAACGGGCATAACGGCTATAGTGATGCACCTGGTGTTGGGCCGGAGAAATAAACACACGTTCCAGCCAGGCCGGATAGCCCAGAAACATATGGGAGTGCCGTAAATTGCTGCCCAGCAAAGAAAAAACAAAAATAAAACCATTACTGCCCATGATGGTCATGAGGCTTAAACGAGGCCCGAACAGCGTCATGAACAAACCGGTCACCACACCGGCACTGAGCGCGTAACGCAAGCCAAACAGGAAATTCTCTACCGGATGCACCCGGTAAAAGGTAAGCGGATTCAGCACCGGTGCACTGTGATGTACTTTGTGAAACTGCCATAACCATTTATTGGTATGCAGCCAACGATGCAGCCAGTAACGGGAGAAGTCACTGGCCACAAACAGGCAGGCGGTATAAAGCAAAGCCAGTGATTCATAAGAAAGATGCCAATCCGGCCGCGACAGCCAGGGGGAAGCCAGCTGGAATGTCCATAAGGCAATACTTTTGGCCGACAGCAGCAAGGGGGCCAGCATAAACACCTTAATAAACCAGCTGACAAAAAAATAGCGGTAATCAAGCAAGGCACTGGGATGCAGCCAATATTGCCGGATGGCAAAGCCCTGTTGCCGTATCACCCTGAAACCGGTAAACAACAGCGCAATCAATGCCGAAGAAAGCAGGTAAAGCCAGAACAGGCGCTGCCCCGATTCAAGCACATAATCCCATGGCATGCTCAGTCTCCGTCGGCTTCCAGGATTTTACCCACGATGGGCAAGGCACTAAGCAGGCTGACATAATAGTGCCTGTATAGCTGCCCGGCACTGTCATAGAGTGGACGGGTTAAATCGGGCTGGAAGGCAAACGCCTGCTGCCCAAGCTGGCCAATCTGTTGCATGATCTGCTCAAGTGTCAAATTGATGGCTTCTGCCAGTTCATTGGCCTGGTACATTTTGATGACGTCAGCCAGGTTGGCATAATCCTGCTGCCCCATCATGGCCTGATGCACTTCAAACACCGCTTCAATGGCAGCCAGGCTGTGCCCGCTTAAGGCATACTCGCTGCGTTTGGCATTGGGCTGGTCTTTATATTTCCGGCTTAAACCGGCCGGATCGGCAATGCGCCATTCTTTGCCGGTAAAGATACTGTTGGACAGGGCATGGGTATACAAGGCCAGCGCCTTTTCAGGGTCGGCCAGCAAAGCCTCGCGCTGGTCGGTGTAGACCGTGGCAATATCCTGCAAATGTCCGCAAATACTGTCAGCCATTACCGCTGCAAACGACAGTTCACGGGCAGACAGTTGCGTATCGGCATACAACACGGCCTCAAGGGCATTGACCGTTTTGAATGAATTCTTGAACAATGCTTTGGCTGGCGGGCTGGAAGAAGCCAGCTGGCGTTGCATAATGGCGCTTAAGTCTTCATTGCTGTTATGAAACACATCAATGAAACGGGGCGTATCCAGATAGTCATGGTCCAGTTCACCCGCCATATAGCTGGCTTCCACCTTTTTCCAGGACAGCAGCAATTGTTTGAAAACGGTATCAAGTGCCTCGGCAGCTGCACCGTCTTTTGTTTCATTTAATTTAACTTTAAAATTATTGCATGCCTGCACACTATTGTTGGCATTGTGCACGATCACCCTGTCATACACGGAAGCCACCGGCCCGGAAATATCCGGGGCTGCAAAGGCAAGATTTGTGCAGAACAAGGTAAGCACGGCGGCGACTTTTTTCATAAAGATTCCAGAAATTGGATAAGTTGTTCCCGTTCTGTGACATTAAGCTGCATAAATGCCTGACGTGATGCCGCAGCCTCTGCGTCATGCCACAAAATGGCCTCAAGATGGTTGGCGGCACGGCCATCATGCAAAAAACGCCAGCCCTGGCGGACTTTTTCAGCGCTCCCCCATAAAGGTGCGGTACGCCATTCATTGGGTTGTGCATCAAACTCGGGCCGGGCATCGGCCAGCGCAGGCCCCAGGTCGTGCAATAAAAAATCACTGTAAGGGTAAATGGTTTGCCCCTTTTGTGTTTTAAAAGAGGGGCGATGGCATTGGACACAGCCAACGGCCTGAAACAGCGCCTTGCCCGCAGCCAGCGCTTGCGGCAAAACATCACTTCTTCGTTTGGGCGAGCCGTTCAGGTGGTTGACATAAAAGCTGATGGCTTCCAGCCGGTGCATGGGCAAATCAAGAGTTTCCCCCCTTGCCGACGGCCTGCCTGCCGGTGCCTGCAAACAGGCGGTCTGGGTACTGCCACACAATTCTTCAGGAAAATAAGGGTTGGTTAAACCCATATCGTGGGCAGCGGCATCGGCCGTTTGCATCATGACACTGGCCTGGCTTGCCTTATGGCCAAAGCGCCCCAGTTTGAAGGCTTGCAGCAAAGGGTCATACACCCAGTTGGCTTTGCCCGAAATACCATCCCGGTTCCGGTCATTGGGGTCGGCACCGGCCAGAATGGCCTGTTCGGGTATCTGCTCTATCAAGCCGGTACCGTTAAGCATGGGGGCCAGCCGCAAACTTAAACGGGTATCGGGGCTTAAAGGCCCGTAATTCAAGCGTTTCAGATAAGGTACCGGCCAGCTTAAACCAACTTCCGTGCCGTCGGGGAAAACCACTGTTTTCACCTGCATGTCCAGCCCGGGCGTGGCTTCATATAAAACACCACTGACCCCGTTAATGGCAATTTGAGAACCGTAAACCGGATCGGGTACCGTAATGGTGGTTTTATCGCGCAGCGCATGTTTTTGCGGTTGCGACAGCTTGACCACCAAAGCCCTGCTTTGCTCATGCTTGTCATTCAGCAGATGCCCGGCCATCTTGGCCTGGTGGCAACTGGCACAGGTATTACTGTTAAACAAGGGGCCAAGCCCGTCACGGGCGGTGGTGGCACTGGGTGCAGCTACCCAGGGAACAGTAAAAAAGGAACGGCCAATAAGCAGCCTGTCCTGTTCTTCTTCACTGGATAGTTCCGCCGGTGTGGCTGAAACCGCGGTGGCCATGCCAGACAAGGCCCCGGCATGACTGCCACCGGCCAAAACGCAAGCCATTAACAACACCAGCCCCTTTATCTGCACAGCCACAACCCGTTCCTTATCAATCAATACACGTTAAATTTGGGTTTCTTCAGCATCAGTGACATCTTCTTCACTTAACTTGATATCAAAAGCCGATGCCACCGGAACCATCTGGTCACCCAGTTTACGCATGTCGTTTTTCATGGAAACGATGTTTTTTGATTCTTCTTTATGCTCGGGCATAATCTGGTAATCAAAATGCATGCTGGTTTTTGCCAGAGTATCCATTTTCTCAAGACGCTGTTCTATCTTGCCCATTAAAGTGTCAATGGTTTGTTTTTCTGCCTGGCCCAGGGCATCATAAGGTGCAGGACCAATTTTTTTGCCATTAAGCTGCCCCAGCAATACGTCTTTGAAACCCTCATAGTTGCGTACGATATCCCGATGGGTATTATCGGAAAAGCAGGAATGCTCGTCTTCTTCGCTGGGTGTTAACACGGCCACGGCAATGCGCTCGTTAGCCAGTTCTGATTTGATGAATACCCCCATACCTGCCAGCACCTGGCGCAGGGCGGTTTCAGCGGGAATGTTTTTATCGGCATTATTACCGCTTAGTTCTGACAGGAAAGCGGCACGGTATAAACCTTTATTACCATCCACTTTGTCATCCCAGGCTTCGGCTACCGTTTTGACATCTGCCAATAACTTGTTGGTGGCTGCCTGCAGGTAAGCCAGACGGCGTTTGGCGAACGGGTCGCTGGTGAAATCGCTTAACGGGCGCTGCCCTGCCGTTTTGGCACCATTGGTAATGTTGTCTTCAAGGAAATTGTTGTAATCCTGGTCTTGGCCCCACAACAAAAACTCAATAGCGTGATAGCCGGATGCCACATTGGCCTCTCCGCCATTTTCATTAAGCTCGGTAATGGCTTCAACGGTGATTTCAGTCACATCCACCTCTGCGGCCTCTTCGCCACCCGGTGTGAATTTACCAATGGTATCAATGATATTGCCGCTGGTACGCTTGTTATCGGCATCAAGCGTGTAGTCAATCATGTGCTCGTCAAGGGGCCAGGCATTAATTTGGCCTTCAAGCGCCCCATAGGCCTCTGCCACCCAACCTTCTTCTGCATCAATCGGACCTTCGGACAGGCGGAAGATTTCTGTCAGGCCATAACTTTCACGTGACTGCAACCATGCCGCCTTGGCTGCGTCCAGCGTAGCCTGGGTGGGCTGGCTGGCAAAGGCATTGATGGCCGTTTGCAGCGCCTCAAGATCTTTCACGCTGTTGGCATAAAGCTGCTGGGCCTGCGCCGCATAGGTTTGCAGGACATCTTCAATGGCGATTTTTTGCTGTGCCTGGACTTGCGCTGTCGCTTTGGTTTGTGCCTGGGCAAGCATGGGTATGCTAACGGCAGCCATGGAAAAGGCGGCCAGGACACTGAGGGAAATTTTGGTAAAAGTATGGCTTCTCATGTAGAAAATCTCTATTAAAATAACACCGTTGATCAATTATCGTAAATGATAATGATTATTATTATAGATCTTAAATGAAAATATAAGTCTTATCTACCTAAGCAGCTTTGCGAAAAATCAAAAAATACAATATCACCCTTAAAACATTCAATTACAACGCTGTCATGTAATGCGCTTTGTTGCATACATGTTTTATATACAATAGTGTCAGCTTATTTTATTAATTCCACCATCATGTCCCACTTCTCGCGCAACAACCATTTTCCTGACATTGACCCCATCTCACTTGAGCACAGCACCCATACGGCGACCCATTTAAAACAGCTGATTGGCCAACAGGGCAGCATCCCTTTCCAGGTATGGATGCATGAAGCCCTGTATGCACCGGGCCTGGGTTATTACGCCAGTGGCAATACCAAACTGGGCAATTACCAGAATCAGGCCATAACACAAGGACTACCAGGTGATTTCACGACCGCCCCCGAATTAAGCCCCTGGTTTGCCCGTACGTTAAGCAGGCAAATAAAGCAAGTGCTGCAGGCAAGCGGCACCGCCGCCATTCTTGAATTTGGCGCAGGTACGGGCAAGCTGGCTTATGATATTTTATCCACGCTCAATAACCCTGCTATCAAATATTTCATACTTGAATTATCTGCCGATTTGAAAAGCCGGCAACAGGAAAAACTGGCTGATTTTAACGGCCAGGTGCAATGGCTTGATGCCCTGCCCAAACACTTTGAAGGCTGCGTGATTGCCAATGAGGTACTGGATGCCATGCCCGTCAATCTGTTTGAATGGCAGGAAGACGGCTCCCTGGCGGAAAAACATGTCTCCCTGAACAAGGCAGGGGAATTTACCTGGCTTAAACAGCCTGCGAACGCGGCAATGGCAGAAAAAATCACTGCCCGCATGCCGGTTTTTCCTGCTTATGCTTCTGAAGTAAACCTGCAGGCAGAGGCCTGGATTCATGAGATGGGGAACTGGCTAAAGAAAGGTGTGGCCATTCTGATTGATTACGGCTTTCCGCAAAAGGAATACTATCACCCACAACGCAGCCAGGGTACTTTGATGTGCCACTTGCGCCATCACGCCCACGACAACGCCTTAATTTACCCCGGTATCCAGGATATTACCGCTCACGTTGATTTTACGGCCATGGCCGATGCCGCCCTGGATAGCGGCCTTGAAGTGCTGGGCTATACCTCCCAGGCCAATTTCCTGCTTAATTGCGGCTTGATGGACCTGCTGGCAGCACTGGACCCGCAAGACGTGGCACGCTATGCCAAAGAAATTGCCCCAGTACAAAAACTGGTTTCCGAGGCAGAAATGGGGGAACTGTTCAAGGTATTGGCGATCGGTGTTGATATTGGCGAAGACCTGCTGGGCTTCACCCGGGCCGACCGTCGCCACACCCTTTAAGATTGAATTAAATACTCATAAACCGATTCAACACGGACCTTTCTGACGGCCTCTTTTATTTGAGCCGCTTGCCCTGCGTATTCCCTCGCAATGGCACCGGCATCAATATCTTTTGCCCGCTCCAGGCAAATACGCCAGAAAGCAACGGGAACGTCACCATGCTGTATGGCTGCGGTATCCGGCAAGGGAAAACCGGTTTTGCCAGCACATGCCGCGGCCTGTATCAAATCCATAAAACGTTCTGGTTTGCGCAGGCCATCGCAACGCTCAATAAGCCCAACGATATCATCCGCCTTTTGCAAATCATGTTCATTTTCCTGCGCCTGCCATGCTTGCAGCCCCAGCAAAACCAGTGGCAACAATCGGGCATAATCAAGGCAATCATTGGGTACGCGCAAATGTTTGCCCAGTGCTTGCACTTCCGGAGAGCCCAGGCACACCAGCGCAAAACGTGATGGCAATGGTAAGCCCCATGCCTGGGCGGCATCGGTCAAGGCAGCTATCTGCGGATTCCAGACCAATTGCGGCATGACGCGCGGCAACGCATTGACATCAGCCAGCATAGCAAACATCCGGGACGGTTTTTCATACAGCATGCCCCGGGAAATTTCTTTCCAGACCCGTTCGGGCACCAGGGCATCCACCTCACCATTGTCAACCATCTGACGGCATAACTGGCGGGTTTCTTCTGCCAGCACAAACCGCGTAAAGCGTGCCGCAAAACGGGCCACCCGCAAAACCCTGACAGGGTCTTCGATAAAGGCATCACCCACATGACGGAATACACCTGCCTGCAAATCTGCCTGCCCGTTCAGGGGATCGATAATGTTCCCTTCCCTGTCTTGCGCCATCGCATTGATGGTTAAATCACGCCGTTTCAGGTCTTCTTCAAGGCGGACATCCTTGCCGGTATAAAACGTGAATCCCTGGTAGCCGCGCCCTGATTTTCTTTCGGTGCGGGCCAATGCGTATTCTTCTTTGGTGTGAGGATGCAAAAATACTGGAAAGTCACCGCCCACGGGAATAAACCCGCGTGCGCTCATGTCTTCGGGGCTGGCCCCCACCACCACCCAATCTTTATCGCCCTCAGGAAGGCCCAACAGGCGGTCACGTACCGCACCACCCACGATATAAACCGCCAGGCCGTCCAGGCAATTATTTTTTTTATTTAACACTTAAAATATTTCCAAAAACTATGGCGTAACCGTACCCAGACGCTGCACCAATGATTGCGGTTGCCCTGTAAACAGGGTGGCATACCAGGTGGCGTTGGACATGACATGCTTAACGTAAAGCCGGGTTTCGGTAAAAGGAATGGTTTCGGCAAAAATAGCGCCTTCTACCGGTCCCGATAAACTTTTACGCCAGCGTCTGGGGCGGTTAGGGCCGGCATTATAACCTGCCGTGGCCAAAACCTCGGAGTTATCCAGGTCATTTTTAACCATGCTCAGGTAAGACGTGCCCAACAGCGTATTGGTATCAAACTCATTCACGTCACTCATTGAAAAACCCGACATGCCAATTTTTTTGGCGACCATTTTTGCCGTACCGGGCATAACCTGCATTAAACCGGCCGCCCCCACCCGCGAACGGGCTACCGGCACAAAACGGGACTCTTGCCTGATAAGGCCGTATACCCAGGCAGGGTCAAGCCCCACATTCCGGGCCTGTTGGCCCACCTTGCCCTCGAAGGGCGCCAGAAATCGTTGCCTGAAGTTGATATCGCTCTGGGTTAACAAAGAGGTATTAATGGCCCTGTCATAGACATTTTCCTGAGCGGCCCATTCAGCAGCGGCCATCAGTTCCCGGTCATTCAAGCCCTTGATGGCAAAATTCCATTCGGCAACCGCTTCGGGGCGCCAGCCTAAATTAAACAGGCTGACAGCACGCTGCAAACCCCGGTTTTGTTTGATATGCGCCAGTTCGGTAGCATTGCTGGCAGATGCCTGCAGTGGCAGCGTAATCTTGCGACCCAGGGCTTCGGTAGCCAGTTGCCCGTAGAAACCATGATCCTCATTGGCAACCGTTTCAAAGCCCTTGCGGGCAGCCGCCGTATTACCCATGGCTTGCCGGGCCCTGGCCTGCCAGTATGTCCAGACGGGCTCCTGCTGTTGCGTTGGCGGCATCATGCCAATAGTTTTAGCCACCCAGGGCCAGTCTATGGTTGGCTGGCGCAAGGCCGCCCGTACTCGCCAGGCATGGTTATATTCGCTTAAACGAAAGCCTTCTCCGGCCTGCCGATACCATTGGTCCGAGCGGTCTTCAAGGTTCAATACGGACACCAGGCCAAACTGGGTCAGGATCCACTGCCGGTTTTTAGCGGAAACCAGTGTATTACCGGTACTTTGCAAAAACGCATAACCACCCTCACGATCTTGTCGGGCCAGACGGCTGAATGCCAGCGCTCTTAATTCTTCCTGTTCCCGGCTTTGTGCCTTGCCGCTTTGACCTGACAACCAGGCTTTGGGATTGGCCATGAAGGCATCGTAATCCTTCATTTGCGCGGGGCTGAACAGCATGGCGGCATAACGCCGGGCATTTGCCTTATTGTCATATTCGATGTCATCACGCAACAGGGGCTGGATGTGCTCCCATTGCAGCACCTTGGCAGCAGACAGCTGTCTCATCATGTCCCAGCAGGCATTGCCAGGCCTGAAGGCCTCTAGTGCCTGGCTGGCGCCAACACGGCTGTTACCCATATGCCGGGCATGCAAAATGGCACAATTCACCTGTGAATTATTCAAATCCACATTGCCTAATTGACGCACTGTAGCAAAGTCCCCAGTGCGCGCTGCTTCCAGTATCCAGTCGGCTTTCAAACGCTCATGCAAATAAGGATTCTGGCTTTTTTCAAGAAAAGCCAGAATTTCACCCGCGGGAATCGATTCGGAGCGGCTTCTTATTTGGTTGCGCAAGTACCAGAACATGGGGTACTCACCCAGTTCCTGATCGGCACGGGCCTGCTGGGCCAGTGCCGGCAATTGTGCCCAGTTTTTTGCCTGCATGGCCTCATGGGCCGCCATCACGGCATTGCGTGCGGCGGCTGGTACTTGCGCCGGCGGGCCGTAAGCTTGCTGCACGGATGATGCAAGCTTGCCTTCAGTTTTCTTTTCAGCAGCCGAGGTAGACGTTTCGGCACAGGCGCTTAACAATAACAGCAATGGAAGCAGGCCCATCTGCCAACGGGGTACCTGTTTCTTGAAAATGCCCCAACGTGTTATTCTTGTTTTTCTTGAATGATTACTTTCTGTCATTTTGATCCCCAAAACCGGTACCTATGAACTTAACCCGATCCGCACGAATGAACAATCAGGAAATACGCAAATGGCTAACGGCTTCCCGCCAGGCATTGACGGCATTAACCCGTGAAAAATACAGTGAGCAAATACGGCAGCACTTCATGACGTGGTTCAGCCAGTTTGCCGCCGAACATCCGCAACCCACATGCAAGATTGCCGGATTCTGGCCCATCAAAGAAGAACCGGACCTGATCCCCCTGCTAACCGAACTGGACCGGCAAGGCCATGAACTTAGCTTGCCCCGCATTACAAAACCGGACAGCGCATTGGAATTTTACCGATGGACGGCAACAACACCGTTACAACCCGGTAAATTTAATATACCCGAGCCGCAGTTAAGTGAAAAATCGTTGCCTGCCGATATTATACTGGTGCCCACGTTGGGATTTACCCGTGATGGACACCGGATTGGCTACGGCAAAGGCTATTATGACCGTACCCTGGCAAAGTTGCACGAAAAAGGACATACCTTCATCAAAATCGGCATTGCCTGGGATGAAGGCGAAATTACCGTACCTTATACCCCCGAGCCGCACGATATCCCGCTTGACTATATCCTGACGCCATCCGGGCTGCATGCACCACTTAAATAATTGGATTCGCGAACTGGCACCGGATTGCACGAAAAGCCCCATTATTCAAAGGGGTGTCAACATGACACCGGTCTTTCAACCGGTGTCTCTTAAAAAACAAATCGTGCCGAACCAAAATCAGTAACTCAGGTTTTCCCAGATAGACAGGGTCGCTTCGGCATTGTTAAGCGTATAAAAATGAATGCCGGGCGCACCGTTGTCAATGAGTTCCTGGCACAATTTAGTGACTACTTCTGCACCAAACTGGCGGATGGCCTGTTTATCGTCACCAAATTCGACCAGCCGCAAACGAATCCAGCGCGGGATTTCAGCACCGCACATTTGTGAAAAACGCACCAGTTGCGTGTGATTGGTAATGGGCATAATACCCGGCACAATCGGGATATCCACACCCTTGGCACGCACGCTATCGACAAAGCTGAAATAGGCATCAGCATTGAAAAAATACTGCGTGATGGCACTGTCTGCCCCTGCCCGGACTTTTTGCACAAAGTGGTCAACGTCTTGTTCAAACCCCTGTGCCTGCGGATGCATTTCAGGGTAGGCAGCCACCTCGACATGAAACCAGTCACCGGAATGCTCGCGAACCAGCGCCACCAAGTCTCTGGCATAACGCAAGTCGCTGCTGACCATCCCCATACCCGAAGGCAAATCACCACGCAAAGCAACCAGACGCCGAATCCCTTCAGCACGGTAGGTATCCAGAATCTGGCAAATGCTGGCCTTATCAGCCCCTATGCATGACAAGTGCGGGGCTGCGTCGTAACCCATCTGGGAAAACAACCGCACCGTTTCTGCCGTCCCTTCGCGGGTTGAACCACCGGCCCCGAAAGTCACGCTGACATAATTCGGGTTGATAATTTGCAACTGCTTGGCCGTAGCCACCAGACGCTCACGTCCTGCCTGGTCTCGCGGCGGAAAAAACTCCAGGCTGAATGACTCTTTGGAAAACGAACTCATATTAATTCAAAAGACTTAAAAGGATCCCTGAAATAATACTATAGATTAATGCCCCGGCCAGTGCCCACCAGAAACCAGTTACCTGGAACCCATTGAAAATAGAGCCGGCCAGCCAGAATAACAAAGCATTCAGGATAAACAGGAACAGGCCCAGGGTAACAACGGTAATGGGAATGGTAAGGAATGCCAGGACAGGATAAATAATGGTATTGACCAGCCCCAATATGACAGCGGCCACCAGAGCCGAGCCAAAACTTGCAACCGTAACACCGGGCAAGATATAGGCAACCACCATCAGCGCCAATGCCTGCAACAACCAGGTAAGTATTAATGACATTTGTTGCTCCAGAAAACGGGATCGGGAAGCTGCCTTAACGACCGCTTTTATACAATAAATCCATAGTAACGCATGTGCAATCCGGATATTTCAGGATAGCCGGATTGCCTGTTTTTCCTGATCAATAACGGTAATGATCGGGCTTGAAGGGACCGTCTACAGAAACCCCGATATAGTCAGCCTGCTGTGGTGACAGCGTGCTTAACTGTACACCCAGTTTTTTCAGGTGCAGACGAGCCACTTTTTCATCAAGGTGTTTGGGCAGCACATAGACCTGGCCTTTTTTATAGGCATCGGTGCGTGTGAACAGTTCGATCTGGGCAATGGTCTGGTTGGTGAAAGACGCGGACATCACAAAAGAAGGATGGCCGGTTGCACATCCCAGGTTGACCAGGCGGCCTTGCGCCAGCAAAATAATGCGTTTGCCATCGGGGAAAATAATGTGATCAACCTGGGGCTTGATTTCTTCCCATTGCAGATCTTCTACCGCTGCCACGTCAATTTCATTGTCGAAGTGACCGATATTGCACAAGATAGCCTGGTCTTTCATTTTTTCCATATGGCTGCGATCAATCACATGGTAGTTACCGGTAGCCGTTACGAAAATATCGGCTTTATCGGCGGCTTCGTCCATGGTGACCACTTTATAGCCTTCCATAGAAGCCTGCAAGGCGCAAATCGGGTCAATTTCACAAACCCATACCTGGGCACGCAAGGCCTGCAAAGCTTGTGCGCAACCTTTACCCACATCACCAAAGCCCACCACCACAGCCACTTTGCCGGCAATCATGACATCGGTGGCGCGCTTGATACCGTCAACCAGGGATTCACGGCAGCCATACAGGTTGTCAAATTTGGACTTGGTGACCGAGTCGTTCACGTTAATGGCGGGGAATTGCAATTCGCCTTTTTGTGACATCTGGTACAGGCGATGAACGCCGGTGGTGGTTTCTTCGGTTACGCCCTTGATTTGTGCCAGGCGGGTTGAGTACCAGGTAGCGTCTGTGGCCAGCTTTGCCTTGATGGCGGCAAACAGCACACGCTCTTCTTCACTGCCTGGATTGGCCAGTACGGAAATATCTTTCTCGGCCTTGGCACCCAGGTGCAGCAAAGTGGTGGCATCACCACCGTCATCAAGAATCATGTTGGCCTGCTCGCCTGGCCATTCAAAAATTTTGTGGGTATATTGCCAGTACTCTTCAAGAGACTCGCCCTTGACTGCAAATACGGGAATGCCGCGTTCGGCAATGGCGGCGGCGGCATGGTCCTGGGTAGAGAAAATATTGCAAGACGCCCAGCGCACCTCGGCCCCCAGGGCAACCAGGGTTTCAATTAAGACACCGGTTTGAATGGTCATGTGCAGGCTGCCGGCAATACGGGCACCTTTCAGGGGCTGTGAAGCGGCAAATTCCTCACGGGTTGCCATTAAACCTGGCATTTCTGTTTCGGCAATGCTTAATTCACGACGTCCCCAGCCGGCCAGGGAAATATCAGCAATTTTATAATCAGCAGTAGTCATTGTAAAAAATCCAATAAATGCTGCTTTGGTAATGAATGCGAGCTTATCTCACCATCAACTACAAAGCAGGTTAATGATGAGCGCCGTTACATGAAAAAAATGTATTCCGAGCCTGGCAGATTGCACTGTTAAGCACATGATCCCAATCATGCACAACAGGAAAACTGTCGCAGCGCCCCTCGGAAATGTTCGGAATAGTTTACCCCAAACGCGTTCTTGAAAGTTCAAAAAGTGCCTCGCCACCAAAGATGGCAAGACACTTTTTGCATGAACCCGTTACCGGGCGTTTTTCAGTGCATTGACCTTATCGGTGGCTTCCCAGCTGAACTCGGGCTCGGCGCGGCCAAAGTGACCGTAAGCAGCGGTTTTGCTGTAGATAGGACGCAACAGATCCAGCATTTGCACAATACCGCGTGGACGCAGGTCAAAATGCTCACTCACCAGCAAGGCGATTTCGTCATCGGGAATAACACCAGTGCCTTCAGTATAAACCGTGATATTAATGGGTTCAGCCACGCCAATCGCATAACTGAGCTGCACCTGACACTGCCGTGCCAGACCGGCAGCCACAATATTCTTGGCCACATAACGGGCAGCGTAAGCGGCCGAACGGTCTACCTTTGAAGGATCTTTACCCGAGAAGGCACCGCCACCGTGCGGGCAGGCACCACCATAGGTATCCACAATAATCTTGCGTCCGGTTAAGCCGCAATCACCCTGCGGGCCACCAATCACAAAAACACCGGTAGGGTTCACCAGAAATTTGGTTTTGGGGGTAATCAGGCCTTCAGGAAAGCTAGGCTTGATGATGTCTTCAATCACCGCTTCGCGAATGGAAGATTGTGAAATTTCAGGGGCATGCTGGGTAGACAACACCACTGTATCCACTTCTGCCGGTTTACCGTCGATATAGCGGAAGGTAACCTGTGACTTGGCATCAGGACGCAACCATGGCAGGCGGCCGTCTTTGCGCAATTCGCTTTGGCGCTGGACCAGACGGTGGGCATACCAGATAGGGGCGGGCATCAGGTCGGGCGTTTCATCGCAGGCATAACCAAACATCAAGCCCTGGTCACCGGCACCCTGGTTAAGGATTTCATCAGGGCTGCGATCGACACCCTGGGCGATATCGGGTGACTGCTTGTCATAGGCAACCAGCACGGCACAACCTTTATAATCAATACCATAAGCGGTATTGTCGTAACCAATGCGTTTAATCGTATCGCGGGCAACCTGGATATAATCAATGTTTGCCGTTGTCGTGATTTCACCGGCCAACACGACCAGGCCGGTATTGCACAAGGTTTCGGCAG
The DNA here is from genome assembly GCA_034006805.1 of Advenella sp. Taxonomy (GTDB): domain Bacteria; phylum Pseudomonadota; class Gammaproteobacteria; order Burkholderiales; family Burkholderiaceae_B; genus Advenella. Next base: position 23,450 of record JAVESC010000026.1, read on the forward strand.
CAACCCGGGCCGTCGGGTCTTCGGTAAGAATGGCATCCAGAATGGCATCGGAAATCTGGTCAGACACCTTGTCGGGGTGACCTTCAGAAACAGACTCGGAAGTAAATAAAAAATCGTTTTGAGCCATTTAACAGCGTCCTTTTATTAATGTCAGAAACTCCGACGTTTTGGAAGTAAGAACGCGTAGCACCCTTATTTCAGATGAAATAACAAAGGCGCGACGCTTTAGCGGTGTTTTATGAAACGGGTTCATGTCGCCCCGCAAGTTGTCGGTTAACTCAGCGACTGCCGTCATTTTAAAACATTTATCAATTTTTCCAAGCAAAGCCCCTATTTACTTCACAGATTTTTTGCAAATAGTTAAAAAACGGCCCAAGACGATCCCGGGCATGTCTGTTGTCCATCTCCGGTTCCCGTTTCAGGGCCCTTACCTTTCCATCCAATTGCAGCTTGTGTTAAATTGTTTTTTTATTAAAACCATATTAAAACCTTGCCTGTTTATGGTTCCTTGCGTTTATATCGCCCTTTTTCCAATTGCATGAAATCCACCAAAAGAAAATTCCTTGATGCCATCTTCAACTGGTTTGGCAACACTTCACACAAGCGACGCCAACAACTTGGCTGGCTGCTCAGTGTCCTGGCACCCCTTATCATGAAGCGCAGGGCCGCTATTGTCCGCAAAAACCTGGAACTGTGTTTTCCCGACGCTTCTGCCCAGCAGCGCCAACAATGGCAAAAAGAGCACTTCCGCGTCCTGGCCCAATCCATTGTCGATCGCGGCCTGTTCTGGTTCGGTTCACCGGAAGACATCCTGGCAACCATTCATATGCAGGGCTTTGAACACATAGAGCAGCTCCTGGCGGAAAAACGTCCCATCCTGATGCTGGCCCCCCATTTTGTGCCGCTTGATGCCGCCGCTACCCGTCTTTCCATGTCACTGAAAAAAGCGGCTACCATGTATACACCGCAGCACGACCCGGACATTGACGATATTGTTCGTGAAGGACGCGGCCGCTTCAACGAGATTCACCTGATCAGCCGCAAAGAAGGGGTGCGTGGCATGCTGCGCCACCTGAAAGAAGGCACACCGGTATACTACCTGCCCGACATGGATTTTGGCCGCAAGGGTTCCATTTTCGTGCCGTTTTTCAATATTCCCGCCGCCACCCTGCCCACCACGGCACAAATTGCCAAATCCTGGCATGCGGCAGTGGTGCCCATTGTCAGCCGCTGGGATCCGGCAACCGGCCACTATCATGTCCAGGTATTGCCTGCCCTGCAAGATTTTCCCGGAGAACAAAGTATTGAAGCGGCAACCACTCGCATCAACCACTTGCTCGAGCAATGGATCCTGCAAGAACCCAGCCAGTATTACTGGGTCCATCGCCGTTTCAAGACCCGCCCCAACGGCGAGGAAAAATTTTATTGATACAGACCCGGTTACAAAACCGCACAGCCGGAATTTTCAGTCCATAATGAGTTTGGTTTTTTTATGCATCAGGCACCTATGATTTGGCAATTTACAAAAATGCATGGCGCGGGCAATGACTTTATCGTTATCGATGGCGTTAGCCAGCCCATTGAAATGACCCCGGAACGGGCACGTGCCCTGGCCCATCGCCAGCTTGGCATCGGTGCTGACCAGATTCTGCTGGTTGAAAACCCTTCCCACCCTGAAGCCGATTTCCGCTATCGCATTTTCAATGCCGATGGTAGCGAGGTTGAGCATTGCGGCAACGGTGCCCGCTGTTTTGTGTGTTTTGTGCACGAACAACGATTATCCCGTCGCAACCCGCTCAAAGCAGAAATTGCCACGGGCCTGATCATGCTTGAAGAAAAAGAGAACAATAGCGTTACCGTTGACATGGGTGTTACCCGTTTCGACCCGGTTGCCCTGCCCTTTGACACAAACGGTTTGAGCCACTTCCAAGAGCATGAAGAAACCCTCTGGAACCTGCCTTTGCCCAATGCAGGCACGGTTGCCCTGTCGGTGCTGGCCATTTCCAATCCGCACGCGGTACAGCTGGTTCACAATATTGATACCGCCCCCGTTGCCGAACAGGGGCCACTTATCGAATCCCACCCCCGTTTTGGCAATCGCGTCAATGTCGGATTCATGCAGATTATCAACCGCAACCAGATTCGGCTACGCGTTTACGAGCGTGGCGTAGGTGAAACCCTGTCCTGCGGCACCGGGGCTTGCGCTGCCGTTGCCACCGGCATTCGTCGGGGCCTGCTTGATTCACCGGTCAACGTCCAGACCCGGGGGGGTCAATTAACCGTTGAATGGGATGGTAGCCGCTTGCAAATGACCGGCCCGGCCACCACCGTGTTTTCAGGTCAGGTAGATATTGATAAACTGGTTAAAGATTTTTGCTTACAGGATGAATAAACCTATGTCAGAAACAACGTTTGAGCCAGATGAAGTGGCCATTTTCCTGAAAAACAATCCCTCATTTTTTGAAGATCATGCCCAGCTGTTCGCCAGCCTGTCCATTCCGCACCCTTATGCCGACCGCACCCTTTCTTTAGGTGCCCGCCAAGTCATGACCCTGCGCAAACGTAGCAAGGCACTTGAATGGAAGCTGGCTGAACTGATGCACAATGCCGACTCAAACGCCTCTATCAGCAATAGCATGACACTTTGGTGCACGCAGATGCTGGCCGAAAAAAACAGCCAGAATTTGCCCGCCAGCATTATTGCCAGCCTGAAGCAGGCCTTTGAACAGCTTGATGTATCCCTGCGTCTGTGGGATCTGCCCATGCTCCGGGCAAAAAAATTCAAGCTTGATGAAGATGCCGGGCTGCAGGCTTACGCCCACTCACTGGAAAAACCGTATAGTGGTCCTGAAGGCTATCTGCCCGCCCATGAATGGCTGGAAGAAAAACCCGCTTCGGTGGCCCTTATCCCCCTAAGAACAGAAGACCGGACGTTTGGCCTGCTGGTTTTTGGCTCTTGCCATGAAGAACACTTTACCCCTGACATGGGTACGGCTTTCCTGGAAAAACTGGGGCAGCTGGCCAGTGCCAGCCTAAGCCGCCTGATCAAATAAAATGCGCCATTGCCTGCCTGCCGCCATGGAGCAATGGCTGGCGTACTTGCACACCAACAAGCGTTATTCAGCCCATACCCTGGCGGCATACCGAAGAGACCTGGCACAGCTGGCAAGACTATATCCCGACACTGACCTGGCTACCATCACCCACCCGCAAATCCGCACCGCCATTGCCCGCCTGCATGCCAGCCAAATGAGCCCCCGCAGTCTGGCACGCATTCTGTCTGCCTGGCGCGGTTTTTATGCCTGGTGGGTACCACTGGCCAAATTAAGCGTCAATCCAGCCAAAAATGTCAAAACCCCCAAGGTGCCCAAAAGCCTGCCCAAAGCATTATCGGTAGAGCAAACCCAGGCCCTGCTGGATCATCCGGCCAGAAACCTGCAAAACGATCCAGTCCACCTGCGCGACCAGGCCATGTTCGAGCTGCTTTACGCCAGCGGCCTGCGCCTGGCCGAACTGGTGCAACTGGACACGCATTACATTAAAAAAGACCATTATGAGTCAGTCGGCTGGCTTAACCTGCCAGAACAGGAATTAACCGTAAAGGGAAAAGGTAATAAAACACGGCTGGTTCCCTTAGGCAGGAAAGCACAGGAAGCCATTTCAACATGGCTGCAGGCCCGGCCTTCGCTGCTGAAACCGGCCACGCCTGAAAACGATGTAAACGCCCTTTTTTTAGGAGAACGCGGCGCACGCATCTCGCCACGGGTGGTGCAACTGCAACTGAAAAAATTTGCCCAGCTATCAGATGTGCCCGGCCAGATCCACCCGCATGTATTACGCCACAGTTTTGCCAGCCATCTGTTGCAATCGGCCCAGGACTTGCGCGCGGTGCAGGAACTGCTGGGTCATGCGAATATATCCACCACGCAAATTTATACCCGGCTGGATTTCCAGCACCTGGCCAACGCCTATGACCAGGCACACCCCAGGGCCAAACGCAAAAAATGATTATTTAATCGCCTCGGTAATCACCCGGATATTGCTACGCATCATCCCCAGATAAGAAGTGGCTTCACCGGTTGAGGACAAGGCATCCGAATACAGCATCCCGCCCACTTTTGCGCCCGTTTCTTTGGCAATCTGATCCTGCAATTTATTATTTTTCACATTTTCCAGAAACACGGCAGGTACCTGCTGCTCCCTGACTTGCCTGATGACCTCGGCAATCGCCTTGGCAGAAGGCTCGGCCGACGTAGAGATACCCAATGGAGCAATCACTTCAAGCCCATAGGCATCAGCAAAATAACCAAAGGCATCGTGAGTTGTCACGATTTTCCGGCGCCCCTCGGGAATGTCTGCCATGGCCTTGCGAACCTGTTTATCAAGCGCCTGCATCTGCTGAATATAAGCCTGGGCATTGCGCTCGTACAATGGGGCATTTTCGGGGTCAACCTGCGACAAAGCCTGGGCAATATTGCGAACATAAACCTGCCCGTTGGCCAGATCCTGCCAGGCGTGCGGATCAAACTCCCCGTGATCGTGCCCATGCCCAGAAGCATGTTCGTGTTCGTGTTCGTGTTCGTGTTCGTGTTCGTGTTCGTGTTCGTGTTCGTGTTCGTGTTCGTGTTCGGCATGATCATGCTCCTCATCTTCGTGCGCATGCGCCTCATGACCGGATTCTTCATCCAGTTTACGCACTTTCACGCCATCACTGGCCACAATCACCTTGCCCTGGAAGCCCGAGGAAGCCAACAAACGGTCTGTCCAGCTATCCAGACCAAGCCCGTTGACAAACAACAACCTGGCTTCGGGAGAGGAAACTTTTTTGATCTCCTGAGGCGTCAGCTCAACTTCATGTGAATTACCATCGGCAGGCACCAGCGAAACCACATTAACCTGATCGGCACCCACCGTTTTCACCATATCCGCCAGAATGGAAAAACTGGCCACCACGTCGATGGGAGCCTTGGCATGGGCGGGCAAGGCACTGCCCAACAAACCCGCCAACACCATAGCGGGAACCCCTTTCAGGTACGTCTGGAATTTCATGAATAGATCCTGTTATTAATTAAAAAAACGAATGTGACTGCGAATAACGCCACCGTGCCGACCAAACATCAAGCCCAAAATATAAAACAGGCCGGCAACCAGAATAATGGCCGATGAAGCGGGTACGCTGTAATGATAGGAAACCAGCAAACCGGCATAGGCTGACAAGGCTCCAATGGCAGCGGCCAGCACCAGCTGCCTGCCAACCGTGCGTCCGCAAAATCGGGCGGCGGCGGCCGGCAGCATCATCATGCCCACCACCATCAAGGTACCCAGCACCTGGTAACCGGCCACCAGGTTCACCACCAGCAGCATCAGAAACAGCATATGAATTAATGACCCGCCCCCCCCTTCTGAACGCAGAAAGCCAGGATCAAGGCACTCGATAATCAAGGGTCGGTAAATTAAAGACAGGAGCAGAATGGTCAGACTGCTAACCACCATGATAAACAGCAGGGACTGGTCATCAAGCCCCAGCACGGAACCAAACAGCACATGCAGCAAATCCATATTGGACCCCTTCAGGGACAGCAACACCACACCCAACCCAAGGGAAATAAGATAAAAAGCGGCAAAACTGGCGTCTTCTTTGAGGGAAGTAAGCCGTGACACCATACCGGCTAGCAGGGCCACCAGCAAACCGGTTAATATGCCCCCCACCAACATGGCCGTTAAAGAGACCCCGGCAATCAGGAAACCTGCCGCCACCCCGGGCAAGATGGCATGTGACATAGCGTCAGCCACCAGACTCATGCGCCGCAAAATAAGAAACACGCCTAGTGGACTGGTTGCCACAGCCAGGAAAACAGCACCAAACAGGGCCCGGCTCATGAACCCAAATTCAACAAATGGGGACAGGAAAATATCGTATAAGCCCATTAGAACCCCCCCAGGGACAGGCGACGGGCCTGCTGCAGGTTTTCTTCGGTCAGGATATTAGCGGTTTTACCCCAGGCCACAACTTGTCGGGCCAATAAAAGCGTATCGGGAAAACACTGCCTGACCCTGTCCACATCGTGCAAAACGGCAATAATGGTTCGCCCTTCGGCATGCCAGTTCAAAATAATGCGCATCAAGTCTTCACAGGTATCTTCATCAACCGCGGCAAAAGGCTCATCAAGCAGCAATACTTGTGCGTCACGCACCATTAAACGGGCAAACAGGGCCCGTTGCAGCTGCCCGCCCGAGAGATTGCCAATCAGTTGGTCGGCCACCGCCTGCAAACCTACTTTTTCAAGCGCATGACTGATGCGGACTCGTTCTGCCTTGCCATATTGTCGCCAAGGCCCAATCCGGCGCCAGGCGCCCATGGCGACCAGTTCGTAAGTAGTAATGGGAAAGCTGCGATCCAGGTCACTAAGTTGTGGCAGCAAGGTCAGTTCTTTGCGAAAAGCCCGGGCAATTTCAATGCTGCCCGCAGTTGGCTTGAGAAAATTGATGATGCCTTTGACCAGCGTGGATTTACCGGCCCCGTTTGCACCCAGGATGGCAGTAAGCGTACCCTGGTTGAATTGCCCCGAGACATGCTGAAGCACCGGTTTGTCCCGCCACCCGAGCGATACATCATTCAGGCGGATAACAGGATTCACAGGGTCATACCTGAAACCAATGTGCTGACCCCTGGGAGCCAGCCCATGACATAAGCGGTGACTGCCCACATAAGCGCCAGAAAAAGCCCAACCTGAATCACCCTTGCCAATGCAGAATCGAGCAATGGAGACTGAATTCGCGGCTTAGCGGTATGGACAGGAACGGAAGGGTTGCTGGTAAATGAGGTTTGCATGACGGTTGCGCAAAGTTGAATAAACGTAAAAAAATTATCAACAAATGATATGATATAACATATTAAAACATAAAATAATGGCTAATGTCATTAAAATTATGCTTGCCGACATACTTTTTTCGCTTCGTGGTACATTGGCCTGAAATATCAACTTATTATTTTTACGATTAAAAACGTTCATGCATTCCAATCATACCCATTCTCACTCGCATAAATCGGTCGACCAGCGACTGCTTGAAGCCGAGCAGCTCTGTGAGTCTCGTGGCAAACGGCTTACGCCCATCCGCCAGCAGGTACTCAGGCTCATGCTTGAAGAATCCCGCAGCCTTAAGGCCTATGAGCTTCTTGATGCCATGCTTCTCATTCATCCAAAATCCAAACCGCCAACCGTTTATCGTGCGCTTGAGTTCCTTGAAGAAGAAGGGCTTATCCACCGCCTTGATGCGGTCAATGCCTGGACGGCATGCATTGATGTCAACAGTCATCACCACGATTTGCTGGTGGTTTGCACACAATGTGGCAAAGTCGTTGAAATCAGTGCGCCTGAAATCAGTAGCCAGCTTAAAAAGCTGATTGCCAACACCGGCTTCTCCTTGACCTCCAATGAAACAGAAATCAGGGCCACCTGTGCCCAATGCAAGGCAAAAAACCAATCCAAAGACAATCTTTAACGTATTAATACTCAACATCTGGCCCAGGCCTTGCATTTTTTATTAATGCCCCCATCTTGGGATGTTGCATCACAAAAACGCTTTTTCATTAGGTTTTACTGGCAACATTAGGGTTTACAACTAAATTGATTCAATTTTTTGTAAAGACACTGATATATGTTTGCCAGATAATGAAAGCTGTGATGTAATTGCCCGATTATATTAAAAATTTTCGTCATGCAGCAAAGTCTGCCAGCGATGTTAGTTAAGAAGCAAAATTATGACTGTTACCCAGGCACAAGCCAATAAAATGGTTCCTGTCACCGTTCTAACCGGATTCCTTGGTGCAGGAAAAACCACGTTACTCAAGCGAATCCTTACCGAATTTCACGGCAAGCGCATTGCTGTCATCGAAAACGAATTCGGGCCCGAAAGCATCGACAACGAACTACTGGTCCAGGACAGCGATGAAGAAATCATTGAACTGAACAACGGCTGCGTCTGCTGCACGGTTCGCGGTGACTTGCTCAAAACGCTTACAGACCTTAAAAATCGCCGCATCAACAATGAACTCAATTTCGAGCGCGTAATCATTGAAACAACCGGTGTGGCCAATCCTGGTCCGGTCTGCCAGACCTTTTTTATGGATGATGACATCGCCCAATACTACCGTCTTGATGCCGTCATCACGGTCGTAGACGCCAAACATGGCATGCAAACCCTGGATACCCAACCCGAAGCACAGCAACAGGTCGGTTTTGCAGACCGTCTCCTGATTTCCAAAAAAGATCTGGTCAGCGATGAAGAGTTCGCCTCTTTAAAACATCGTCTGGTACACATGAATCCTCGCGCACAAATCATGCCCGTGCACTTTGGTGAAGCCGATCTTGACAAAATTCTCGATGTAACCGGCTTCAACCTGAACAGCATTCTGGAAATCGATCCTGAATTCCTGCAAGACGGGCAAGCTGATCATCATCACGATCATGACCATGATCATGAGTGCGATGCACACTGCAACCATGAACACCATCACGAACATAACCACCATCATGCCCATCACGATGATGAAATTGGTGCCTTTGTGTTTTCTTCCAGCAAACCCTTCGATCCACAACGCCTTGAAGAATTCCTCAGTGGTATGGTTCAGGTTTTTGGTCCCGACCTGTATCGCTACAAAGGCATCCTGTACATGAAGGGGGTCAAACAAAGAATGCTATTTCAGGGCGTTCACATGCTCATGGGGGCAGAGCCGGGCAAACTGTGGGGCCCCAAAGAAAAACCTTACAATAAAATGGTTTTTATTGGTCGAAAATTACCCAAAGACGTATTTACCAACGGCCTGACGCAATGCCTTGCTTAAAGCTCGCAGTAAATTTTTAACACACAGTGAAGGCAGGTTCTCGATTCTTTATACAATAATTGATACCACCTGAACACGCCTTCATTGATTTGATTAATTAGCAGTACTACTGAACGGAGTGTTTGATGGCTACTAAATCAGCTAAAAATACCGACACAATCACAGAACAACCGTTATTAACCGAAGAACAGCTCCTCGCCATGCCAGAAGAGGACTACATGAACGAGCAGCAACTGGCGTTCTTCAAGGACCGGCTTAAAACACTGGAAGCAGACATTCTCAATAACGCGGATGCCACAACAGAAAACCTTCGCGAAACCCAGTTTGTTCCTGATCCGGCAGACCGTGCCACCATCGAGGAAGAGCACGCCCTGGAGCTTCGTACCCGTGACCGTGAGCGCAAGCTGCTAAAAAAAGTACAGCAATCCCTGCTGCTTATTGAATCCAAAGAATACGGCTGGTGCGAAGAAACCGGAGAACCCATTGGCCTGCGTCGCCTGTTGGCACGCCCAACCGCCAACCTTTCACTGGAAGCCCAGGAAAGACGCGAAAAACGCCAAAAACTTTACGGAGATTAAAAATCTTTTTCTCCCTCCCTTGAAATTCTTCCTGCCAGCCCCATCTACGAAAACTACAGGAAGAATTTCATGGAACAATTTCACGCTACTACCATTATTTGTGTTCGCCGCGGCAACGATGTTGCCATTGGTGGCGATGGCCAGGTCACACTGGGCAACATCGTTTTCAAAAGCACTGCCCGCAAAATCCGTCGCCTCTACAATGACAAGGTCCTGGTAGGTTTTGCCGGCGCCACTGCCGACGCCTTTACCCTTCTGGAACTCTTCGAAGCCAAACTTGAAAAACATCAGGGCCACCTGATGCGCGCTGCCGTTGAACTCACCAAAGACTGGCGCACCGACCGCGCCCTGCGTCGCCTTGAAGCCATGTTAATTGTGGCTGACAAAGATCATACATTAGTGCTTACCGGCAATGGCGATGTCCTTGAGCCCGAATACAGCCTTGCCGCCATCGGCTCAGGTGGTGCCTATGCACAATCTGCCGCCCTGGCCCTGCTTCACAATACCAGCCTGACACCCGCTGAAATCGTTAAAAAATCGCTTGAAATTGCCGGTGATCTGTGTATTTACACCAACCAGAATCACGTTGTTGAAACGCTTTAATCAGGATACCTCATGACAACCAGCGTAATGACGCCCAAAGAAATTGTCTCTGAACTGGACAAAAACATTATCGGCCAGCAAAAGGCCAAAAAATCCGTTGCGGTCGCCCTGCGCAACCGCTGGCGCCGTCAGCAGGTGGCAGAACCCCTGCGTACCGAAATATCTCCTAAAAACATCCTCATGATTGGGCCTACCGGCGTCGGTAAAACCGAAATCGCCCGCAGGCTGGCCAAGCTGGCCAATGCCCCCTTTATCAAGATTGAAGCCACCAAATTCACCGAGGTAGGCTATGTGGGCCGTGATGTAGACACCATCATCCGTGACCTTGTTGATATCTCTGTCAAGCAAACCCGCGAATTGGAAATGCGTCGCGTACGCACCCAGGCCGAAGATGCCGCCGAAGACCGTATCCTTGACGTGCTGGTTGCACCCGCCCGTGATGCCAACGATAACCCCATCCGTGAAGAAAACAGCGCCCGCCAGAATTTCCGCAAACGCTTGCGTGAAAATAAAATCGATGATCTCGAAATTGAAATCGACGTGGCACAACAATTGCCACAAATGGAAATCATGGCGCCTCCAGGCATGGAAGACATGACCGAACAATTGAAGGGCATGTTTGCCGGACTAAACCGCGACAAGCGGAAAACACAAAAAATGACCGTTAAAAACGCGTTCAAATTGCTGGTCGAAGAAGAAGCGGCAAAGCGCGTCAATGACGAAGAGATCCGCAACGCGGCGGTTAAAAATGCCGAGCAGAACGGCATTGTATTTCTGGACGAAATTGACAAAATCGCCGCACGTCAATCACAAAGCAGCGCCGACGTTTCCCGTCAGGGCGTGCAGCGCGACCTGCTTCCATTA
>JAVESC010000138.1:0-5408 GCA_034006805.1 Advenella sp.
TCTTTGGATGTTTTATTACCAAATGGAATTAAGCCTGCTGCAAAAAGCGTTCCTGCTGCTGGGCACCGGGCTGGTGCTGTTGGCGGTAGCCGTTGTCTGCCACCATTGGCTGCGCAAGGGGCAGGAAGAGCACGCCATGGCAACTGTCCAGGCGCCAGAGGCACTGTCCACTTCTGAAGCACCCGCCAAAGCACGCGGCTTGCTACCGCTCATGACGGCTCTGGGTATTGTATCGGTATTAACCGTGGCCAACTGGGGCATCTGGACTCATGAAGCCATTTTGCGTACCGGCCAGCGCGTGGTGTTGGCGTTGGCACCGGTTGACCCGCGCTCGCTAATGCAGGGTGATTATATGTCGCTGAATTTCGAACTGGTGGATCACCTGCGCCAGGCAGTTCAGGCGACAAAATCCGCCAATAGGGATGAAAACGGTCAAAAATTAACGCAAGGTTATGCCATTTTGTCTATTGATGACAAAGGGGTGGCATCCCTTGCCGGTGTTTCGCAAAACTATCCCAGCATGATTCTGGCTGATGGCAAAACCGTCATCATGCGTTATAAAACAGGTCCTTTCGGAACCGTATCTCTGGCCTCACATGAGTATTTCTTCCCAGAGGGGCAGGGATCGCATTTTGCACAGGCCAAATATGGCGAGTTCCGGGTTCGCAAAGATGGCAAGGCCCTGCTTAGTGGTTTGCTGGATGAAAATCTGAATCGTTTGTAGGTGTGGTTTCTTCAGTTTGAGTAGTTAGCGTAACTTATACGATATTTCCATAATTTAGCTGCCTGATGATTCATCAGGCAGTTTTTTTATGCGAACTTTTTATAAATATGCTTGTATTCAAATGTATTCATTAGTATATTAAAGGGAGTTATATAGATTACCATTAGAGGAGAAAGTAATAATGAAATTTATCCATTCCTGTTTAATTGCAGCCGCCGCTGTTTTACCCGTGACCGCACAGGCAAGTTATCCCGAACAACCCATACGGCTCATTGTGCCGCATCCCGCAGGCGGCTCGTCGGACATCCTGGCCCGCACCATGGCGGCCGCCATGTCAAAAGATTTGGGACAGTCCATCGTGGTTGAAAACAAGGGTGGGGGCAATGGTGCCATTGCAGCGCAGTCTGTTGCCCTGGCGAAGCCGGATGGCTACACCTTATTGCTGGCAACAGCCAGTACGCATGGTATTAATCCAACGCTTTACAATAAGCTGAGCTACGATGCCATTAAAGATTTTGCACCCGTTACCTTATTCGCGACCGTTCCCAATGTGCTGGTCGTGGGTCCTGCACATAAAAAAATGATGGATACCCGGGAATTGATTGACTATATCAAGTCGAATCCGGGGAAAGCCAATATGGGGTCAGCGGGAAGCGGGACACCGGGCCATTTGGCGGGCGTGATGCTTCAGGATGCCAGTGAGCTGGATATGGTTCATGTGCCGTTCCGGGGCGGTGCACCCGCAATCAGTGCCTTGATTGGTGATCAGATTGATTTCATGTTTACGACTATTCCCGGCGCATTGCCACATATCAAGGCGGGTTCCATTAAAGGCCTGGCCGTCACATCCAGTGAGCGCTCCCAGGCTTTACCTGAACTGCCAACGGTTGCTGAAGCAGCTATCCCCGGTTTCAATGCGATTTCCTGGCATGGGCTGGTGGCGCCTGCCGGCACACCAGACGCTGTAATTGAAAAACTTTACGCTGCTGCTTCCAAAGCATTGACGGGTGAAGATGTTGGATCCAAATTGGCACAGGAAGGTGCACGAGCCGCGCAAATGACATCAGAGCAGTTTGGCCAGTTTATTCAATCCCAAATTGAAAGCTGGGGTAATGCGGTCAGATCATCAGGTGCGCAAGTTGACTGATTAATCCTGGTTCAGCAGGAAACGGCTTAGCCGGACTTTATAAGCTTCACTAATGTGTTGGCTGGCTATTTCCTGGGCTTTATCGGGGTTGCGTTGTTCTAGCGCTTCAATCAGTTGCTTATGCTCTTCATAAGAAGTGGATGGGCGGCCACTTTCCGCCAGGGTGCTTTTTCCCAGCAATAGCATTGCATTTTGAAGAACCTGAAGGGTTTTCAGCAGGAAGCGGTTATGGGCGCATTGATAAAGCGTTTGGTGAAACAGCCGATTGTTTTTGGCCAGAAAGGCAGGATCATCGCTGGTTTTGTCCTGTTCTATGATTTGTTTTAGAACCGCTATTTCCACATCTGTGGCGTGACGGGCAGCCAGCGCGGCTGCCGTGCTTTCCAGCACACGCCTCATTTCATAAAGCTCACCCACCATATTTTGGTCGAGTTCGGTAATGATCAGGCCGCGTTTAGGATCGTTAACAACAAGGCCTTCGGAAACCAGCTGGTTAAGGGCTTCCCGGATGGGGGTTCGACTCAGGCCGATTTCCGCTGCCAGATCGGCTTCACGAAGCCGTGTACCCGGCGGCATCGTGCCGTTTTCCAGTGATTGAATAATGTAGTTGTAAGCCTGGTCTCCCAAAGAGACGCCCCGATCATTGGCTTCAGGGACATTACTGTCATGATTGAGCGGTTGTGAGACGGGTTTTGCTTTACGAGCCATTACAAATTCTTCCATAGATTAAAACGCGACAAACCAATTGTACCAAATGCCGGTCAAATTAAATTATTTTGAACAAAAATAATTTATTGTGTACAATAGAATACAAATGTATTATTAATAGAGAGGAAGCCTTGAAAGATACATTATTATGTGATGTTCTGGTGGTTGGCGGTGGTAATGCTGCGCTGTGTGCCGCGTTGTCGGCGCGTGAGCAAAAGGCGTCTGTCATTCTGCTAGAAAGTGCCCCACGGGAATGGCGTGGCGGAAATAGCAGCCATACCCGCAATTTGCGTTGTATGCACAATGCACCAACCGATGTCTTAACTGATGCTTATACCGAAGATGAATATTTTCAGGATGTATTTCGGGTAACAGGGGGGGAAACGAATGAAGAAATGGCACGTTATGTCATTCGCGAAACCGCATCCTGTACAGACTGGATGAAAGCGCATGGCGTGCGTTTTCAGCCATCCCTGGGTGGTACGTTGCACCTGGGACGGACCAATGCATTTTTTCTGGGCGGTGGTAAAGCCCTGGTCAATGCTTATTTCAAGGCTGCCGAAAAAGCGGGAGTGCAAATCCTTTATGAAACGCAAGCCCAAACCCTGAACTTTGCCAATGGGGAATGTGAAAGTGTCGAAGCTGTCTGCAAGGGCAGAAAAATCAGGATAAATGCACGTTCTGTAGTGATCGCCTCTGGTGGGTTTGAATCGAACCGGGAGTGGCTGGAAGAGGCATGGGGCCCCAGTGCGCGTAACTTTATCATACGTGGCACCCGCTTTAACGAAGGGGTCATGCTACGCGAGCTGATGCGTAATAACGCCTGCATTATTGGTGATCCTACCCAGGGACATGCGGTTGCCATTGACGCCCGTTCCCCACGCTATGATGGTGGCATCGTGACCCGGGTCGATTGTGTCTCCCTGGGTATCGTGGTGAACAAAGAAGGCAGGCGTTTTTACGATGAGGGCGAGGACTTCTGGCCCAAACGTTATGCCATCTGGGGACGTCTGGTGGCCGGGCAACCCGATCAGATCGCCTATTGCATTATTGACTCAAAGGCAATCGGTCACTTCATGCCGTCGGTTTTCAAATCTATTGTGGCTGATACGATTCCAGCCTTGGCAGAAAAACTGGGGCTTCCCGTGGATACCGTCCAAGAGACAGTTGCACAGTTCAATGCCGCTGTAGTGGCCGGCAACTTTGATCACAATAAGCTTGATGATTGCCATACACAGGGCTTGCAGCCGAATAAAAGTCATTGGGCCCGCAAAATAGATCAGGGTCCGTTTTATGCCTATCCACTGGCGACGGGTATTACCTTTACCTACATGGGGGTCAAGGTTACCCGTGAGGCCAGGGTTGTCATGCAAGATGACGTGGTGTCGAAAAATGTATTTGCTGCCGGAGAAATCATGGCAGGAAATATTTTAAGTAAAGGTTATGTTGCCGGATTTGGTATGGCAATTGGTACGGTATTTGGCAGGATTGCCGGCAAGGAGGCAGCAAAGCATGCAACAGCTTGAAAAATTGATTGAAGATGCCCGTCATTCTGTGGGTATTTGTAATTCATGTCGTTATTGTGAAGGATTTTGTGCCGTGTTTCCTGCCATGGAGCAACGGCTGGATTTTACCAAGGGCGATATAAATTATCTGGCCAATTTATGTCATAACTGTAGCGAATGTTACTACGCCTGCCAGTATGCGCCACCGCATGAATTTAATGTGAATTTGCCGGTACAACTGGCTGCGGTGCGTCAAACGACCTATCAAAGTTATGCCTGGCCGCGTGGCATTGCGCGTGGTTTTGAAAAAAGCGGTTTATTGAGCAGCCTGTTTTTTATGTTGGCCCTTATTGTTCTTTTAGGTGTGGCAACCTTGTTTTCAAATGGCCTTTCTTCTGCGCCAGCCGGAGATTTCTACGCTATTTTCCCGCATGGTGTATTGGTAACGGTGTTTGGTTTGGCAGCCCTTTGGGTAGTGACGGCGCTGATAATGGGTTTTCGGGCTTTCCTGAAAGATACGGGTGAAAAGCCGGGTGAGCTGTTATCGTGGAAAAATGTCAAAGAGGGGATGGCCGACGCATTCAGCCTGAAATACTTGCATGGCAATGTGAAAACCGGATGTACTTACCCGGATGATGAAATTTCTCCGTGGCGTCGACGGTTCCATCACTTTACTTTTTATGGGTTCATGCTGTGTTTTGCCGCAACCGTGTCTGGTACGATTTTCCACTATGTGTTTGGCTGGCAGGCACCGTACAATTTTTTCAGTTTGCCCAAACTCACAGGAACCATTGGCGGCATTAGCCTGGCAATTGGTACGGCGGGACAGTTTTGGCTCAAACGCAAAGCTGACCCGGCCATTGTGAATATCAGGCAGATGGGCATGGATTACGCGTTCATTGCACAATTGTTCCTGGCTGCGGTTACCGGTCTTGCGCTGATGGTTTTCAGGGAAACACCGGCACTGGCGACTTTGCTGGTGATTCATTTGGCCGTTATTCTGTCTTTGTTCATAACCATGCCTTTTGGCAAGTTTGTGCATGGTTTGTACAGGCTGGGCGCATTGATTAAATACGCCAAAGAAAAACCTTTGCATTAAAGCGTAGGGTGCACCGGCAGCAGCCCAAAGCGCCGGTGCCACACCGGCACGGCCTGTTGCCAGAATTGCGTTACGTTGCCCGCTGGCAAGGGGTCAAACCCCAGAGCCAGCCAGGCTTTATCCAGGCTGGCCAGCGGGTTTTGCAAATTGATCGCGGTGGCGTGGTTCTGTTTCGACAGCTTGCGCCCGTTTTCATCCAGCACCAGAGGCACATGCATCATGCGG
>JAVESC010000140.1:0-5302 GCA_034006805.1 Advenella sp.
GTACTCGCCTGTTCCTGCATAACTTTGAAAAAGAATTGTTTGTATCAGTGGGTGTGCTAGAGGACCGTAGTTTGCAGGCAGATGAAAAACGGCTTGATCTTGCCCGTCGTACCATTAGGGATCGCCTGTCCCAGCTGGCCCCCTTGCTCATTAAAAACCGTTTCATGTTGGGTGAAGAGTTTTCCATGCTGGACGTGACGGTGGCTCCGTTGTTGTGGCGCCTTGATCACTATGGTATAGAATTGCCAAAAAGTGCAGCGCCGCTAATGAAATATGCCGAACGTATTTTCTCTCGTCCTGCCTACATCGAGGCCTTGACGCCTTCAGAAAAAGTAATGCGACGTTAATATCATGACTTCTGTTTCTACAAAACCTTATTTGCTTCGTGCCTTGTATGAATGGTGTACTGATTCCGGTTATACCCCGCATCTGGTGGTCAAGGTGGATCAATATTGCCAAGTGCCTCAAGAGCATGTGCATGATGGCTATATCACCCTGAATATCGGCGCACTGGCAACGGGTAAGCTGTCCATGGAAAATGACTGGATCAGTTTCAATGCGCGCTTTAATGGGGCTTCACGCAACATTGCCGTACCCGTTAGCGCCGTTTCCGCGATTTATTCCCGCGAAACCCAGGAAGGCATGCAGTTTGAAACAGAAGAGTATGTGCCAGGGCAAGAGGTTGAAGCAGAAGATATGCCCGCTGATCCCGATGATCATTCACCCACGGGTGGTGCAGGAAAAGCGCCGTGGTTGAAGGTGGTAAAATAGGCCAGTTTTTTTGTTTGTGTTTTTTTACAACAAATGATGTTTTCCTCTGGACATTAAAACTATAAAGCGTATATAATTTCTTTTTTTGGCCGGCTTAGCTCAGTTGGTAGAGCAGCTGATTTGTAATCAGAAGGTCGAGGGTTCGACTCCTTTAGCCGGCACCAAATTCAAAGGCCCACGTTTTTTAAACGTGGGCCTTTATTATTTTGGCTTATTGGCTGAAGCCCGGTGAATCTTCAAAGATGGGTAATTGTATATTCACAATCAAGCCCGGTTGATTGTCGGCAAAGCCCAGCTCTCCGTCATGTAATGAAAGAATGGCACGTACACTGGCCATGCCCAGCCCAAAACCGCTGCTGTCAGGGTCCAGTTGATGGAAGTGCAGGCCTATGTTGGCGTACTCTTCGGCAGGGATGCCGGGGCCGTCGTCAGAGACCTGCAGATTAATATGTTTGTCTGTCGTCGTAATTGTAAGACGAATATCTTTTCTGGCGTGCTTGATGGCGTTTTCAATAAGTTGTGAAAGCATGCTGGCCAACAGATCTGCATCGCCCCATACCCGTGCCTGTTCAACAGACTTAAGTTGCAGCATCAGGTTTTTTTCTTCGGCATAAGCTTCGTACATATCCACGACATTGGCGGCAATTTTTTGCAGGTCGCATTGCCAGAATCGTTGGCGTTGAATGCCGGATTCAATTTCTGAAATATAAAGCAGTTTTTCAAACAGTTTGTTCAGGCTTTCAATTTCCGAAATTGAACGATGAATCGCTGCCCGCAAATCGGATTCATTGTACTGCGGGTTTTGCACAGAGCGTAATTGGTTGATAATTCGGGTCAGGGGGGTGCGAAGATTATGGGCGATGGTATCGGACACGTGCCTGACGCCAGTCATGAGCGACTCAATTTTGTCCAGCATCGAGTTGATTTCGCTGCTCAGGAAGTAAAACTCATCTTTGGTGGCAGAAAGGGGGATGCGGGAAGAAAGATTACCTTCACTGATTTTAACGGCGGTTTTCCTGATAGAGCCAACCCGGTAATCCAGCTCTTTGCGAAACATATGAACGCCGACCATGACCAGTAAAAAGGCGATGAATATGGTGGCCAGGCATGCCTGGCCAATTTGCCGGATGGTTCCATTCATGGAGTCAAGGTCAATGCCGGTAAAAAGAATGCTTTGGTCGGGCAGTCTGGTTTCAAGCATTCGGGCCGTTGTGGGGGTACCATAAAGTACTAGCGGGACCTCGGTTTTGTTGGTTTCAGTTAGTTTGGGCCATTGTTCCAGGTTGCCGGCCAGTTTTTGGCCATTTTCATCCAATAAAAGGTAGATTTCCTGGCTTCCGTCAATTTGATCCGAGAGGGTAATGTTGATGGCTTGTATCAACCCCTCCCGCCCTCCTAGGTAAAACTCACCGGCCAGACGGGACATTGAGCTCGTGGCCTGCCGTGCGGCCTGGGAATGAAGGGTGCCTATAACCTGAAGATAGATAAAGGCCAGCAGGACAAGAATCGAGAAAAAAGCCAGCAGGCCATAGTTGACCATCAGACGAAAGGAAATCGAATCCCATGTTTTGCGGATTTTCATGCGGATATATTCAGTCATAGGATTGAACGGGCGCGTTAATGGTCGGGGGTCTGGGTGGATAGAAGATAGCCTTCTCCACGTACGGTATGAATCAGTGCCGGTGTGAATCCGGTGTCAATTTTCCGGCGCAGGCGGCTGATTTGCACATCAATGACATTGGATTGGGGGTCAAACCGGTAATCCCAAACCGCTTCAAGCAGCATGGTTCGGGTAACGACATTGCCTTCATTAAGCATGAGATGGTGTAAAAGACGGAATTCACGTGGTTGCAGGTTAATGTACGTGCCTGAGCGATCAACTTTACGGGTGACCAGATCCAGTTTCAGGTCTGCCACTTGCAACTGTTGTGGAGTTTGGTCGTTGCGGGTGGTTCTGCGAATCAGTGCCTCCATGCGGGCGGTCAGTTCTGAAAATGAAAACGGCTTGGTCATGTAATCATCGCAGCCAGACTTGAGCCCCTTGACCTTTTCATCGACGGCAGACAAGGCGCTTAATATAATAACGGGGGTTTTATTGCCCGTTGATCTGAGGGTGGAAAGGATGGAAAGGCCATCTATATTGCCTGGCAACATACGATCAAGAATAATAATGTCCCACTGCTCGCTGAGGGCTTTTTTCAAGCCATCGGGACCATTGTTGCAAATTAACGTTTTATGCTTCAGTTCAGTAAGGCCTTTGGCTATATACCGGGCGTTTTCGTAGTCATCTTCCACAATCAGGCAATGCCACATCCGCTTTTCTCCATTAATGCTTGTGGTAATAATCAATCATTATGCAATAAAAATCAGCCGCTTAAGCCAATTGTTGCTAGGGTATTTACCAATACTTTATGTAAATAATGCGACATTAAGGGCATTATCTCCAAAAATGACCAAATGGTAATGTTTTGTTCATTAATTTATGCTTTGAATCGCCTTACAATCTCGCTGTGTGGTTATACCCACAATATTAATTAAGCTTGAATAAAAGCAGTTAAGGAGAAAAGAGGATGGTTTCATGTTAATTAAGAACAATCAGGACTTCTGGTCGGGTTTGATGTTTATAGTTATTGGAGCAGGTTTTGCCTTGTTTTCCACAAGCTATGACATGGGCACGCCTGCCCGCATGGGCCCGGGTTATTTTCCATTTTGGCTGGGTGTCGTTTTAGCCCTGCTGGGTGGCATTGTAACAATCAATTCCCTGCGCGGTGAAGAAGGCGAAGATCACCATATTGGTAAATTCGACTTCGACATTCTGGCTCTGATCATCGGCTCGATTGTGGTGTTCGGTGTCATGCTGGATAACCTGGGTCTGTACATTTCACTGGTTCTGCTGATTATTTTCTGCAGCCTGGCCAGCCACGAGTTCAGCCTTAAAATTGCCATTGGCAATGCCATTTTCCTGGTTATCTTTACCTGGCTGGCTTTTGTCAAAGGCCTGGGCCTGATCTTCCCGTTGTGGCCGGTTCCCTTTGCCGAGTGGCCCACCTATGCAATGATCATTATCCCCCTGTCGGTCATTGTGGGCGTTATCATTTTGATTAAAAAAATTAAAGGGAGCAAATAATCATGATGGAATTACTTGAACACTTGTCCCTGGGGTTTTCCGTGGCTTTTACCATGGAAAACCTGACCTATGCATTTCTGGGCGCTTTGCTGGGTACCCTGATTGGTGTGTTGCCGGGCATTGGCCCCGTGCCCACTATTGCGATGCTGTTGCCGCTTACTTATATTCTGCCGCCTACCGCCGGTCTGATCATGCTGGCCGGTATTTATTACGGTGCCCAATATGGTGGTTCAACCACCGCCATTCTGGTCGCCTTGCCGGGGGAAACCTCGGCGGTGGTTACCGTTCTTGACGGGCACCAGATGGCCAAGAACGGTCGTGCGGGTGCTGCGTTATCCATTGCGGCCCTGGGCTCTTTCTTTGCCGGCTGTTTTGCTACTGTTTTGCTGGCCGCTTTTGCGCCACCCCTGGCTGAAGTCGCCTTCAAGTTCGGTCCGGCCGAATACTTCTCCCTGATGGTGCTGGGCCTGATTGGTGCCGTGGTACTGGCTTCCGGTTCCCTGCCCAAAGCGGTGTGCATGATCATCCTGGGCTTGTTGCTGGGTATGGTGGGTACCGACGTGAACTCGGGTGTAGCCCGTTTTGACTTTGGCATTCCCGAACTGCAGGACGGTATTGACTTTGCCGTGGTGGCCATGGGTGTTTTCGGACTGGCCGAAATCATGAACAACCTGGCGCAAAAAGAAAACCGCGTTGATATCACGGATAAAATCGGTAGCCTGTATCCCAATAAACAGGAGTTCAAGGAAGCCGCCCCGGCTGTGGTGCGTGGTACTTTGCTGGGTTCTGCCCTGGGTATTTTGCCCGGTGGTGGTGCGGTATTGTCTTCTTTTGCCTCTTATACCCTTGAAAAGAAAATGTCCCGTAATCCGGAGCGTTTCGGCAAGGGTCACCCTGCCGGTCTGGCTGGCCCCGAGTCTGCCAACAACGCGGCGGCACAAACCTCCTTTATTCCATTGCTGACACTGGGTATTCCCGGTAACGCGGTAATGGCTTTAATGGTGGGTGCCATGACCATTCACAACATTCAGCCTGGTCCACAGGTCATGAGCAGTCACCCTGAGTTGTTCTGGGGCCTGATTGCCTCTATGTGGATTGGTAACCTGATGCTGGTGATCCTGAACCTGCCATTGGTTGGCTTGTGGGTCAAGCTGCTGAAGGTGCCTTACCGTGTCCTGTTCCCGGCTATTTTGCTGTTTTGTACCATTGGCGTATATTCATTGAACTACAACGTGTTTGATATTTATGTCATGGGTATCTTCGGCATCATCGGTTACATCTGGACCAAGCTCAAATGTGAAGGCGCGCCTTTGCTGCTGGGTCTGGTGTTGGGCCCGATGATGGAAGAAAACTTTCGCCGCGCGCTCTTGCTGTCCCGTGGTGACTTCCTGACCTTTGTCGAAC
>JAVESC010000027.1:0-33139 GCA_034006805.1 Advenella sp.
ACAGCATGAAACCGGCAGCGGCCGCCGCCCAGCCCGAATAAGAGTTAAGCATGGATACCACCACCGGCATGTCGGCACCCCCGATGGAAGCCACCAAATGCCAGCCAAATGCCAGGGCAATGAGGGTCATGAGAATAAGGGCAAAGGTTGAACCACCCGAAGCAATAAATTGCCACATCAGCAGGAATGACACCAGCAAGGCCAGTGCATTCAGTTTGTGACGATGTGGCAGCATTAAGGCCTTGGAACTGATGGAACCGCGCAGTTTACCAAAAGCGACGATGGAACCCGTAAAGGTTACCGCACCAATAAACACGCCCAGGAAGACTTCACCCAGGTGAATATTCTGCATGGCGGCAGACACCGTACCATGGCTGTCGGCCGTGATATAGCTGTTGTAGCCCACAAAAACCGCTGCCAGCCCCACAAAGCAGTGCAACATGGCAATCAGCTCGGGCATTTGTGTCATTTCAACTTTTTGCGCCAGCCGCATGCCAATGGCACCACCAATAACCATGGCAACGATAATCCAGACCAGACCTTCTACGTTCTGGCTGAAAATGGTGGCCAGCAAGGCAATCGCCATCCCGGCGATCCCGAATGTATTGCCATTGCGGGCAGTTTCCTGTTTTGACAAACCGGCCAAGCTGGCAATAAATAACAATGCGGCAATAATATATGCCGCCATAACCAAACCTTGAGACATATTATTCACCCTTGTCTTTTCTGAACATTTTCAGCATGCGCTGTGTCACCAGGAAACCACCTGCGATATTAATACTGGCAATCAGAATACCAATAAATGCCAGTACACTGACCAGCCCGTTGCCATGACCAATTTGCAGCAGGGCGCCCACCACAATAATGCCCGAAATGGCATTGGTCACCGACATAAGCGGTGTATGCAGGGAATGGGTTACGTTCCAGACCACGTAGTAACCCACCACGCAAGCCAGGACAAAGACGGTAAAGTGAGCCAGGAACTCGGGGGGTGACCAGGCACCGGCCAGGCCAAACAGCACAAGCAGTACGGCCAGTACCCCCAGCTTGAAACGGGCAGATTTCGGTTCGGCCTTTTTGACTGCGACAACCGGCCTGGCGGCGGCAGGTGCTGCCGAGACACTGATGGCCGGGGGCGGAAAACTAATATCACCCTGGGTAATCACGCTCATGTTGCGCAACACCACATCTTCCTGGTTGATATCAATCTGGCCGTCTTTTTCCTTGCACAGCAATTTGCTTAAATTAACCAGGTTGGTAGCGTACAGTTGCGAAGACTGGGCCGGCAGGCGACCGGGTAAATCAGTGTAGCCCACTATCTTGACGCCGTTATCGGTCACGAAGACTTCGCCCGCACGGGTATATTCGCAATTACCACCGGCAGCGGCAGCCATGTCCACAATGACTGAGCCCGGTTTCATGCTGTCCACCATGTCACGGGTAATCAGCTTGGGCGCCGGCTTGCCGGGAATTAAGGCAGTGGTAATAATGATATCCACTTCCTTGGCCTGTTCGGCAAACAGGGCCATTTCAGCACGGATGAATTCCTCGGACATGGTTTTGGCATAGCCGTCTGACGACGAACCGCTTTCATCACCAAAATCCAGTTTCAGGAACTGCCCACCCATGGATTCAATTTGCTCGGCCACTTCAAGGCGGGTATCAAAGGCACGCACAATGGCCCCTAAAGAACCGGCTGTACCAATGGCAGCCAGGCCAGCCACCCCGGCACCAATCACCAGCACCTTGGCGGGTGGCACCTTGCCGGCAGCCGTAATCTGCCCGGTAAAGAAACGGCCAAACTGGTGGGCCGCTTCAATAACAGCGCGATAACCGCCAATATTGGCCATGGAAGACAGGGCATCCAGGGACTGGGCCCGCGAAATACGTGGCACCATATCCATGGCCAGAACGTTAATCTTGTTGCCAGCCAGCTGTTGTACCAGTTCGGGATTTTGTGCCGGCCAGATAAAACTGACCAGCGTGCTGCCTTCTTTAAGCAGGGCTATTTCTTCATCGGTGGGGGCGTTGACCTTGTAAACCAGGTCTGAGCGCCAGACTTCTTGCCGTGTGCCTGTTTGTGCCCCGGCCTTTATATAAGCCTGATCATCAAAACTGGCCAACTGGCCAGCCGAATGCTCTATCATGACTTCAAAACCCAGCTTTTGCAGCTGCTCAACCGTTGCTGGCGTTGCCGCCACCCGGGTCTCCCCCTGCATGCTTTCTTTAGGTATACCAATACGCACCACATACCTCCTTATTGCTTATAAATAAAAAACGGTATCCATCAATTTTTTGATTTTTTTATGATTGATTTTTTTCTAACGTAACATACTAATGTTTAATCATGTATAGATTTTTTAACCTGACTGTTTAATAATCTGTTCATGCATTAATATAAGCAAAAAACATACAGCTCACTGTATTCAAGCTGCTATACTCCTTCACGAAATACGCAATACCAATTAAATACCCAATACAAGGATTGCGGCACTATTTGTCGTTCAAGCAAAATCCCTATCATTCACCAAACCCTTAGCTCCCCCCACTCATGACATCCGCCCACACTAAAAAACATCAACGGGACCTGATCTGGTTTCCAGTGGCACTGGTTCTTTTTGAATTTGCGGTTTATATTGGCAATGACCTGGTGCAACCGGCCATGCTCACCATTACGCATGAATTCAAGGTGGATGACAGCTGGGTCGCCTCCTCAATGTCACTGTATATCCTGGGTGGTGCCCTCCTCATGTGGCTGATCGGCCCCCTGTCAGACCGGTATGGCCGGCGCCGGGTCATGCTGGCCGGCACCCTGTATTACGCCATCACCAATATCCTGATCCTGTTCAGCGTCAATATTGAAAGCTTCATGCTCATGCGCCTGCTGCAGGGCGTGTCACACTGCTTTATCGGGGCAGTGGGTTATGTCAGCATCCAGGAAGCCTTTCGGGAAAGCACGGCGATTAAAGTCATGGCACTCATGGCCAATATTGCACTTATCGCCCCCCTGCTGGGTCCGCTGGCCGGTGCCGCCCTCATCAGCTATGTGTCCTGGCACTGGGGCTTCATCCTGATTGCCGGCATTAGCTGCCTGAGCCTGATTGGCCTGTTCCGCCACATGCCGGAAACCGTCAACCTTAACACCCCCAAAGAATCCATCAGCACCGTCCTGGCCCACTACAAAACCACCTTGCGCAACCCAACATTCATGCGGCTGGCCCTGTTCAGTCCCATTATCGGGTTACCGATGCTGGTCTGGATCGGACTGTCTCCGGTTTTTCTGGTTAAAGACCTGGGCCTGGACAACCTGGGCTATGCCAAATCCCAGATTCCCATTTTTGCCTGCCTGATCCTGGGCAACCTGGCCCTGGCCCGCCTGTCTGGCAAAGTGCCGCTTGGCCAAACTGTCTATTACGCGCTACCCCTGGTTTTTCTGGGCGGGCTTAGCCTGCTGCTGGCCGGCCTGCTGCCTGCCTTTACCCTGACCGGCCTGATTCTGGGCATGAGCCTGCTGTCTTTTGCCCAAGGCTTGAGTTTTGCGGTCCTGTACCGCCTTACCCTGCTCTCCTCAACGGCCCCCAAAGGCGTGGTGGCCGGTGCCATGAGCCTGATCATGATGTTCATGTCCGCCCTCAGCATCGAGGCGTTCAAATGGCTTTATGTCAGCACTCATTTGTCCTGGCTCTGCATCGCCTGCGCTACCCTGGCTGGCCTCTATGCCTTGCTGACCCGTCCGGTCATGCACCTGGCCATGCAAAAAAACGATCCGGCCTAACCCTTATCCCTGCGCCAGCGCATGGGTTTATGCCGGCATTGCTGTTAAAATCGTCCCAACAAGACTTTTTTATTTCATTGTCATGGCCATTCATAAGAACAATAAGCTGCCGCTGGTATCGGTCCAGGCGCTCAAAAAACATTTCCCCCTCAACAGACATCAAACCGTCAAGGCCCTGAATGGTGTTTCGTTTGATATCCATAAAGGGGAAACCTTTGGCCTGGTAGGAGAATCGGGCTGCGGCAAATCCACGGTTGGACGCACCATCATGGGCCTGTACCCGCCAACTGCGGGCCAGGTCTACATTCATGGCAAAGACATCCACCAAGCCAGCGCACAAGAAAACAAAACCAGACAGCGCCAGATCCAGATGATCTTCCAGGATCCTTACGCCTCGCTTAACCCGCGCGCCACCATTTTTGAAATTATTGCCGAACCGCTGGAAATTCACCGGGTTCACAAAAACAAAAATGACCTGCGTCAACACATTAACCGCCTGTTTGAAGAAGTGGGCCTGAACCCCGCCCACGCCCATCGCTATCCGCATGAATTCTCGGGTGGGCAGCGCCAGCGGGTGGGCATTGCCCGTGCACTGGCCCTTGAACCGGACATCATCATTGCCGATGAGCCGATTTCAGCCCTGGACGTCTCAATCCAGGCCCAGATCGTGCTGCTGTTGCAACGCCTGCAACAGGATAAAAAACTAACCTACCTGTTTATTGCGCATGACCTGGCCATGGTGAAATACTTGTCAGACCGGGTCGGCGTCATGTACCTGGGCCAGATGGCTGAACTGGCCAGCAGCCATGAGCTGTATGCCAACCCCCTGCACCCTTATACACAGGCATTGCTTTCTGCCATTCCGGTTCCCGATCCCGACCTGGAAAAAAAACGCCAACGTATTTTGCTCAAGGGTGAACTGCCCAGTGCCATCAACCCGCCCGCCGGCTGTGTGTTTCATACCCGCTGCCCGCAGGCACAGGCTATTTGCCGGCAACAGCCCCCTGTCTGGCAAGAACACGCGCCCGGTCATTTTGCCGCCTGCCACCTGATAGCCGAAGGAAATCGTTAACATGAAAAATTACGTCATCAAACGATTCCTGCTCATGATTGGCACGATCTTTATCATCGCCTCGCTCACCTTTATCCTGATGCACCTGATTCCGGGCTCTCCGTTTGAGCAAGACCGGCAAACCAGCGCCGCCGTGCAAGAAAACCTGCGTGCCTTCCACCAGCTTGACCAGCCCCTGTACATCCAGTATTTCAGCTACCTGAAATCCATTGCCACCTTCAATTTCGGGCCCTCTATTGCCAGCCCCGACACCACCGTCAATGAATTAATTGGTCGCGGTTTTCCGGTTTCATTCGAACTGGGCTTATGGGCCATTGGCATTGCCCTGGTTTCCGGCCTGGTGCTGGGCGTCATGGCTGCGCTGCACCATAATGGCCTGCTTGACCACTTGTGCATGGGTATTGCCGTACTGGGCATTTCCATCCCCAATTTCGTGCTGTCCACCCTGCTGATCCAGGAATTTGCCGTCAATCTGGGCTGGTTTCCGGCCGCCACCTGGCGCACCCCCATGCATATGGTATTGCCTGTGGCTGCACTGGCCACCGCCCCCATGGCTATTATTGCCCGGCTAATTCGTTCCAGCATGCTTGAAACGCTTACGCAAGACTACATCAAAATGGCCCGTGCCAAAGGCCTGTCACCCATGCGGGTGGTTATCCGGCACGCCTTACGCAATGCCTTAATGCCGGTGGTTACCCTGCTGGGCACCCTGATGGCGTCCATCTTAACCGGCACGTTCGTGATCGAAAAGATTTTTGCCATTCCCGGTATGGGCCGCTATTTCATCGACTCTATCAGCACCCGGGACTATCCCGTTATTATGGGCACCACCGTTTTCTACAGTACCATTCTGGTTTTCATGCTGTTTCTGGTTGACATGGCCTATTGCCTGCTAGACCCCCGCATACGGCTTCATCATCACAAGGGGCAAGCATGAAGCCGCACGAGCAAGACCTTTTCCCACCCGAATGGCTGCAACCGGCCATCAGGAATACCGGCGATCTCCACAATACGATTGAACGCCCTTATGTTTCCTACTGGCAGGATGCCTGGCAACGCCTGCGACGCAATAAACTGGCCATGCTTGGACTGGTATTTTTGCTGGCCCTGGTCAGCATGGCCATTTTTGCTCCCCTGTTCTCCCCGTATTCCGCCACCGCCCAGGACCTTAGAAACCAAAACCTGCCCCCTTCAGCCCTACATTGGTTTGGCACCGATGATCTGGGCCGCGATGTATTTACACGAACCTGGCAGGGCGCCCGGATCTCCCTGTTTGTCGGATTCATGGCGGCCCTGATTGATTTTGTGATTGGGGTTGCATACGGTGGATACAGCGGCCTGAAAGGCGGCAAAACCGATGCCGTCATGATGCGTATTGTTGAAATCCTGTATGGCCTGCCCTATTTGCTGATGGTCATCCTGTTAATGGTCGTCATGAAGCCCAGCCTGTTAACCATTATTATTGCCCTGACTATTACCGGCTGGATCAGCATGGCACGCATTGTGCGCGGCCAGGTGTTGCAACTTAAAAACCTTGAGTTTGTCACTGCCTCACGAACCTTCGGAGCCAGCCCCGGCCGCATTATCCGCAAGAATCTGTTGCCCAACACCATGGGCCCCATTATTGTGCAAATGACCCTCACCGTACCCAGCGCGATTTTTGCGGAAGCTTTCTTAAGCTTCCTGGGATTGGGCATACAAGCTCCCCATGCCAGCTGGGGCGTCATGACCAATGATGCCCTGCCCGTTATTTTATCGGGTGACTGGTGGCAATTGTTTTTCCCGGCCCTGTTCATTTCCCTCACCATGTTTGCCTTCAATGTACTGGGCGATGGCCTGCAGGATGCCCTGGATCCAAAACTGAAGAAATAGCCATGAATACACTTCCCTTGCTTGAAATTCGACATCTTTCAATCCAGTTCCGTACCCATGGCGGACACATTCATGCCGTGCGTGACCTGTCGCTTGCCGTGCCCCCCGGCCAAACCCTGGCTATTGTGGGTGAATCGGGCTGCGGCAAATCGGTTACCTGCAACGCGATCATGGGGCTGCTACCCCAACAAACCGCTAAAATCACTCGGGGTGAAATCCTGTTCAAAGGACAAAACCTGCTGGATCTGGATGCCAAAGCCATGCGCCAGTTGCAGGGCAACCGGATTGCCATGATCTTCCAGGACCCAATGACAGCCCTTAACCCCACCCTGACCATCGGCGAACAATTGACCGAAGGCGTCATCAGGCATCAAAACCTTGCGCCTAATGACGCCAGGCGCAAAGCCGAACAAATGCTGTCCCTGGTGGGTATTGCCAATCCGCACGAAAGGCTGGGCCAGTATCCACACCAGTTATCGGGCGGCATGCGCCAGCGCGTGGTGATTGCCATTGCCTTAATGTGCGAACCCGAACTGCTGATTGCCGATGAACCCACCACTGCCTTGGACGTGACCATTCAGGCGCAAATCCTGGACTTGTTCAGCCAGATCCAGGCCGCCACCGGTATTGCCATCATCCTGATCACCCATGATCTGGGCGTGGTGGCGCAAATTGCCAACCAAGTCGCCGTCATGTATGCCGGGCAATGCGTAGAATCGGGGTCCCAGCGGGATATTTTCTATCATCCGCAACACCCTTATACCCAGGGCCTGCTGCAATCGGTCCCAAGACTGGACATGACGCGCGAAAGCCTGCGTCCCATTCCGGGCCAGCCGCCTGACCTGTTTTCACCCCCACCGGCCTGCAGTTTTTACCCGCGATGTCCCCATGCCCTGGTAGTTTGCAACAAAGTGCCCCCCAAACTGACTACAATCAGTCACACTCAACAAAGCCTGTGCTGGTTGCAAGACTTGCGCACCCGTAGTAATTTATCTGCCTGCCTGTAAAGCAAAACGGGCCATCACGCAACTGCTTATTGAAGGATTCTTATGAAACAAAAACTGTTGGCTGCCTGTCTGGTGACGGTTCTGGGTTTTGCCCTGTCTGGCCCCGCTTTTGCCGAAAAAGTATTGCGCCTGAATAATACCGAAGAGCCCACCTCGCTGCATCCGGCCGCCGGTTTCAATCTGATTTCATGGGAGCCCCTTAACAATCTGGTTGAAGGCCTGGTCAGGCTGGATGACAACCATCTGGCCGCCCCGGCCACCGCCGAAAGCTGGCAAATTTCCAACGATGGCAAAACCTATACCTTCACGTTGCGTGCCAATACCAAATGGTCCAATGGCGATCCGTTAACCGCCCATGACTTTGTTTATGGCTGGACCCACATGCTCAATCCCGAAACCGCCTCGCCGGCTGCGTTTCTGGCTTATCCCATTGCCGGTGCCAAAGCCTTCAATGAAGGCAAAGGCCAAGACCTGGGCCTTAAAGCACTTGATGACCACACCCTGGAAGTCACACTAGAAGCGCCCAATGTGTCATTCCTTAATATTATTACCAACCCCAACTTTGCCCCCCTTAACCAAAAAGTAGCCAACGCCAACCCTAAATGGCATACCGAAGCCAAAACCTATGTAGGCAACGGGCCTTTTTTGCTGAAAGACTGGAAACATGCGCAAAGCATGCGTTTTGAAAAAAACCCGCATTATTGGGATGCTGGCAATGTGCACATTGACGCCATCGACTTTGCCATGGTCAATGACCCGAATACCTCGTACCAAATGTACCGTACCGGCGAACTGGACATGACGCCTTCCCCCTTGCCCTCTGCCCTGTATGACAAAGTCAAAGACCATAAAGACTTCAGGAATGTGCCGCAGGCAGGGGGTTATTTCTTCAGGTTCAATACCCAAATGCCGCCTTTCCAGAATGCGGATATCCGCAAGGCATTTGCCCTGGCCATCAACCAGGATGACATTGTGAAATATGTCACCAAACAAGGACGCCAGGCCGCTTACGGTTTTGTGGCACCGGGTTTTACCGGCCCCAATGGCAACGATTTCCGTGAAGAAAACGGCCATCTGTTAAATACCAGCCCCGAAGCCGCCAAACAGCATCTTGCCAAGGGGATGGCCGCTGAAAACTACCGCACCCTGCCCCCTGTAACGCTTAGCTATATTAACAACCCCAGCGACCGGAAAATTGCCGAAACCATGCAAAACATGTACCGGGAAGTCCTGGGTGTGGATATCCAGCTGCAAAGCATCGAAAGCAAGGTTTTTTATGCCAAACAACGCGGCCTTGAACTGCAATTTTCCCGCAGTTCTTTCGTTAATGATTATGCCGACCCTTACAATTCGCTGGAAAGCTTCCTGAGCGATTCATCCATGAACCGTACCGGTTGGACCAACCCCGAATACGACAGGCTGATTGGCCAGGCCAACACCGAACCCGACGCCCAAAAACGCTGGGACATGCTTTTGCAGACTGAAAAGATCCTGTTTGACGACATGCCCATTTTTCCGCTTTTTTTCTATAATCAAATTTATCTGCAAAAAGATAATATCAGTGGAATACTGCGTCATCCCGTTGGCTATATCGATTTGAAATACACCCAAATTAAATAAAAGTAAGGAATACGCATGATTGACCTCATTATTGCCGATTTGGAAAACCCGGCTCACGCTGCGGCAATATTAACTGTCTTGAATGATTACGCCTCCAGCCCTACCGGTGGTGCACAGGAATTATCAGCCCATGTACAGAAAAACCTGATTGCCTCCCTGAAAAAACGCAGCAATATTTACACGATTCTGGCCTTCCGCCAGCAACAGCCGGCCGGTATTGCCCTTTGCATGGAAGGCTTTTCCACCTTTGCCTGTAAACCCCTGCTTAATATTCATGATTTTGCGGTATTAAAGCCTTACCGTGGCCAGGGTATTGGCAAACTCATGCTTGCCCGGGTTAAGCAACTGGCCAAAAACCTGGGTTGTTGCAAAATTACCCTTGAAGTCCTGGACGGCAATACAGTAGCACGCCAGTTATACCAGGAAGAAGGCTTCCTGGATAACTATCTCAATCCTTCCATGGGAAAAGCGCTATTCATGCAATTTCCCATGGAAACGGAATAATCGGCATAATCAGCAACCTACTAATTTTTCTTGTTTTTTCAATAGGTTTCCAAAAAGCGTAATAGCCAAGTATAGAAACAACTGTTGCTGACAATAACAGTCTGGCACCCTTGCATTTGAGATGATGGACTTGACATAGTTTGACATTGCAAGGAGTTGATAATGAACCTCAAAAGCCAAAGCCGCATTATTTTGATTGGCCTGTTTAGCCTGGCCATTACCGGATGTGCCGGCTACGATCGTTATGGCTACAGTGGTAACCAGCGTACAACCGCCACCATTGGTGGTGCCGCATTGGGTGGTGTGGCCGGTGCTGTTGTTTCTGAAGGAGATCCTTTGGTTACGGTGGGTGGTGCAGCGCTTGGTGGCCTCATTGGCAACCAGCTTTACCGCGATGATGACCGTTCATATCGCCGCAGCCGCGATCGTGATGATAGATACTACCGGCGCAGTTACGATAATGACCGCCGATACAGGGATAACCGAAGGAACCGGGACAACCGCCGTTACTGGAATTAACCCGCCTGTTTTAAGCAGTTAACCAAGGCAACAAACGGCCTGTACTGGCCTGAAAACGCCCTGCCACACGGACACCCGTCCGGTAACGGGCGTTTTCATATTGTTCTATTGACTGTTTTTTCAAACTACATCATAGCCGGCTTCTTCAATTGCTTCCCTGATTTGCGCCGGGTTAACCTGCCCGTTCGTACGGATTTTCACCTTTTTTTCTTCAAGACTAACCTGGGCGGCCTCTACGCCGTTGATTTCCTCTACCGCTTTCTTGACATGCGCAACACAATTGCCACAAGTCATCCCATCTACATTAAATTCCAGTTCTTTTTCCATGATTGCTTCCTATTGTTTAAACAAGGTTGAACATACATGCTTAACTTAAACCTTCCCATGGCTGTAATGTCAAGGTGAAAACTGCCGCTTCATATTCTGGCCACCCGGTTTTCATGCTGCCCGTCCATTTCACCGGGCCGTACGATGCGGCCATCAAGGGCTGTTACGCCCCGGTAACCCACCGCATAGGTGCGAAAACCCATACGGGCGTAATGAGCACTGTAATTGTAATTATCATGATGATGCCCATGAAAATGCGTTTGCACGCCCAAATGGCGGGCCAGACTATCAAGCACCTGAAAGCCGAAACGGTTGCATGAGGGCGCCTCATGTGTCACCAGTACATCGGCTTTTTCTTTTAACAGGGCCTCGTACTCAGAAGGAAAAATGCTGCTACGGTGCCGTAAATTCACGCCATTTCGCCAGGCGGCCCGAAAACCACCCTTGGCGATAAATTCTTCAGGAGAATAAAAATTCCAGCCGGATTTGGCTGGGTCCCAGATTTTTCCGCGAAAAACACCCCCCAAACCGGCAATCCGCACGCCAGCCACCTCGCAGACACGACCGCTTAAATTCCGGTGTTTCAGTTCGGAAAGAAACAGGTTATCGTATTGCTGTTCGGTATCGGTATCATGATTGCCATGAATCCACCAGACTTCAGTCAGCTTGATAATATTGGCCAACTGCTCGTGAAACGGATACGGGGTTTGTATATCTCCCAGAAACACAATGGCCTGTGGTCTGATTTGCCTGACAATATCAGCGCAATGATCAAACCCACCATGCGTATCTCCAAAGAAAAGAATTTTATTATCGGTACCCATAAAATTTATTTGGCGTATGTTTGATTGATAAGAGCCGAAATCCGATTTTTCCCGTCCTCCTGCCCCCTAATCATAGCTTAATTTGGCTTTTTGTTAAGACCAATCCTGCCAGGTACAAGCAGATACGATTCAGCCAATCACATTTCCCTTTTTTAGTGTAAACGGTACTGCTGGTACCTGAAATTTGAAAAGAAAAATTTTTCATTGAAAAATTGACAGGAAAAACATTTTTCCATAAGAAATTTGTCACATATTTATTCAATAAAAAACCAATAAATCAAATAATTTTAAATATTAAATAATTATTCATTTATATATAAAATAAAAACTATCGAACGGAAACATTTGATAAATATGGTTATTTTTGTTAAACTAGCGGTCTTAATAAAATTTATTTTTTTCAAATTGTGTTCATCATGTAAAAATCACATGATTTAACCTGTCAATGGGTAAGTTTATTTCACCCTTCAATTAATGTTGGTATGTATCGACGGCAACGCCGTTTTCCGCACACCCTCTTTGGCAAGCACAGTTATTACTTAGTAACCTGCGACACTTAAGGAGGCTTAGCGCCATGCTTAAACCTAATAAACTCATCTCAGCAAGTATTTTTTCCCTGGCTATCCTGGGCCTGGCCCAATCTGCCCAGGCTGCTGACACCCCTCAATGTGAAGTTAACCGTCCTGTCAATATCGGTGGCATGACCTGGGAATCCAATCTCATCCTGGCCGAAGTAGAAAGCTATATCCTGCAAAAAGGTTATGGTTGCAAAACCGATATCCTGCCTACCGAAACCCTGGCAGCCATGGCTGCCCTGGAACGCGGCGACCTGGATGTCAAGCCCGAAGTCTGGCCCAATGCCAATTATGCCCCTTGGAAAAAATCCGAGGCAACAGGCAAAGTCAAAGCCATCGGTAATGTTTTCTCGGGCCAAGAAGCCTGGTTCATTCCCAAATACACGGCAGAAAAATATCCTGACCTGAAATCAGCAGCTGATTTGATCAACTACAAAGACAAGTTCAAAGATCCTGAAGACCCATCCAAGGGCCGCATTTATGGTTGCCCCGCCGGTTGGGGTTGTGAAATTGTTGTCAATAACATGCATAAAGCATACGCCCTTGAAGACAGCTTTAATATGTACTCTCCCGGCACGGGTGCAGCACAAAAAGCCGCCATTATGTCTGCTTATAAACGCAAACAGGATATTGTTTTTTACTACTGGTCTCCAACCCCGCTAGTTGGCTCACTTGATCTGGTCAAGCTTGAAATGCCTCCCTATGATAAAGAAAAATTCCAATGTCTGACTGGCGTTGACTGCGAGAATCCACAACCTTCCAGCTATCCCGAAGACAAGGTATTTACAGGCATTAACGTGGAATTTGCCAAAAATGCTCCTCAACTGGCCGAGTTCTTCTCTAAAGTGAGTATCCCTTCAAGCGTCATGAATGCCACGCTGGCCCACATGGAAGAAACCGGTGATGATTCACAAGAAATTGCCATCTGGTTTCTGAAAAAGCATGCGGACACATGGACAAAATGGATGCCTGAAGACGTCGCAAAACGCGTCCAGCATTCACTGTAATATAACCCGTTAGTATAAAAACATAGCGACTCCCGGCCTTTTTCCCCTACAGGAAAAAGGTTGCGGCTTGTCACATCATTAATTAAAAAAACGGATCTTATATGTTCCCCGAAATCATTTCCGCGCGCAATGTGCGTAACAGTATTGACGGCTTTGTCGATTATCTGGTCATCAACTACGCCGATGGCTTAAACCGCATGTCCGAACCCATTCTGGCCGCGCTGGTATGGCTTGAACAATTATTACGCAATGCCCCATGGTGGAGCATCATTATTGTCACCATGCTAATTGCCTATGGCATGAGCCGTCGCATTGCCTTTAGCCTGGGCATGGGTGCGATGCTCTTCTTACTGGGTGCTATGGGGCTATGGGATGCCGGCATGCAAACCCTGTCACTCATGATCATGGCGACCGGAATTTCCATTATTATTGGTATTCCCATCGGTATTCTCATGTCCAAATTCAACCGTTTCCGTTCGGTCATGCTTCCCGCCCTGGACATCATGCAAACCATGCCCAGCTTTGTTTATCTTATTCCCGTCGTGATGCTGTTTGGCCTGGGTAAAATTCCGGCCATTATTGCCACCGTTATTTATGCCGTGCCACCGGTTATCCGTTTAACCGACCTGGGCATTCGCCTGGTTGATGCCGAAGTACTGGAGGCTTCCCGTGCCTTCGGGGCTTCCAGCACCCAACAGCTTTTTGGGGTACAAATTCCACTGGCCCTGCCCAATATTATGGCCGGGATTAACCAAACCACCATGATGGCACTGTCTATGGTCGTTATTGCCTCCATGATTGGCGCCCGTGGCCTGGGTTATGAAGTCTTGCTGGGTATTAACCGTCTTGAAGTGGGTCGCGGTTTACTGGCTGGTCTGGGTATTGTCATTCTGGCTGTCATTTTTGACCGTATTACCCAATCTTACGGAAAACGCAAACAAATCAGAGGTGCACGATGAATAAAATCGAAGTAAAAAATATTTATAAAATCTTCGGCAAGCACCCTGAAAAATGGCTTGAGGCTGTTAAACAGGGCATGAGCAAAGAAGAGTTGCTGGCTAAAAGCAAGCATACCCTGGGCCTGAAAGATATCTCCCTGAACATTGAAGAGGGCAGTATCTACGTTATTATGGGCCTGTCCGGGTCTGGTAAATCAACCCTGATCCGGCATTTCAACCGCCTGATAGAGCCTACCGCCGGCCAAATCCTGGTTGACGGTACCGATGTCACGACCCTGGGCAAGAAAGAGCTGGAAAAATTCCGCCAAAAAACCATGAGTATGGTGTTCCAGCGGTTTGGCCTGCTGCCCCATAAAACCACCCTGGAAAATGCCGCCTACGGCCTGAATATCCAGGGTGTCAGCAAAGAAAAAGCCCAGGAAACCGCCCGCTACTGGCTTGAACAGGTTGGCCTGGCCGGCTTTGAAAACCAGTATCCGAACCAGTTGTCGGGTGGTATGCAGCAACGGGTAGGCCTGGCCCGCGCCCTGGCCACCGATGCTGAAATTTTGCTCATGGACGAGGCCTTTTCCGCCCTTGACCCCCTCATTCGCCGGGAAATGCAAAACCAGCTGCTGGAACTGCAATCGCGCCTGAACAAAACCATTGTGTTCATTACCCACGACCTTGATGAAGCGCTGCGCCTGGGCAACCGGATTGCCATTTTAAAAGATGGTGAACTGATCCAGGAAGGCACGCCTGAAGATATCCTGCTCTCGCCCAACAATGAATATGTGGAAGCCTTCCTGCATGACGTTAACCGCAGCAAAATCCTGAATGCCGGGCATGCGGTTAATAAAACCCGCTTAACCTTAACCATGCGCACGCGTCCGGCGCTGGCACTGGAAAGAATGAAACAATATGATTACCAATTCGCCCCCGTGCTGGATGGCAATCTCTTTGCCGGTATCCTGAAGCTTGATGATGCCGAACAGGCGGTCAGAAGTGGTCTGCGTGATATTTCCAGCCTGGTCAGGGATATTGTCAGCGTGCCGGCCAGTACCGGTCTTGATGCCGTGCTGACCCATATGCTGCAGTCCAACCAGCCGGTTGCGGTAACCGATGAAAACGACCAGTTTTTGGGCATGATGTCACGTACCAAAGTGGTGGAGCTGGTTAGCACCGATACGCCCAATAACGAATCGCCAGATGAAGGCAAGCAGCCTGCTTCAGACACCCCTGAGGCCGGGCAAAGCGACAGTGGTAACACGGGCGACACGGCGTCGGCTGAAACCGTGCCGTCTACCGCTAACCCTGAAACCGTGACAGCCCCGGAAGCGGAAGTTGATACCAACAAAACCGCAGAAAAACCGGCTTCGGAAGAGCCAAGGAAACCAGCTGCCTGAGCGCTAATACCCACCCGTCAAAAGAAGGACGGGTTTTTCTTCCTTGTTTCCTCGCTCTGAACTGACCCCAAAAAAGTTGGACACCTATTCAACTTATTGGGGTCAGTTCACGCCAGCGTAGGAATGCCCACCAGTAAACACCTACCCTACTGTTTAAGCCTATATCCCGTCTTGAATATCCACGCAATAAATGCCGTGCATACAATTAAAAAAACGGCAATCATCGTCAAACTAATCACCGGGCTGACATCAGACACCCCGTAAAAACTCCAGCGAAAACCGCTGATCAAATACACGACCGGGTTAAGCAAAGCAATCTTCTGCCAGAATTCAGGCAGCATATCGATGGAATAAAATGCACCGCCCAGAAAGGTCAAAGGTGTAATCACCATGAGGGGAATGATTTGCAGTTTCTCAAAGCCATCGGCCCATAAACCAATAATAAAGCCAAACATACTAAACGTAACGGCGGTTAACACCAGAAAAAACAGCATCCAGATCGGATGCAAAACCTCATAATCAACAAACAGCCGGGCGGTTAGTAAAATTAACAGGCCCAGTAAAATGGTTTTGCTGGCGGCGGCACCCACATAACCCAGGATAACCTCTATAAACGAAACCGGTGCCGACAGCAGCTCGTAAATGGTGCCAGACCAACGCGGCATATAAATCCCAAACGAGGCATTGGCAATGCTGGTACTTAACAAAGACATCATGACCAGACCGGGAATAATAAAAGCCCCGTAACTGACGCCATCCACTTCACCCATACGGGAACCGATTGCCGCACCAAAAACAATAAAATACAGAGAGGTGGACAATACCGGTGAAACAATGCTTTGCGTTAAGGTACGCAGGGCCCGGGCCATTTCAAACAGATAAATGGATTTGATGGCGTACCAGTTCATTTTGCCTCCCGAACCAGATTCACAAAAATTTCTTCCAGTGAGCTTTCTTTTGATTTCAGGTCAGAAAACTCAATCTTTAATTGATCCAGCCTTTTCATGAATGAAGCAATACCAAGCTGCTGGCCATGTTCTTGTTGCGTATCATAGGTATAAATCAGTGTTTTACCCTCATTAACCAGGCTTAATTGATAGCTTGCCAGTTCAGGTGGAATAAACATTAAGGCCTTATCCAGCTGTATATGCAATTCTTTTTTACCCAGCTGATGCATGAGTTTTTCCTTTTCTTCAATCAACATGATTTCACCGTAATTAATCACGGCAATACGGTCGGCCATATCTTCAGCTTCTTCAATATAGTGCGTGGTAAGAACGATGGTGACGCCATTTTCCTGTAACTTTCGCACCATGCGCCACATATCATGGCGCAGCTCAACATCAACCCCGGCAGTGGGTTCATCAAGAAACAGCAAAACAGGCTCATGGGCCAGGGCCTTGGCAATTAACACCCGCCTTTTCATGCCCCCCGACAGGCTCAGGATTTTATTGTTACGTTTGTCCCACAACGATAAATCCCGCAGGATTTTTTCAATCAGTTCGGGATTGGCAGGTTTGCCAAACAGGCCCCGGCTGAAGTTAACCGTTGCCCATACCGTTTCAAATGAATCGGTCAGCAACTCTTGTGGCACCAGGCCAATTTTGGGCCTTATCTGCCTGAAATCACGGCCAATATCATAGCCGTCTACGGTCACCGAACCGCTGCTGGCATTCACCAGCCCCGTGATAATGCCAATCATGGTGGTTTTACCGGCACCATTGGGGCCCAGTAAAGCCAACAGTTCACCCCGTTTAATATCCAGATCCACCCCTTTAAGGGCGCTGAAGCCATTTTTGTACGTTTTATTCAACTGCCTGACAGAAACGATTACATCTGCATCTTTCATGCTTTTCCCTGAGTTTTTAATACGCTATGATTATCCTATCTTTTTTAACATTCTTTATAGCACTTTACTATTATGTCCCCTGTTCCCGGTACCCGTGGCTATGCACAAAGGCCTGAAAAATTTGCCAAAGACTATGAAAGCGTCAGCTTTGAAAAAGTACACAAACCTGTCATACGCCATTATCCCATTCATGACAAACTGGCCAGCATTCTGGATATTGGTGCCGGTACCGGTCGCGATGCAGCCGCTTTAGCACGGGCAGGCCACTTTGTAGATGCCGTGGAACCCACCGCAGGCATGCGTGAACACGGCCAACAATTACATGCCAATGAACAGATCAACTGGATTGACGACAACCTGCCACACTTGCACAAGATTACCGCCAGCCACAAAAAATATGATCTGCTACTGCTAACCGCTGTCTGGATGCACCTTACCCCCGCAGAAAGGGAAACCGCCATGACTGCCTGCAAAAACCTGTTGCTGCCCCAAGGCGTGATGTCCCTGTCCCTGCGCCACGGCCCGGTTCCACCCGACCGCCATATGTTTGATATTCCCGATGAAGAAGTGATTACATTGGGCAAGGCACATGGCCTACAGCTGCTGCACCATAGTGTCCATAAAGGCGATACCCTGGGGCGTAATGACATACACTGGAGTTATGTCGTTTTTTCGGCAGATGCTTCTCCGCAATCCAATCACCCATAATAAATTTTAACTTTAAATGATTAATGAAATTGCCAGTTTTGCCCAACAACATTTTCCTGACCTGTGCCGTGCCCGCCCGCTTGACACCCATAAGGGCACATTTGGCACGCTCGGCATTCTGGCCGGAGGCAAAAACATGGTGGGCGCCGCCCTGCTGGCAGCCCGTGCCGCACTTAAACAGGGTACGGGCCGGGTTCATATCGGCTTTTCACAAGATGTCCAACCCCTTGAGGTTGATCCGGTACAGCCCGAATTAATGCTGAATACAGCCGGTAAACTGCTGGGTAAAGACGATATCACCGTATGGGTAGCCGGTTGTGGCATGGGCTTAACCCCCCTGGCACAAAACTGCCTGACCACCCTGTTCAACCGTTACCCCAATGCCCCCATCGTACTGGATGCAGATGCATTAACCCTGCTGGCCGAACATGCTTTTTCACTGACACATGAAAAGGCCCCGCTGGTACTCACCCCCCATCCCAGCGAAGCCGCCAGGCTGCTGGGCTGCACGACCGCTGACATTCAAAAAGACCGCCAGCAGGCTGCACGCCAGATTTCTGCCAAATATGCGGCCTGGACGGTGTTAAAAGGTTATCAAACGGTCATCTGTACCCCTGCAAGTGATATCACAGTTAATCATAGCGGCAACCCGGGTTTATCCACCGCCGGTACCGGTGATGTGCTGGCAGGCATGATTGGCGCCTGCCTGGCACAGGGCATAACGGTAGAACAGGCCATTGCCGGTGCCGTCTGGCTGCAT
The DNA here is from genome assembly GCA_034006805.1 of Advenella sp. Classification (GTDB taxonomy): domain Bacteria; phylum Pseudomonadota; class Gammaproteobacteria; order Burkholderiales; family Burkholderiaceae_B; genus Advenella. The sequence continues at coordinate 18,764 of JAVESC010000027.1, forward strand.
GGTGCCGCTGCCGATTATCTGGTATTACAAGGGATTGGCCCCATTGGCATGACTGCGGGTGAAGTACTAGAAGCCGCCAGAACAGTGCGCAACCTGATTGCCCTGCCCGCATAAATAACATAAAAAACCGCTAGCGTATTTATGTTTACGCTAGCGGTTTTAGCTGGATCTTTACAGCAACTCTTTACGCAACTGTGCCGCACTTTTGGGCGACAACAAGCCGGGTGGCACATCAAACGCTGTTTTTGCACCGGTTTGCCCCATCTGGTTCAGCTTATAAGCCGCACGGGCATAGGCCACCAGCACACTGGAGGTAAATTCAGGGTTGCTGTCCAGCGCCAGTGAATATTCCATCACCTGGTTGGTACCGGCACCGGTTTTACCGCTGCGAATCACAAACCCGCCATGTGGCATGGCGGCATGGTCGCGCTTGAGTTCTTCTTCAGTAATAAAGCTAACCGTGGTGTCATAATCGGCAAAATAATCGGGCATGGTCACAATAGACTGTTCCACTTCGCTGGCACTGGCGCCTTCAGCCAACACCACATAGCAATCACGCTTGTGTTTTTCACGGGTGCTTAAAACAGGCATGGAGCCACTGCGCACCTTGTCCATTGCCTCGGGCACAGGAATGGTGTATTGCACACCGGCCTTGACACCCGGCAAGCGGCGTATCGCATCAGAGTGCCCCTGGCTTAAGCCCTTACCCCAAAACGTATAGGTTTCGCCTTCCTGTAAAATGGCTTCACCAAACAGGCGGTTAATTGAAAACAGGCCCGGGTCCCAACCAATGGCAATCAGGGAAGTGTTGCCGGCCAGTTCGGCCGAATTGTTAACGGCTTCAAAATACTCGGGAATTTTGGCATGGGTGTCAAAACTGTCAACCGTATTGAACAAAGCAGAAAGGGCCGGCCCCTGTTCGGGCAAATCGCTTTTTGAACCACCACATAACACCAGAACGTCTATGTTGTCCTGGAATTGACCAATGTCATCCAGCTTGTGAACCGGCACGTTCTGGTTAACCAATGAAACACTTTCCGGGTTACGGCGTGTAAAAACAGCCACCAATTCCATATCGGGTGTTTTTGCAATGGCCAGTTCCGTACCACGGCCCAAATTGCCATAACCGGCAATACCCACTCTGATTTTTTCACTCATGCAATCGTTCTCCGTTTAAAGAAAACAATTTTAACCGCAATTGCGACCCGAGTTTTACGCATGACAGATCACCAGCCATGTTAATGACCCCCTTACATCCACATTCAGGTCGCCACGACTGAATTTTACGTTTCGCAAGGCGGGCTGGATTCGGGCAAAAAACCCACTTCACGCAAGATTTCTTCGGTATGTTCGCCCAAATTGGGTGCATGCCGGTAAATACCGGGCGGCGTACGCGAATAATTGCCCACTGGTGCCACCGTACGCAAACTGCCTTCGGTGGGATGTTCCAGTTTTACTATTTGCCCCGTGGTCTGCAAATGTGGGTCAAGCAAAAGGTCTTCCACCGTGTTCAAGGGGGCAACCGGAATATCCACTGCCGAAAGGGCTTCAACCCAATAAGCAACGGTATTGCCCAGCACCACATCGGCCAGAAAACCATACACCTGGTTCACATGTCGTGCCCGGGACTCTACCGACTCAAACACAGAACCGACGACCAGCAGGTCCTGCCGCCCTACCAGAGCCAGAAAACGCTGCCAGTGCCCATCGGTATGCACAATCACGCACACATAGCCGTCAGCGGCCTGATAAGGCTTGCGAGGTTCCACCAGCAAACGGGAATAACCCATTTCGCCTTTGGCCGGCTCAAATGTGGCACCACCAAGATGGTCATTCAGGACAAACTGCGCCATGGTTTCGAACATGGGAATTTCAATTGATTGCCCCTGCCCCGATTGCCGGCTTTCCAGTACGCCTGCCAGACAGGCAATGCCCGCCTGCAGGCCCACAATGCGATCGGCTATGGTCAGAGGTACATAACGGGGTGGCAAGCCCGTATGCTGGCTGTACAGGGCTGGAATACCCGTCATACCCTGGATAAGATCATCATAGGCCGGCCTGCCGGCATAAGGGCCGTTATCGCTAAATCCGTAGGCACCCACATATACAATCTGCGGATTAACAGCCTTTACCGCCTCATAAGACAGCCCCAGACGCGCCATTGCCTGCGGGCGCACATTGTATAAAAAAACATCGGCGGTTTTTACCAACGCCAGGCAGGCCTCACGCCCTTCCTGTGTTTTAAGATCCAGCATGACCGAACGCTTGTTGCGGTTCAGGTGCAGGAAATTGGCGCCCATGCCTTTATGCTGCCAATAACCCATATTCCGGGTGGTATCCCCGGCGGGCGACTCAACCTTGATAACATCCGCCCCCAGATCCGCCAGAATCTGCGTGCTGAAAGGCCCCATCACTACCGATGTCAGGTCAATAATGCGGATACCTTTAAGGGGGCCGCGGGGTTCTGAAGCAGGCATAGTCATAATCTCTTCATCATTAACAGACTTTCCGGACATAACGGACAGGAGGTTGATCATGTCATATTCAGGCAAAAATTCCGTCCAGGGTGACGCGCATATTGTCCTGCTGCTCCAGCCCGGACAGCGCCTTAAACATGGGCTGGGCTTTGTCGGCAAGGCCCGTATGGTTGTGCCAGATCTGCAGGCAATCCATGAATTTGGCTTTCAGTGTTTCGGCATCCAGTGGTAAATTAGCATGTCCAATCGGGTAACGGATATCCCCCGAATCAAATGCCCGCCCGTCCTTCAATGCGATAACAACCCGGTCATGCAAGGCGAAAGCAGTATCTGCCGGGTCAAGCGCATCGGTAATCGTGATGCGTATTTTCGGATAAAGAGATTGCAGATCTGCCCTTTTGACAAAATCGTCACTAAGCTCTGCCAGCCCCACTTTACGAACCAGCAATGCGCAGGCAATATCAAATTCAAGACTGAACTTGGCTTCAAGTCCTGTTTCAGGGCATGGATTCCTTAACATGGATGCCTGTGGCTGGCCAATGGTGGCGACAATGGACGTAATTTCCTCAAGATTAAAATTTTCTTTATTGATAATGGCCAAGGTGCCGTCTATCACCCGGTGACCGGAATAACAAACCGGATATTGCTTGATATTCAGTCCCTGCTGCACCAGCCGCCAGGTTTGGCCCAATGTGGCGGGTGTCTGGGTATCCACATTGCCTGCCAGCGAGGTGGCTTTCAGGAAACCCGCCCTGTGCTCGAAAATATCCGGGCAGGCGGTAATGCCGGCACGGGCCAGTTCTACTGCTTCTATGGCCATACTGGCTGCCCGTCCTGCATGCAGGGGTTTGGTCATCGTCCCAAAATTGGCCACCAGCCCACTGGCCATGCTGGCCGCAATCCCCAAGGCATTGGTGATTAATTCCTGGGGTAAACGGCTTAAATACGCATAGGCGGCTGCCCCTGCCACGGTGCCGAAAATGGCGGTTGGATGCCACCCCTTGATATGGTAGGGATCTTTTTCACGGGTAAACAGCTCGGCCCACACCTCATACCCCAAAATATAGGCATTTAACACCGCTTGCCCAGACGCCGACAAGTGAATGGCCCCCGTCATCACAACCGGCATCAGTACCGTGCTGGGATGCGCCGACATGGCCACATCGTCATAATCAAGGGCATGCGCTGCGGTTGCCCACAGGCAAGCCGCCTGTTCCAGAGGTAAGTGTTTTTGTTCAAGAAAAGGCACCGCTACATCAGTTTGGCCATTGCCTGCCCGCTGGCCAAAATACTTTTCCAGGATTTGCACCACCGGCTCTTCACTACCCGCAAACATGCAAGCCATGCTGTCCATAATGCCCATTTTGGCCAGCCGATACGCCGCTGGATCTACCTTGTATTGATCAAACTGACTAATAAAATGAACAATATCCTGCGTCAAACTACTCATTTGTCTCATCCTGAATAAAATTATGCTTATTTACCCTTGAAGACCGGCTTGCGCTTTTCATTAAAAGCCAGCACGCCCTCGTAGCGATCCTCGGTTTCAACCAAATGGTTGTAGGCTTCCACTTCAAAGCGATAAGCGGTACGCAATTCCATTTGGCCGCCATAGCGTACGGATTTCTTGATTTGTTTTACCGAAAGCGGGGCATTACCGGCAATGATCGTGGCCGTTTCAAGCGCTGCGTCAAGAACAGATGCGGGTTCACAAACTTTATTAACCAGCCCCCATTCAAACGCCTGCTCTGCCGTAAAGGGTTTACCGGTCATGAGAATTTCCTTGGCTCGCCGTTCACCGATCGCCCGAGGCAGGTTTTGGGTTCCACCGGCCCCGGGCATAATACCCAGGCCAACTTCGGGCAAAGCAAACCTGACATGGCTGCCAACATAAATAAAGTCACAGCTTAAGGCCATTTCAAAACCGCCCCCGTAAGCATGACCGTTAACAGCCGCAATCACGGGAACCGGCAAATCAACCAGCGTCCAGTACATACGCTCAAACAGTTCATGCTGCTTTTGCCACTGTTCACGGCTCATGCCATTGCGTTCTTTAAGGTCGCCCCCGGCACAAAATATTTTTTCTTGTGCACCGGTCAGAATCACGCAACGAACCGGACCGGCATCCGCCGTCAGGCGATTCCATAAATCCAGTAAATCATGGCCCATTTGGGTATTTAAGGAATTGCCGGCAGACGGCCTGTTAAGCGTGACCACCAGAATATGCTCATTATGCAATTCTGTTGTGATGGTTTCATATCCAGTTAAATCAAAAGCCATGTTTGTCCCTATATAAATTTGTTTTCACAGGCATTAATATTTACGATTCTTTGTACGTACATTATAAATAAGGTTTGATTAAATTCAATTAAATCAATTATCTTATACAATTTATGATTGTACGTATATTAAATCTACATTCGGATCTTCCATCCAGATAATCAAGAGCCCGGCCATGCAACAAAAAACTGTTCCCCTAAAAAAGTCTCCCCCCAGGGAATCTGGCAACAAGCGGATACCCCGCTATGCCTGGTTGCATCAAACTTTGCTCACAGATATTGAATCAGGTAAATATCCGGTAGGCAGTCATTTGCCAACCGAAGAACAATTGGGCACCCTATACGGTGTCAGTCGGCATACGGTACGTGAGGCAACCCGTCGTTTGACTGAAAAAGGGATGATTACCCGGTCTCCCAGCACCGGTACGGTTGTCAATTCGGCAACCCCCATACAAAACCAATCGGTCTATGTGTCAACCTTTGGTTCCATGAATGACCTTATGCTGTATACCGCACAAACCCGGATTGAGCCATTTGCCCATGAAATCATTCAGGCTGATCAGGACATCGCACAACAACTGCATATACCACTTAACGAAAAACTGCTCCGTCTACACGCCTATCGCAAACTGGTCAAGAATGATTTACTAATTTCCTATTCACATATTTACCTGAATCCTGCTTTTAAAAGCCTTAAAAACCGCCTTAAAGGTAACCACCCCAGTATTTTTGAACTTTTAAAAACAGAGTTCAATCAGGAAATCGTGAAAGTACACCAGGAAGTAGAGGCATGCCATATGCCTGAACAAGGCATACAAACACTAAAACTCAAACCAGATTGCCTGGCTTTACGCATTACCCGTGTTTATTTTGACAAATCAAACCGCCTGCTGGCGGCTTCAGACAACTTCTATATTGAAAACAATTTCCGCCTGATTACCACGTGGCAGAAAGAAAATGAGTAAACCACAAGTTTAATTAAATAATGTTATTCAATATAAGAGCTCATTCATTCTTCCTTATGGAGACAATATATGAAAAAATTTATAGCTTCAGCCTTACTTGGCTGCACACTTAGTACTGGTGCGGCATTGGCCGCTTACCCTGAAAAAAGCGTTCGTATTACCGTACCCTATCCAAGCGGTCAAACTACCGATGTGATTGCCCGTTTGCTGGCAGAACAGTTTTCAAAAGAACTGGGCCAGCCTTTTGTGGTTGAAAACAAAGGCGGTGCCGGTGGCATTATTGGTGTGGAAGCCGCCAAACGTGACAAACCCGATGGTTATAATTTGCTTATTGCCGCATCGGGTCCACTGGGTATTAACCCATCCCTTTATACCAACCTGCCTTATGATCCCGTTAAGGATTTCACGGCTGTTGGGATGGTTTCCATGGTGCCTTTGTTTCTGGTTACCCGTGACGATTTTCCGGCAAATACGGTCCCCGAACTGATTGAGCATATCAAAAAAAATCCGGACAAAATCAATTATGGTTCTGGCGGTATTGGCTTAACCAATCACTTAACCATGGAAATGTTCAAGCAAGCGACTGGTCTTAGCTTGCTGCACGTTCCCTACCGGGGTGCCACTGCTGCGGTTTCCGGTCTGGTAGGTGGCGATACCAGTGTCATGTTTGAAGCGGCTCCTGCTATTAAACCGCTGGTTCAGGATGGTCGCCTGAAAGTATTTGCAGTTGCCAATAAAAGCGGTGCCCGGGCTTTTGAAGGCGTACAGCCACTGGATAAACTGGGTATACCCAACTTTGATGCCACTGCCTGGATTGCATTGATTGCGCCAACCGGTACACCCGATGAAGCCATCCAGACATTAAACAAAACCATGAATAAAATTTTGCAAGATCCTGAACTTAAGGCAAAACTGGCTACTATTGGTAATGAAGTTTTTATTGCCAACCCGCAAGAAAGCCAGGCATTTATTGAAAAGGAAATTGAAAGTTGGGGGAAAGCGGCAAAAGCGGCGGGGGTTGAACCTGCAAAATTATAAAAACAGGTTTTTCTTGTCTTTATAAGCTATTTTTAGCCACCATTTTTTTCAAAGCTGTATTGATTGTTGAATTTATATTCCAAATTGATCAATACAGCTTTTTTATTGATCAATTTTATATTTTTAAGATAATTTTAGAAAAAGCCGAAAAACAGGTGTTTATGCTGTTTTTTGGCTTTTCTTTAATGTTATTAAACTTATTTATATATAAATGATTAATAGATAGATACTCTGTGGATAAGTCTGTTTACGCTATAATTTCCTTTCTTTTCAATCAATTGCCGTAAAATTTTGCTGTTTACTCCTGTTCTTTTTGAATTTGGATAAAGTTGAACAAGTTGGCAGACTGATTTTCACCTGTCGCTTATGAACTTTTCATACAAAAATTATCCACAAGCTGCTTTCTTAGTAGTTATCCACAGGCTCTTTTTTATTTTATTCCCTCTTTTTTGATGATTTTTTGAGCAAATTGATAGATTCACCTCAAAAATTGATTTTGCGTATTTGTAGATGTGACATGACGATTATTTATATCTATACGTTTAAATATATTGATATATTTTTTGTTACAACCTATAATATTTGCGAATAGGTCTTTATGTTTTACATAAGCATCACCAAGGAGATAATATGGCTAACACCAAGACAGGGTTATCAACAGCCAGAAGAAATTTTATTAAAATCATGGGAGCCTCCAGTCTTGGCATGTCTGGCATGATTTCTACTACTCAACTTGCCTCTGCGCAAACAGTACTAGAGGCTAACGTCAGTATTGTGATTGCAGGCAGTGGCCTGGCAGGTCTGGCAGCTGCACATCGTTTACGCAAGCAGCTTCCCAATGCAAAAATTACCATTATTGATGCCAAGAAAGAGCATAATTACCAGCCGGGATATACCTTGCTGGCAACCGGTATCTGGCATTCAACCCAACGTGTTCGTGATCGCAATGAGCGTTTAATGCCGCCAGGGGTTGATTGGGTGCAAGAAGCCGTTGCCAGCTTTGAGCCCGAACTGAACCAGGTCCAAACTGTTTCTGGCAAAAAATTTGATTATGATTACCTGATTGTCGCCACGGGGCTGGTTTTAAAATATGACGAAATTGAAGGCATGGATACGTCTATTATTGGTCAAAATGGCGTGGGTAGTGTCTATCATAGTCCCGATGCCGCCGCGAATACCTGGAGAGCTATTGATGCTTTCCGCCAGAAAGGCGGCCGTGCCGTCATGACACTGGCGCCAACATTCATGAAATGTGCCGGTGCACCCCTGAAAATGACATTTATGGTGGCAGACTGGCTTAATGAATCAGGCGTTAAAAATAATTCACAGGTTGACTTTTTTGCGCCTTCCACCTCTATTTTCAGTGTGAAAACGGTTAATGATCTGGTGCTAAAGCGCTGGGAAGCGTTGCCCGTTACCACCAATGTCCATTTCCACAGGGAATTGACCGGGGTTGATATTTCAGCCAAAACTGCCTACTTTACCGATCAGAACGGTGCGGTTCATAAAGAAGATTATGATTTCCTGCATGTGGTGCCTCCCATGTATGCCCCTGATGCGGTCAGGCAAAGCAGCCTGGTGGTTCCCGATGGCGTGCAAAAAGGCTGGTTGGACGTTGATAAGGGAACGTTGCAGCACACCCGTTACCCGAATGTGTTCGGATTGGGAGATATTAACGGTACGCCACGCGGCAAAACAGCGGCCACCATCAAGAAAAGCGCCCCCCTCATGGTGCATAACCTGCTGCAACAAATGCAAGGCAAACCGGCAGACCAGATATTTGACGGTTATACCTCGTGCCCCATGCTGATTCGTCGTGGTTCGGCCTGGCTGGTTGAATTCAACTATGCCGGAGACCTGACCCCCACCATGCCACTTATTGATCCCTTAAAGGACAGCTACCTGGCCTGGTTCCTGGAAGACGAGTTGTTAAAACCCGCTTATATGGCTGTCCTTAAAGGCAAGGCTTAGTTTAGGAGAACATAATGACTGAATTGTTACTGGGCCTGAATATTCTATATGAATGGTTTTTGTTAAGTCCTGTTTTGCCAACAGTGATGGCTGTGTTGTTAATTGCCGTTTATGTGTGGGCGGTGGCCAAGAAACCGCTTAACTGGAAAGGCAGCTGGCCACTAAGCTGGAAAGTGGGATTGTTGGTGGCTATTATTGCGTTTTTTGGTGTCCCTTGGTGGGTGGACTCTTCGGTGACCGAATTGAACTATCTTCCCGATTGGTTGCTGAATACGTCAATGGCAATCGGCATTGGTGCCTATGGGGCCTTGCTGGTGTGGCCTTTGATAGGTATAAGGCGAAAAGCTTAAGCCTAATATGGCAAAAAAGGTTTATCAAAACGGTAATTAACTTACCATTAAAAAAATAAAAGACCGGGTCCACTATTTAACTGGACCCGGTCTTTTGTATTTGATGTTAGAACAGCTGGCTTGAAAATATTGGTATTTACTTGCCCGTTTCAGCTTCGGGGCCAGCACAATAAATTTTGTACAGGGCGGCAATAATGGGTTCGGCGTTTGCCGTACTTAAGCGGTAGGTTAAGGTGCGCTGGTCGCGTGTGAAATCAACCACGTTTTCACTGCGTAACCTGGCCAGATGATTGGACATGGACGTTTGGCTGATCCCAACGATTTTGGTTAATTCGGTAACGTTACGCTCGGCTTCAAGAAGCGTGCATAAAATTAGCAAACGGTGAGGATGTGCGATGAGTTTTAAAAAGCGGGCGGCTTTTTCGGCACTGGCAGCCATGTCTTGCATAATGAATCCGTATAATTAAAGAATACTGCAATTATAGGCATTGCCATAGCAATAATCAATAAATATCAATATATTTAAACTTCATGATTTATTGATATAATATTAAGGATATTACCTCATTACAGGAGTGCTCCGCCATGAATGATTTACACATCCCGCAAGCTGATCAATTAATCAAACCAATTGTGACCGCTTTTTTTGATGAACAAACCAACACCTATTCGTATATTGTACAAGACCCGCTTTCCAAGGCCTGCGCCATTATAGATCCGGTTCTGGATTTTGACTCTCCATCTGGTACCACCAGTTATGAAGGGGCTGATGCCATTATTGCCAAGGTTAAGCAGCTGGGTTTGCAAACCGAGTGGATTATTGAAACCCATGCGCATGCCGACCATCTTTCCGCCGCCCCTTATATCAAGCAGGCACTGGGTGGAAAAATCGCCATTGGTGAAAAAATAACGATGGTTCAGCACACTTTTGGCAAATTGTTTAACGATGGCCCGGCTTTGGCACGTGATGGCAGCCAGTTCGACTATCTGTTTAAAGATAATGACACTTATAAAATCGGTCATTTAACAGGTACTGCCCTATGTACGCCTGGTCATACCCCTGCCTGCATGAGTCATATTATTGGTGATGCCATTTTTGTGGGCGATACTATTTTTATGCCCGATGGCGGTACGGCGCGTGCCGATTTTCCGGGTGGTGATGCCGCTGAGCTTTATCGCTCCATTCATAAAATATTAAGCTTGCCAGGTAATTTCCGTATGTTTGTGTGCCACGATTATGCGCCTAACGATCGGGAATATGTTTATGAAACCACCGTATCAGATCAGTTAAAACATAATATTCATGTCAGGGAAGGCATTAGTCAGGAAGAGTTTGTGGCAATGCGCCAGGCCCGTGACAAGACGCTTGGCATGCCACGCCTTATTTTGCCGTCACTGCAGGTTAATATCAGGGCAGGCAATATGCCTGAACCTGAAGATAACGGGCTGGTTTATTTGAAATTGCCGGTGAATGCTTTCAAATAGAAGAATACGGTTTTTCCGGTATGGGTCAGGCTCCCTCCATAAAGGCTCATACCGGAAAAAAACCGTATTTTTTAATAGATAAACTTAACTGTCCTGGATGGTTTGTTTAAATAGATCAAAAAAAGCCTGGGTACGGGTAGGCAAGAGCCTTCTGCCGGGTGTCACGCCCCAAACCGTATCCGAGGGTAAAGACCATTCAGGCAAAATGCGTACTAATGTGCCTTCGTTCACAAAATGTTTTGCAAAGGTTTCAGAAAGAATAATAATGCCCATGCCTTTTGCTGCCAGCTCCTGGTGCAGGGCAACCGAGTTGGACGAAATGCGGTGTTCGGGTACGCCCTCCCAGGTTTCCTGGTCTTTATGCAGTTTCCAGGGGATATGATCGCCATTGCTGTTGATCAGGACAAAACCCTGGTGTTTTAACAAATCTTCTGGTGAAGATGGCATGCCATGCTTTTTAAGGTAATCGGGGTTGGCATATAGCCCGTTATGCAATACGGCCAGTTTACGGGCTACCAGTGTGCTGTCATCGGGCAGGCGATGGGCAATCCGTATGGCAATATCAAAGCGCTCCAGAATCAAATCAACCCGTCTTGCCGATAAATCCAGTTCTATGTTAACCAGTGGGTACAGGCTGGCAAATCAGTATTGATGCCGGGTATGGTGAAGCCAACGAAGAACTGAAAAAATCTGACTGGCTGGCCCCGTCAGATCACCCTCTGGCCAAATTTGAATCTGCCAAGGTTCAGGCACTGGGTGATAACAAGTTTCAGGTTGATGGAAAATTAACCATCAAAGGCAATACCCGTGATGTATCCGTGCCGTTTACCTTTTCTGAGAAAGACGGCAAGGGTATTTTTGAAGGAACGTTTACTTTCCAGCGCGCCGATTTTGGTGTGGGTGAAGGGATGTGGGCCGACTTTGGTATTGTTGCCAATGATATCCAGATTAAATTCAGTATTGCCGCAAACCAATAGCAATAGCTGAGCCCCGGTTTCAAACCATTTATTAAATTTTAAATTTAAATTAACTTATTCAAGGAATTTTCATGAAGAAAAAACTTATTGCCGCCGCTTTTGCCACATTGATTGCAACCCCTGCCCTGGCAGCACCTGCCACCTATGCGATTGACGCCAGCCACACATTCCCGCGTTTTTCTTATGACCATATGGGTATGTCCAAACAAATCCTGAGTTTCACAAAAACATCAGGTACAGTGGTACTGGACAAGGAAGCAAAAAACGCATCGGTTGATGTCACTATTGATATGACGTCTGTCAATACCGGTTTTGAGCCGTTCAATGGTCACATTCAGGGTGAAGATTTCCTGAATACAGAGAAATACCCAACCGCAACCTTTAAATCCACCAAAGTGGTTTTTGAGGGTGACAAGCCCGTTAGCGTTGAAGGTGACCTGACCATTAAAGACGTGACCAAACCGGTTACATTGACGATCACTTCTTTTGTCAATATGCCTCACCCCATGTTAAATAAAGATGCTATTGGTGCCAATGCCACAACCGTGATCAAGCGTACCGAATTTAACGCCGGTAAATTTGCGCCTGGCGTGGGTGATGAAGTGACACTGGATATTGCCCTGGAAGCGATTGTCCAGCAATAGTCTTAAGGCTTACCGCCCTGGCCTGATTGATGGCATTTGCCGCTCGAGCCAAATAGTACGGTATATTTGAGATACCGGAAGCTCCCCGCATATTTAGCGTGCGGGGAGTTATCGTTAATGATCAAGGAGTTTTAATGTCGGACTTATCTGCTTTTCAAATTACGCAGCGTTGGCCTGCCAAACAGCCTGAATTGCTTCAGCTTTACTCTCTGGCAACACCCAATGGCGTTAAAGTTTCCATCATGCTGGAAGAAACCGGTTTGCCTTATGAAGCCCATTATGTGGATTTTGGCAAAAACGAAAGCCATACGCCCGAGTTTCTCTCTCTGAATCCTAACGGTAAAATTCCGGCCATCATAGACCCGGATGGCCCGGGTGGGAAAGCGCTGCCCCTGTTTGAGTCGGGTGCCATTTTGCAATACCTGGCCGAAAAAACCGGCAAGTTTTTACCGGCTGACCCTGCCTTGCGCTATGAAACCATTCAGTGGGTCCATTGGCAAATGGGTGGCATTGGCCCCATGTTTGGGCAGCTGGGCTTCTTTTACAAATTTGCCGGCAAAGCATACGAAGACAAACGTCCATTAGCGCGTTACCGTGCCGAATCAAAACGTTTGCTGGGTGTGTTAAATACCCGCCTGGAAGGTCGTGAATGGATGATGGGCAATGAGTACACGATTGCCGATATTGCCATTCTGGGTTGGGTTCGTAACCTGATTGGTTTTTATGAAGCCAGGGAACTGGTGGATTTTGACAGTTTTACCCATGTCGCAAAATGGCTTGATCGTGGTCTTGCCAGACCGGCGGTTCAGCGTGGTTTGGAAATTCCTAAACAGCCCTGATGGTTGCTTTGTGAAAGCGCTATTTAATGCTAAGCAAATGGCTTAAAAATGATATAAACCTCACCCGTTGCATGTTGCCTTTCGGGCGAGGTTTTTTATACTTAAAGTATTAGGGGTTTAATTAAAAGCGGTAGCCAACACCCACGGTAGCAACCCATGGATCAATTTTGGCGGTGCCAATTTTCTTGCCATCAAGTTTGACTTTAGAGTCAATATCAATATAGCGTAAATCGGCATTCATGAACCAACGCTCGCTTAAGCGGATATCAACACCCACTTGTGCGGCAAGCCCCCATGAGTCTTCAAGCTTGAGTTTTTTGAAGCCCAGGTCTTTAAGTGCGCCCTGGGGTTTGGTATCAAAAAACTTGGTATAGTTCAAACCCACACCGACATAAGGCTGGATGTCTGAATCGGGCAAGAAGTGCCATTGGACGCTAAGGGTAGGTGGCAAGTGTTTTGTTTTGCCGATTTTTCCGATGTCGCCACCAAAGTGTGAGGCATCGCCATAAATTTTATGGCTGAATGGGGTGGCGGCCAGTAATTCTACGCCGACATTTTGGGTGGCCATGTAGGTAAGGCTGAAGCTGGGCTGCATGTTATTGTTAACGTCAAGCTTGATGCCCCCGGGGACCAGCGCCTTGCCTACGGTACCGTTATTGGACTTTGGCATGACACTGGTGGCGCCGACCTTGACCAGCCAATCACCGGCCTCGTGGGCCAGTGCTGGTGTGGTGGCCAGCACACTCATTGTTAATAAACAGCTGCCAATTATTTTAGATGTGAACTGCATCACTCTTTCTCCTGGATAATAAAACGGGGTTAATCAGAAGAATGATGCAAAAAGTAACATCTTGTATTGATCAATATCAATAACTGCAATAGGGTTGAAACAGATTCTTGTTTGAAATCAAACGTGCTTCATACTTTTATGGTTTCTGTTGTAAAAAATTCAGCATTTTTCCAACAGAGGGTGAGCCGGTTAACGCTTGTGTGCTGTATTCCGATTCAGGTAATCGTTTCAATTCTTCCTGTGATTGGGCAAACTTCAGGAAGGCATCGGCATAGGCCAGAAAGGTATCTTCCCGCTGTTCACCGCTAATATCTGCAAAGGTATGGTAACCGTCTTTTCCATCTGCCAGAAAATCAATCGCAATTACCCGGTAAGTTGCGTCCGGGTCAAAAGAAACCCAGCTTCCTTCTGTATTTTTCATTTGCAGCCCGGACAGGCGCTCATATTTTTGTGCAGACAGGTCAACATCCCAGCGAAGTGCGGCAGCATAAGGATAAGAGCCGGTATTGCCGGCCAGAACAGAATCAATGGCTTCTTCAAGCACTTTTTTAATATCGCTGC
>JAVESC010000028.1:0-32356 GCA_034006805.1 Advenella sp.
TATTTTAAAAATCAGGGCTTTGGACTACATTAAGTCAAACTGCCAGAGTTCTTCTAGGCATGTATTGAATAAATAATATTAATGGAGATCCAAGTGGGTAAACCCGAAATCACAACAAATTTACAGGCACAAAATAATAAAAAACTCTGGGAGGCAGATTCAATTGCCATTATTGGTGCTTCCAATGACCCGTTGCGCATTGGTGGAAGACCAATTTCCTATATGCTGCAGCGTAAGTATAAGGGGCGGATTTACCCAGTTAATCCCAAGCAGGAAACCGTACAAGGCTTGAAGGCTTATCCCAATGTGGATAGCCTGCCAGAAACACCCGAAATCGCCATTATTGCTGTTGCAAGCAACATGGTGATCAAGGCGGTGGAAGATTTAGGCAAACGTGGTACACGCCTGGCTGTTATTTTGTCTGCCGGTTTTGCCGAAGTGGGTGAGCAGGGCGAGCAAATGCAGGAAGCGCTTATTAAAACGGCAAGGGAACACAATATCCGCATCCTGGGTCCGAATACCCTGGGCTTTTATGATGACCGTCAGGGCTTGTTTTCAACTTTCTCTTCAGCATTCGAACTGTACTGGCCATTGCCAGGTTCAATTGCCATTGCCAGCCAGTCGGGCGCTTTTGCCCTGCATATATTCTGCTCAGCCAGAAACCGGGGTATTGGCATTCCCTTGTGCGTTACCACAGGCAATGAGGCCGACATCAACGTGGCTGATGCCATGGTTGACATGGTGCTTGATCCTGAAATTCAGGTGATTGGGGTGTATCTGGAAGGCTTGTCGAATGCGGATAAATTTATTGAAGCATTGCGATTGGCCAAACAGCATCGCAAACCGGTGGTGGTCATGAAAGCAGGGCGCAGTGAAATTGGCCAAATGGCGGCGCAATCCCATACGGCTTCAATTGCCGGCGATGACGCCGTGTTCAATGCCGTACTTGAAGAGTATGCCGCTGTCAGGGCATATAGTCCAGACGAGTTTCTGGATATTGCCTATATGGCCACTAAAAAGATTTATCCGGAAAACAATGCACTTGGCGTTATTACCATTAGTGGTGGCGCTGGCATTTTGATTAGTGATGCCGCTGAAGACCTGAACCTGCCCATGCCTGAACTGGAACAAAACGCCCAGGCATCCCTGAAAGAAGCCCTGTCTTTTGCCGCAGTCAAGAATCCGGTGGATTGCACCGCGCAAGTGATCAACCAACCCGAATTGGCTGACCAGTTCCTGTCAACCATGCTGGACACCCAGCAGTACCCCTCCATTCTGGCTTTCTTTGCCCACGCCGCAGGAACCGCTTCGATTGAAGCCAAACTGCGTCCTGAACTGAAAAAAGCAGTTGATAAACATCCTGATCATTTGTTTGCCCTGTCCATCATTGCAGAAAAAGACACGATTGCACGTTATGAGGCCGACGGGTTTTCAGTATTTGAAGATCCTATCCGTGCCACCAAGGCCATTCATCATATGGGCGTTTTGGGCACAGCCTTTGCCAGGCCAGATGCCCTCATTCCCTTTGAAAAGAAAACCGTTGCCGCGCTTGCCAGCACACCTGACGAAGCCCAGGCCAAGCTCATCCTGGAAGAGGCGGGTTTGCAGGCGATTCCGGAAGGAATTGCCCATGATGCGGCAGAAGCGGCACACCTGGCGGATAAGTTTGGTTTTCCCGTTGTCATGAAAATCCTTTCACCTGATATCAAGCATAAATCCGAAATAGGTGGCGTTATTCTTAATGTGTCCAGTATTGCCGAGGTGCATGAAAGTTATGCCTTGCTCTTGCAAAGAGCCGCTGAAAAAGCGCCTTCCGCCAATATTACCGGTGTCCTGGTGGCCAAACAGGTAAACAATGCCGTTGAATGCATTATGGGTGTCAAAAACGACCCGGTATTTGGTCCCGTGGCCATGTTCGGCCTGGGTGGCATTCACGTGGAAGTGTTGAAAGACGTGGTCTTGCATCGTTGCCCATTCAGCCCTGAAACAGCCAGGAAGCTGATTCTCAGTATTCGCAGTGCGGCTATTTTGCAAGGCGTGCGTGGCAAGCCGGCGGTTGATATTGACGGGCTTGCCGAACAGCTGTCTCGCCTGTCTGTTTTTGCCGCCCAGGCACAGGAGCAGATTCAATCGGTGGAAGTCAACCCGATTCTGGCGGTTCCGGGTGAAAAGGGCTGCTACGTTGCCGATGCACTCATAGAGATTTGATAAAAGCGTATAAAAAAGCCTGCCTTGGAAAAAGGCAGGCATAGGGGAGGAGTCCCCCACTTAAGGGGAGGAGGAGACTTCAAAAGGATCATTCCCCTTCATCTTGCAGGGGGAGGGAGTGTGGTGCAAGTCTGTAACATCCAGATCTGCACCACAGAGGCTTGCAGTTTTAATGAAGTGTCCTACTGCGCGTTAGAGAACCCTTCACCGCTGCAATGTTTGTATCTTAATACACAAGCCGCATTTTGTATAATTTATTTATTATTAATTATTAATAGTAAATTGCTATTAATAATTTTTCTTCATCCTCGGAATTGAATTCACCTTACTCATTACTCGTTCCCATGCTCTGAAGTGACCCCCAAAAAGTATCTTATTTCTTGATTTTGCGAAGGATAGATTTGACCAGCAACTATCAGGCGATCTTCAGCGCTTTCAGGATATCAAGGCGTTTTGTCATAAATTCATTGGCCTGGGCCTTCAATTCAGCGATGTTGGCTTCAGCGGTTTCCAGTGTTTTTCCATCTTTAATCAGGCGTTGGCCTTGCATCGTTAGCAGATCCCAGACAAACCTGGCCTGTTCCTGCGGCTGTTTATGATTTTGCTGCAGGGCCAGCAAGAACAGTTGTTGAAAGCGGGACACGCTAATACCACCGCCTGTTACCGGGCTGGCCAGGTAATTGACGTCGTTGCTGCCACGTGCCTTGTTCATAAGGTAGTTATTCAGGCGCTTGGTACGTTCGTGAGCCATGTTTGTGATTGCGTCATCTTGGGCGGCCATCAGGGTGCCGTTACTGCTAAGGACCATCACTGCTTGTATGATTTGTGCGAAGTTGATGCCGCTTGACTTCAGGGCTTCTTCCAGCTGACCCATTGATTTTTGCTGGTGGTCTGCCAGCTGATCCAGGATGGGGTTATATACGGCCTCTTGCAGTGTGGCTTCACCCAGGTTGCTGTTAATTTTGAGGCTGACCTCATTCCTTGGCTGTACCAGGATAACCCGTTGTGAGCGCAATGCTTCAGTTTGTTCCAGTAGACTAAGGCGGCGGGCTCCTTTGACCCAGTAGTCTTTACGGAACTGCTGGTTGACGCAAAAATCGCGCGTGGTTTGGCGAAACATGGGGTCGGGGATACTTGCCAGCAGTTTTTGTTGCTCGGCCGTTAAATTTACCGCATCAATAGCATCCAGGTAGTGGGCTGAACATGCCCATTGCAGTTTTGCCGGTTCCAGCCATTGTGCCATTTTGGCAAAAGCCATTGGCTCCCAGTCGCGGTTGAAATACTCGTGGGCGACATAATTGCGGTCTTGCCCCTTGATTCTTTTTATGCGTTCGGCTATTTGCGGATTGGCGCGTGCATAAGACGGGTTGGCTGCCAGCAGTTGCTCGGCAAACGTCAGGGCGCTATCAATACGGCTAAGAATGCCGGCACCGTCGGCGCCCAGGACCTCGGCGTGCTCGGTAAGCAGGTCTCGCATGGGCACCATGGCGGCCCAGCCGGGTTGCGTGTTGTAGCTGATATAAAGTACGCCACCCACTTTTAGTTTACGGCGTATAAAATCAACAATTACGCGACGGTTTTCATCGCTAATCCAGCTCCAGATTCCGTGAAGGCCAATGTAATCAAATTCTGGCAGATCGGGGCGGTTGCAAAACTGGTCAAAGGCTTCATCAAAAAGCTGTGCGTCTGACTGGGCCACATGTGCCAATTCCCGGGCAAAACTGGCTTGTGCCGGGTTGAAGTCGGTGCCGGCCCATTGCACTACGCTGGCCGAAGCATGCAGATTTGTGCTCATGCCCTGGCCAAAGCCAAGCTCACATGCGGCACCCACCTCTGGTGGAACCAGGCCCGCATTTAAAAATGCCAAACGCACACGCAGTGGGTTGAGTTCGGTGTAATAGCCATAGGTATAGCCGATGTCGGCAACATAACCAGCAGTCCAGTCAGACATGAACAAGCGCCTCTCTAATGTAATTATTGGTAATAGGGATTTCATTTTTACATACTTTCCAACTGACTGAAAGCATTAAAATGACAACTATTTTTAAGATAGATATTCGTTTGGAAAAATCCATAAAAAAACCGCATCCGAAGATGCGGTTTTCTGTTTTCCGGTTTGCCTGGAAAATGACAAACCGGAAATTAGCTGCACTGTTTATTACTTGTGCGTCAGAATGGCTTCATTGGCCGCTTTGTTCATATTGCGGGTAATGTACCATTGCTGGGCAATAGACAGGATGTTGTTCACAACCCAGTAAAGTACCAGACCGGCAGGGAACATGAACATCATGGCACCGAATACCAAAGGCATCAGCATCATGATTCGCGCTTGCATTGGATCAGGTGGCGTTGGGTTCAGCTTGATCTGCAAGAACATGGTAGCCATCATGATAGCGGGCAAAATGAAGTACGGGTCACGTACCGACAAGTCGGTAATCCAGCCAATCCAGCCTGCGCCACGCATTTCTACACTGGATAGCAAGACACGGTACAGGGTAAGAAATACCGGAATTTGCAGCAGGATTGGTAAACAGCCGCCCAATGGGTTGATTTTCTCGGTACGGTACATTTCCATCATGGCTGTGTTCAGCTTCTGGCGGTCATCACCGTATTTTTCCTTCAGGGCCTGCATGCGCGGAGCCACATTTTTCATTTTGGCCATAGAACGATAGCTGGAGGCCGACAATGGGTAAAGGACTAATTTAATAATGACAGTGAGCAGAACGATCGTCCAGCCCCAGTTGCCGACCAGAGAATACAGCCAGGTCATGAATGTGAACATGGGTTTGGCAAGAATGGTTAACCAACCATAGTCAACCACCAGGTCCAGGGTGGGCGCAATGGTCGCCAGCGCTTGTTGGTCTTGCGGGCCTACCCACAAGGTAGATTGGGATACAACCGTGCTGTTTGGCGCGATGCTACCCAGCGGTTCTACCGAACTGATGGCATACAGGGAATTGGAAACCTTGCGCATGTCGATAAAACGCTCTTTACCTTCCTGGGGAACCCAGGCGGTTACAAAGAAGTGTTGAATGACACTGATCCAGCCATCGTCTGCAGATTTGATGTAATCGGCATTTTTCTTGTCAATTTCAGAAAAAGAAACCTTCTGGAAACGCTCTTCGTCAGAATAAACCGCCATGCCTGTAAAGGTAGGATAGAAGCTGGAACTGCCGGCCGGATCCTGGCTATCACGGGCAATTTGCAGGTACAGGGAGGGTGACTGTGGCTCGGCACTGGTGTTGGTGACCTCGTCCTTGACATCGATCCGGTAAGAATCCTGATGGAACGTGTAGGTACGCGTAACCTTGATGCCGTCAGACTCAGACTCAAATACCACCGGCAAGGTATCGCCGGTCATGGTGGTTTCGGTAGAAACCATCCTGAAGGCTGTATTTTGGTCGGGGTAATGCTTGTTGCTTCCTTGTGGCGCGACCAGGCCGCTTTGCACAATATATTCTGCTGCTGCAGTGTTATCCAGCAGTACGATTGGCTGCCCACTGTTTTCAGAGGAAGGATACTTTAACAATTCAGCATACACAATCTGGGCGCCAATGGAATCAAAATTCAATTTGAAGACATCGGTGTTGATGGTGATTTTTTCTGAAGCAACGGCGGGGGCTGTTGTTGACGGAGTGGTAGCAGTACCGGCAGGCGAGGCTGCATTCGGAACGCCAGGAGTGCCAGAGGCAGGATGAGTGTTAGTTTCGGATTGGGGTGCCTGGCCAAACAGGGATGGCTGACCATTATAGGTTTGCCAGTTGTTCCAGATGGCGAACACCGAAAATACAAAAATCATCCAAAGGATGGTGCGTCTAATATCCATTTAACCTGATCATTATTAAGCGGTTAGTAAAGCTCGTCAGTTTACCCCAGCTAGGGGTATAACACCTGAATTTAAAACAAATCTTTAGGAAAAAGACGTTTGTCAGGCGAGGAGCGGCCAGAAATAGGGGGAACAGGATCATGACCACCTTTGCACCACGGATTACAGCGACAGATCCGGTGTGTACCCAAATACAGCCCTTTGGCTGCACCGTGGGTTTCAATGGCTTCTATCATGTATTCAGAGCAGGTGGGCGTGAAACGGCAGGAACGTCCGATCCAGGGACTCAGGAAATATCGGTAGAACCGAATAGGTGCTATGAGTATTTTCTTGATCATGCCGATTTTGCCTTGGCAAAATGATTGTCGATTTCTTTCCGGACGGTTATCTTGAGCTCGGTAAGAGAACAGGGTGTTACCTTACCATGCAGGCGAATAACGTAATCGCAGGCGGGTAAATGGTGGCGGTGATGCCTGAAAGACTCCCGTGCAACCCGTTTGATGGCGTTGCGTGTGGTGGCCTTGGGGGCAAACCGTTTGGCGATAACAAGTCCCAATCGGGCGATTGGTTCGGGAAGAGGGGGGACAGTATTGGCTTTGCTAAGCGCAAACAAAGCCCCTCGAGATACACGTTTGCCTTTTAGGGCATTGGTGAACTCTAAGGGGCGGTGCAGTCGCGCCGCTTTAGGATAGGTGGTGCTTGGCATGCTTATGAACCGGGACGAGCAGATGATAAATTCATGTGTTTACCGGGTAAACACATGATGTTCTGTTCAACCTGATTTGTAAATTGTAATCAGCTGGGATTAAACAGCTAAACGCTTGCGGCCTTTTGCACGACGTGCGTTGATAACTGCGCGACCGCCACGGGTTTTCATGCGAACGCGAAAGCCGTGCGTGCGTTTACGGCGTGTGACTGATGGTTGGTATGTACGTTTCATGGAAATTCCAAATATAAAGAGCTAAGAGCTTGTTCAGGACCCTTTTTAGTATTTGAAACTATCAAAGATACCCAAAAATGACCCAAACTGTGTAAATAATTTTGTAAAGCCTTTTATTTCATCAAATAATTGGTGATTAGTCAATGGTTTAGGCTGGATTTTCGTAATTAGAACACAAAATCTGTTCTTTTTTGGAAAAGAAAGCACTTTGTGGAAAATTTCCCATTAATTATTCAAGTTGTGGATAACTTTTTGCTTGTCAGGGTAAAATAGAATGTTTTTATCGTAGATCGTATATGAAAGAGTTTTGGCAATCCTGTGTCCAGGCATTGGCGCAGGAACTTCCTCCCGAGCAAATGAAAGCGTGGGTGCTTCCGCTGGCTCCTCTTGGTTTTGATGAAGAACTGGGAGAGCTGCGCATTTCTGCGCCTACGCCAATCAAGCAGAACTGGGCCAAAACCAATTACACACAGCGTATTCAGGAACTGGCATCCCAGTGGTTCAACCGTCCCGATGTCAAGGTCATGTTTCAGCTGGTGCGCGCCAACCCGGTGTCGCCAGTCATGCCAGGAACAACCGCAGCACCGGCGTCTGCCTCTGCCATGCCTGTGCCTGAGGCATCTGTTACGGGTGTCCAATCGTTTGGCACCTCCCCTGAAGTCATCATAGAGTCGGCTTCACCCAATATGCCTGCCACTACGGCGTTTGGCAATACCGAATCCGAAGATTTCATTTACAAGCGTTCGCATATCAACCCCAACCTGACTTTTGAAAGTCTGGTGGTAGGCCGCTCTAACCAGCTGGCCAATGCCGCTTCGGCACAAATTGTCGACAAACCCGGCGTTTCGGCCTACAACCCGTTTTTTATTTACGGCAGCACGGGTCTGGGTAAAACCCACCTCATGCACGCCATTGGCAATGCCTTAATTAAGGCCGGCAAGGTCAATCGGGTACGTTATATCCATGCCGACCAATATTACTCGGATCTGGTCAAGTCATTTCGCACCAGTACCTTTGATGAATTCAAGCGTTATTACCATTCGCTCGACCTGCTGCTGATTGACGATATCCAGTTTTTCCGCAAGAAAGACCGTACCCAAGAGGAATTCTTCTACCTGTACGAAACCATGGTGGCCCAAAACAAGCAAATCATTATCACGTCCGATACCTATCCGCGTGAGTTGCAGGATATCAGCAACCGGCTGACATCCCGTTTTGACTCTGGTTTGACCGTACATATAGAACCGCCCGAGCTGGAAATGCGGGTGGCCATTTTACTTCGCAAGGCCGAAGAAAAACCGGGCATTATCCTGAAAGAAGAAGCTGCGTTTTTTATTGCCAAGCATTTGCGCAGTAACGTGCGTGAACTTGAAGGGGCGCTTAGTAAGGTGTCTGCCTATGCAGGGTTTCATGGGCTTAAAACGTTTACGGTTGAAGTATGTAAAGAAGCGCTTAAAGATCTTCTGTCCGTTTCCAATGGTCAGATTACAGTTGAAAATATCCAGAAAACCGTGGCGGATTTCTATAAAATCAAGGTTCAGGAAATGTATTCAAAACGGCGTCCCGCCAATATCGCGATGCCAAGGCAAATTGCCATGTATCTGGCCAAAGAGCTAACCCAAAAAAGCCTGCCCGAAATTGGCGATCTGTTTGGTGGACGGGATCATACAACCGTTCTGCATGCAGTACGAAAAATAACCGAAGCACGCGTGAAAAATGCAGAGTTGAATCATCAATTACACGTGTTAGAACAAACCTTAAAAGGATAATCATGCAATTGCTACAAGCTACCCGAGATGCTGTACTCAAGCCGCTGTCAACAGTGGCCGGTATTGTTGAACGCAGGCATACCATGCCTATTCTGGCAAATATCCTGTTGCGCAAAGAAGGTAACCGTGTTGCATTTATTGCAACCGACCTTGAAGTCCAGATTACCACTCATGCCGACTTTGGCGTTGGTGATGATGTGGAATCCACGACGGTTGCCGCACGTAAATTGCTGGATATCTTGCGGGCCCTGCCCAGCACCGGAGAGGTCAAGCTGGGTTTGAACGATGGAAAAATGTCGGTCAATGCCGGCAAAAGCCGCTTTGCCCTGCAAACACTGGACGGTGCCGAATACCCAACGGTTGCCCAGCCCGAAAGCTGGCATTTAAGCCTGACCATGCCACAAAGAACGTTGCGCAAGCTGTTTAATATGGTGCACTTTGCCATGGCCCAGCAAGACATACGATATTATTTAAATGGCATGTTAATGGTGTTTGAAGAAGGCATGGTTCACACTGTTGCCACCGATGGCCATCGTTTGGCCCATGCTGCCGAAGCGGTTGAAGGCATTAATGAGCATCATGAAGTGATTGTGCCACGAAAAACCGTACTTGAAATGCAGCGCCTGCTGGATGAAAGTGATGAACCTGTCATCATAGACCTTGCTGCCGGTCAGATCCGTTTTACGTTTGGTGATGTTGAGCTTATTTCCAAACTGGTGGAAGGCAAATTCCCCGATTTTAAACGGGTCATTCCAACCGACTATACCCGCAGCTTCAATATCAATCGTGAAGCCTTGCAAAGCAGCTTGCAGCGCGCTGCCATCTTAACAACTGACAAACTCAAGGGGGTCAAGCTGCGCCTTGAAAACAATTTGCTGCAAATTTCCTCGTCTAATGCCGAGCAGGAAGAGGCCCGGGAAGAAATTGAAGTTAATTATGAATTTGAACCCATTGATGTCGGTTTCAACGTGAGCTATTTGCTGGATGTCCTGGCGATGGCCAAAACCGAAGAAATCACCTGGTCTGTCAAGCCGGATGGCAATGCATCCGCACTTATCAGCCTGCCCGAGGAAACCGAGTTCAAATACGTTGTGATGCCAATGCGTATTTAATCAAGCTGTCACTGAAATTCCGGCCTTGCCATGGCCGGATATATTCCTGTTCCCCGCAGTCGATCAAGATTTTTAAAAGCGTTATTTCATTATGTCTGAAAATACTCCGAACACCCCGAATCAAGGTTACGGTGCCGATTCCATTAGAATGCTCAAGGGCCTTGAGGCTGTCCGCAAACGTCCCGGCATGTATATTGGAGATACCTCCGATGGTACAGGTCTTCACCATATGGTGTTCGAAGTTGTCGATAATGCCATTGACGAAGCCCTGGCCGGTCATTGTGATGACATCGTGGTCACCATCCATACCGATAATTCCATATCCGTTACTGATAATGGCCGAGGCATTCCCACCGACATTCACAAGGATGACGAATTTCATCGTAGTGCCGCTGAAATCGTGATGACCGAATTGCATGCCGGTGGCAAATTTGACCAGAACTCCTATAAGGTTTCCGGTGGTTTGCATGGTGTGGGGGTTTCCTGCGTGAACGCCCTGTCAGAATGGCTGCGCCTGACTATTCGCCGCAATGGCCAGGTTCACCAGATTGAATTCAATCGTGGTGAACGCATTGAACCGCTTAAGGTAGTTGGGACGACCGATAAAACCGGTACTAAAGTGCATTATCTGGCTGACAGTACTATTTTTGACAACATTGAATATCACTACGAAATTCTGTCCAAGCGCCTGCGTGAATTATCGTTCCTGAATAACGGTGTCAAGATACGCTTGGTAGACGAACGGCAGGGTAAGGAAGAGGATTTTGCTTTCTCAGGTGGGGTAAAAGGCTTTGTTGAATACATTAACCGTAGCAAAACAGTCTTGCATTCCAATGTTTTTAATGTTTCCACCGAATCGGATGCGGGCGGTGCGGCCATTACCGTAGATGTTGCCATGCAATGGAATGACACTTACGGTGAAAGCGTGCTTTGCTTTACCAATAACATTCCGCAGCGGGACGGCGGTACCCATTTAACCGGCTTGCGGGCAGCCATGACACGCAGCCTGAACAAATATATTGCCGATAACGAAATGGCCAAAAAGGCCAAGGTTGACACCACCGGCGATGACATGCGCGAAGGTTTAAGCTGCGTACTGTCGGTTAAGGTACCCGAGCCCAAGTTCAGCAGCCAGACCAAAGACAAACTAGTTTCCAGTGAAGTGCGCCCGGCGGTTGAAGAAGCGGTTTCCCGTACGCTTGAAACCTGGCTGCTGGAAAATCCCAATGACGCCAAAGCCATTTGTGCCAAGATTGTAGAGGCCGCCCGTGCCCGCGAAGCCGCCCGCAAAGCGCGTGAAATGACGCGCCGTAAAAGTGTTCTGGAGGGCGCTGGCTTGCCCGGCAAACTGGCCGACTGCCAAGAAAAAGACCCCGCCAAATCTGAACTGTATATTGTCGAGGGTGACTCGGCGGGCGGTTCGGCCAAACAGGGTCGTGACCGTAAGTTCCAGGCTATTCTTCCCTTGCGCGGTAAAGTGCTTAACGTGGAAAAGGCCCGTTTCGACAAGTTAATTGCCAGTGAGGCCATTACCACCCTTATTACTGCCCTGGGCACCAGCATTGGCCCCGATTTCAATATCGACAAACTGCGTTATCACCGTATCATCATCATGACTGACGCGGACGTTGACGGCGCCCACATCCGTACCTTGCTATTGACGCTGCTGTATCGTCAAATGCCCGAACTGGTTGAAGGTGGCTTTATTTATATTGCACAACCACCTTTGTACAAGGTTAAACTTGGCCGCGAGGAACGCTATTTGAAAGACGCGGTCGAAGAGGCGGAATTCATGCAGCAGGTTGCCCTGAAAGATGCCGGCCTGATTCCACAGGAAGGCGCAGAGCCCATTACAGGCGAAGACCTTGAAACCCAGGTTCAGCTTTATGTCTCGGCCGACCAGGTGATTGACCGCCTGTCACGCATCATGGACGCCGCAGCCCTGTCAGCGATTGCCGAAGGGGTGAAAATTAATCTGGATAATGCGGAAAATGCCGAAAAATCGGCCCGTGACCTGCAAGAAGCCATATTTGACCCTGCCATGCCACATGCCGTTACCGTAGAAGCGGAATATGATGAAGAACTGGATAAACACCGTTTGGTTCTCAAACGTATTCATCATGGAAACGTTCGTGTCTGTGTGTTTAACCAGGAATTCATGGGTAGCAAGGATTATGCCGTCTTGTCCCGTTCAGCCGAGACCCTGTCAGGGCTGGTTGGCGAAGGTGCGCTTGTGTATCGTGGAGAAGGTGAGCGCCGCAAAGAGCAGTATGTGAATGATTTCCGTGAAGCCGTTCAATGGCTGCGCAACGAGGCTGAGCGTGTGGTGACTAAACAGCGCTATAAAGGTCTGGGTGAAATGAACCCTGAGCAGTTATGGGAAACCACCATGGATCCTTCAGCACGCCGTTTGTTACGCGTCAAGATTGAAGACGCCCTTGCTGCCGATAGCATCTTCACGACGCTGATGGGCGATCAGGTGGAACCACGCAGGGAGTTCATTGAAAGTAATGCGCTGATGGCGGCTAACCTGGATATTTAATATTTGTTAGTTTCGGGAATAGTTGGCCAGGTTTTATAAATAAGTTGGCCAACGAGGTTTGGGGACATTAAGCGGCTGCCTGAAAAGGTAGCCGTTTTTTATATGAATACGTGGGTCGACCGTTAATCAACGGTCTTGAATCGTCAATATTTGACATTGCTTTATTAAAAATAAGGACTACCCTGAGAATCTTAGCGGCGGTATTATGGTTTGTGGCATTAATTTTGGGTATTCGGCTGAAGAAGAGGCTTTGGATGCGCAAGGTAAAACAAAAGCGCCAGAGCCCTTATCTTTTTTTTCTGATGAAACGACCAATAACAGTCGCTTTCGCACTCGTGTATTGAATTGGTTGTCCGGTTGGGGAATTCAGCTAGAAACGCAGCCTGGTAAAGAAGGCCCTCGTGAGCGCGCTTTTTGGCAAACCAACTGGTCGGACACACAGACACGAAGTGTTGATAGCCACGAAAAAATCAATTTTGAAACCTTGGTTAACGATGCTGACGGTATTTTGGAGCTCATCGAACAGCGGCGCCCATCGGTGATTATTTTTGTAGGTAGTCAATTAATTGAAGCATTGAACGATATCCGGTTACGTAAGCGTGTTGAGACAATTCTTGGGCCAAGGCCTGGTAATGCCCAAATTGTACGTTCTAAACCAGGTAGTAATGGCAGCACTTTCAAGATGCTTCTCCAGACTTTTGGTGACACATCAATAGTGTCTTTGCCGCACCCGCAGACAATTGGGTTAACAAATGAACAGGTCGCTTCTTTTTCGCTTCCCGAAGAGGTTAGGGCAAAAATATTACGTTGATATCTTGCGATTGATTTTCGGAAAGTATATTTATATTACGCACTAAAATTTGTAAAATTAATATGCGCAATATAATCTGTATTTTTAAATATTTATGGTCGAAAGCCGTTGCCGCAGCTCTGTCTTGAGCACCTTGCCATAGCTGTTTTTGGGTAAGGTCTCAATCACATGATAATGTTCGGGCCGTTTAAAGCGAGCCAGATTATCCAGGCACAACCGGTCCAGCTCGCTTTCTTCAACGGTGCAGCCTTTGCGTGTCACCACAAAAGCCACAGGCACTTCCCCCCATTCGGCATCTAATTGGCCCACGACCGCAACCTCTGATACATTCGCATGCGTTAGCAACACCTCTTCCACTTCACGAGGGTAAATATTGGAACCACCAGAAATAATCAGGTCTTTGGAGCGGTCGTGCAGGGTAAGGAAACCGTTTCTGTCCAGAAAACCGGTATCACCGGTCAGTAACCAACCATCGCGCAGTGTTTTCTGTGTGGCTTCTTCATTACGCCAGTAACCCTGCATGACCGGTGTGCCCCTTACAGCCACTTCACCAATTTCCCCCGCCTCCAATGGCTGGCCGTTACCATTTATGACACGGACCTCCACCATGGATTGCGGCAAACCTGCCGAAGCAATATGTGCTTTCCAGTTGGCGTGTGCCGCATCTGCCAGGTGATGACGGGCCAGGGCCGTGATGGCCATGGGACACTCACCCTGTCCGTAAATCTGTACAAAACGTGGGCCAAAGACCTGTAAAGCTTGCTGGATATCTTCAACATACATGGGGCCGCCACCATAAACAATGGTTTTGAAACCAGAAACATCAGCGCCGCTGTCAATGACATAATCCAGCAGGCGCTTGACCATGGTGGGTGCGGCAAAGAATGTCAGCCGTCCCATTGATGCAGCCAGTTCTGCCAGCTCTGCCGGTTCAAAACCACCGGATAACGGTACCAAATGGCGGGCACCGCTAAGCATATGCACATAGTTATATAAACCGGCACCATGGGACATGGGTGCGGCATAAACCATGACATCGGCAGGGTCTGAGGTATCCACATCGGTCAGATAGGAGACGGTCATGGCCTGCAGGTTGCCATGACTTTGCATGACGCCTTTAGGGCGACCGGTTGTGCCCGAGGTGTAGAACAGGGAAGCAAGCTCGTCAGAACCGCAATCATGCATGGGTACACTGGCATGCTGCAGGGCCTGTCCGTATTCAGGGCTGCCCGAAACCAGGATATGTGCCGGCGAGTTTGCCAGACTGCCAATACAGGCAGACGAGGCTTGCGAGACGATTAACACCTGCGCTTCACAATCAGCCAGTACATAGTCCAGCTCTTTATTGTGAAGCTTGTAATTGACTGGCACGGATACCGCACCGATCCACAGGATGGCATGCAGGATTTCAAGATACTCAACGCAGTTGGTGGCATAAATGCCAACTCTGTCCCCAGGATTTACCCCAAACACATGCTTCAAATAACCGGCCAGGGCGGTGGTTCTTTGCAACAGTTCACCATAACTCAATTGCAACTGTGTGCCTGAGTAAACCGCTGGTGCATCGGGACTGACAGTGGCCGTACGCTGAAGATACAGGGCAATATTCATCGTACCTGCTCCAGAATAAGTTTTTCAAGGCCGAGATTGTCAAGACGGCCAAATGGGAAATGGGACCAGCCCACGATAGATACAGTCACGTTATGCCTCCTTATGCTTTTTTATCTTTATCAGGTTATGGTTATAATGCCCGATACTTACTCATACTGATAGTTGCTTGATTACGCAAGGGTTTACCCGATAAAGGATGCTTAATGATGGAGACAAAACCCCTTTTATCTCCCGCTACCCAGGATGATCTGTTGCTGGCTTTTGATATGGCACCGGTTGGTTTGCTGGTATCCCGCAATCGCTATGTGCAGTCATGCAACCGGGCTTTTTCCAATATGTTCGGTTATGCATCCGAAGAATTGAAAGGCAAATCCCTGCTTACTTTGTATCCTTCAACCACCGAATTTGAGCATATCGGTGACCGCGCCCTGACAATCATGAGAAGTGAAGGGCGTTATTCTGATGATCGCATCATGAAACGCATTGACGGACAGTTATTCTGGTGTCATGTTAGCGGGCAGGCCATTGACAGGAATGATCCGTTTTCTGCCGCTGTATGGGTGTTTGAGGATATTTCAGAAAAAAGGCAGATCACTACTGAATTGACAACCCGTGAACGTGAAATAGCCCAGTTTCTTGTGGCAGGAAAAAGCAGCAAGGAAATTGGCAAGTTGCTTGGTATTGGTTACCGTACCGTTGATGCCCATCGGGCAAGACTCATGCGCAAATTTAAAGTGACTTCGTCGAATGAACTTGTTGCAAAACTGATCGGTTAAATGCAAAACTGGCTTCAGGCCAATAAGAACTGGTCCCTGATAATTTTTAAATTCAGATTTTAGATGGAGAATAAGAGTGGTAACCTCAAATCTTTCGGCAAATATAGATTTCCCACTGGATGATATACGTGTCCTGGATCTTTCCCGGGTTTTTGCAGGGCCGCTTTGCGGTCAGGTGCTGGCCGATTTTGGCGCGGAAGTAGTCAAGGTGGAACATCCGGCCCGTGGCGATGATACGCGCGATTGGGGTATGCGTATTGGTAAAACCGAAACGACCTATTACAACAGCATGAACCGCAACAAGCGTTCAATTACCATAGACTTACAAAGCCAAGAAGGGCTACAGCTTATTTATAATTTGTTGCCTTCGTTTGATGTTGTGATACATAACTTCAAAACAGGTGGTGCCGAAAAACTGGGCCTTGGCTATGAACAGCTCAAGGCCATTAAACCCGACCTGATTTATTGCGCCATCGCCGGTTATGATACCCGCGGCCCAGAGGCGAAAAGGCCAGGTTATGATCTTGTGATCCAGGGAGAAAGCGGTCTGATGGCCCTGAACGGAGAAGCCTCTCAGCCTCCCCTAAAATTCGGGGTGGCTGTTGTGGATTTGATGACAGGCATGTCAGCTGCGCAGGCGGTTTTAGCCGCCTTGTATAAACGCAGTAAAACAGGGATAGGCCGGCTCATTGAGCTTGCTTTATATGATTGTGGCATCATGATTACCGGTTATTACGGATTGGATGCCCTGTTGCTGGAAAAAGATCCGCCACGCTATGGTAATGAGCATCCATCTATTATGCCTTATGGCATGTTTGAAGCGGCTGACGGTCCCTTAATCATTGCAGTCGGTAATAATGCACAATTTTTCAAGTTCTGCCACCAGGTTATTGAATGTCCGGAACTGGCTGAAGACCCCCGCTTTATTTCCAATGTGGAACGTGCCAAACACAGAAACATCCTGCAGCCGCTTTTGGTTGAAGCCATCAGGCGATATCCGCGTAAGCAGTTACTGGATCGCATGACCGACTGCGGTATTCCATGCAGCGAAGTGGCCGGTTTGTATGAAGCACTTACCAGTGAACGATCCAGACAGGGTGGCTTGATTGAGAAAATGCCTCATCCGGATGCCGGCAGCACCCATGTTTTTGCACCCCCTTACCGCTTGGACGGACAACGTCTGCCCATACGTCATGCACCGCCACAATTGGGTGAAGGAACACGTGAAGTCCTTACCCGGTTGCTTGCGCTAAGCGATGAGGAACTGGCTAACTTGCAAAGCAAGGGGGTACTGACACTGCCACAATAAACGATATGCAGAAAAGGGGCGTATAAGAACCCGCACGCCATGAAAACCTTAAGGCGTGCGACAAGCGCTGGAATGATTTTATTTTTTGATTAATTTGTAATTCAGCTTGGTAGACATGGGCTGGCCGGTTTGCCTGTCTCTTGCTTCAACATGGCCTTCCCCGACAAAATAAACGCTGTTGTCGGCCTTTTCATCCAAACGGATCAGTGAAAGGTTGTTTTTGTCGAATTCAAATTTGCCGTTAGTTTCAAAGACCCTGCTTCCAGGACGGTTAGTTACGTATTCTTGCCTTAGTTTATAGGTTTTGTTTGGAAGCAATTCCAGTTGTACCTGGATGGACTCACAGTCGGCACAAGGGAAAACACCGCCATAAGTACCGCTCCAATCCAGCGCGATTTCAGCAGTATGCATGTCAGGGGCTTGGGTGTCCTGGGCAGGGTTACTAGCGCAGCCAACAGCAAAAAAAGAAGCAAGCAAAATAGCCAATCCTGTTTTTTTCATTTCAAATTTGCCTTTCAACATAAACAATAAGAATAATGTCCAGTTTAAGCCAGTATTGACAACAAATGTTACAGCGATACCTGTTGAAATAGTTAAGCATGGTGAAAATTGACCTGCTCCCACCGTATAACTGGTCACTTGGTTTTCATGGATCTGCTGATGGGTAATGTCGACCGACGGTGCAACAGTTGATACAATCAGATCAGAACTTATATGGAGAAACAAGGATGATGGATGGAAAATTCCGATTATTTAATTAAAAATCACACTCCCATAAAATAAATTTTTTATATTGAATTTTAGGATAAATACATTATAACTATAATAACAATAAATTATTGCAACTTCGCTTTTGATAAAGATGTGCTATATTTGAACCATCAAGCGTTTCCGCAATTCTGGAAACCACTACCCACCATTGGAGAAATGCAATGAGCCAAGATATCAAGAAGTGCCCCGTCACTCACCTGACCACCGATTTTGGTGCACCCGTACCCGATAACCAGAACAGTTTAACCGCCGGCCCACGCGGCCCCCTGCTAGCCCAGGACGTATGGTTGCATGAAAAATTGGGCAACTTTGCCCGTGAAGTCATTCCAGAGCGTCGCATGCATGCTAAAGGTTCGGGTGCATTTGGCACTTTTACCGTTACCAATGATATTAGCAAATATACACGCGCAAAGATTTTCTCTGAAGTAGGCAAAAAAACCGAGATGTTTGCCCGTTTCACCACGGTTGCCGGTGAGCGTGGCGCCGCCGACGCAGAACGTGACATCCGTGGTTTTGCCCTGAAGTTTTACACCGAAGAAGGCAACTGGGATATGGTGGGTAACAACACACCGGTATTTTTCTTTCGTGATCCGCGTAGTTTCCCCGACCTGAACAAGGCCGTTAAACGTGACCCACGCACCAACCTGCGCAGCGCAACCTATAACTGGGATTTCTGGACCTTGCTGCCAGAATCTTTCCACCAGGTTACCATTGTGATGTCTGATCGCGGCATTCCAAAATCGTATCGTCATATGCACGGTTTTGGCAGCCATACCTACAGCTTCATCAATGCCCAAAATGAACGTTTCTGGGTGAAATTCCACTTCCGTACCCAGCAAGGTATTCAAAATCTGACCGATGCCGAAGCCGAAGCCGTGATTGGCAAAGACCGCGAAAGCAACCAGCGTGACTTGTTTAATTCAATCGAAAGCGGCGAGTTCCCGAAATGGACAATGTGCGTCCAGATTATGCCGGAAGCCGATGCTGAAAAAGTACCTTACCACCCATTCGACCTGACCAAAGTCTGGCCACATGGTGATTACCCGTTAATTGAAGTGGGTGAGTTTGAACTGAACCGTAACCCAGAGAACTTCTTCATGGATGTAGAGCAATCCGCTTTTGCACCCAGCAATCTGGTTCCCGGTATTAGTGTGTCACCAGATAAAATGCTGCAGGCACGTTTATTCAACTACGCCGATGCCCAGCGTTACCGTTTGGGTACCAATTACCAGCAAATTCCGGTCAACCAGGCACGTTGCCCGGTCTATTCCAACCACCGTGACGGCATTGGCCGCGTTGATGGTAACTACGGCGGTTTGCCACACTACGAACCAAACAGCTTCCATCAATGGCAGGCCCAGCCCGAGTATAAAGAACCACCATTGAAAATCACGGGTGATGCCGATTTCTGGGATTACCGCCAGGATGACGCTGATTACTTCAGTCAGCCCCGTGCCCTGTTCAATTTAATGAGTGACGAACAGAAACAGGCCCTGTTCAACAACACGGCGGGTGCCATGGGTGACGCACTTGATTTCATCAAATACCGTCATATCCGTAACTGCTATGCCTGTGACCCGGCTTATGGTGAAGGTGTTGCCAAAGCATTGGGCATGACGGTTGCCGATGCCCAGGCTGCCCGTGAAACCGACCCGACCAAAGGCCAGCGTGGTTTTCTGTAAGCACCTGCTGAACCAGGCTTAAGGCAAACCAAACCGTTTGCCAGCCTATAACCCCCTCAAGCGGAATTTCCCTTTCCGCTTGAGGGGTTTTTTTAATGAGTCACTACTTATCAGATTGTTGTAAAACTTATTGCTTCACAAGCTACTCATCATCAATTGATCCCTACCTATATATCTTGATTTATATAATTTATTTATTATTTGATATAAATAATTAATTTATATTCTTAATCAATTAACAATAGAATAGATCATATAAATTTAATAACAATGTATACAGGAGACAAAATGGCAGAAAGTATTTTGATAGGCTGTGGTGCCGGTTTTTCTGGTGATCGGGTAGATGCAGCACAGGCTATTGTTAAAACATTAATATCACGACAGAAAAAAAGCGTGCTTATTTTTGAAATGCTGGCTGAAAGAACGCTTGCATTGGGACAATTGGCAAAGAACCAGAATGCCCAACTGGGTTATGAACCCCTGCTGGAAGATATTCTCACTCCGATTTTAAAAGACTGTGTAGCGCATCATATTCCGATTGTCAGCAATTTTGGTGCTGCAAACCCATCAGGCGCTGCCCGCCTCATCCAGAAATTGGCAAAAGAACAAGATATTCATCACCTGAAAATTGCTGTCATTGAAGGTGATGATATTCTCAATAAAATAAATCTGTCCGAATTACAAATATGGGAAGGAGATCTTGAGCTTTCCATATCTGCCGATGATCCGATTGCCGCAAATGTTTATATCGGTGCTGAATCCATTGCCCAGGCCCTGACACAGGGCGCTCAAATAGTAGTGACCGGCAGGGTGGCTGATCCTGCTTTAACCGTTGGACCAGTAGTTGAGCATTTCGACTGGGGTTGGCAGGATTGGGACAAGATTGCCGCTGCTACCATGGCAGGGCATTTACTTGAATGTGGTTCGCAGGTAACCGGGGGTTATTTTGCCGACCCGGGTTATAAAGACGTACCCGATCTGGCCAATGTCGGTTTTCCAATTGCCGAAATTTTTGAAGACGGACGGGTTATTATCAGCAAGGCAGATAATACCGGTGGCCTGGTAAGCATACAGACCGTCAAGGAACAGCTGCTCTATGAAATTCACGATCCTGCCAATTACTATACACCTGATGTCATCCTGGATATTACTCAGGTAGCGTTAACAGAAACAGGCCACAATCAGGTTGAGCTCACCGGGGCCAAAGGAAAACCACGACCTGATACCCTGAAAGCTACCGTGTCCTTTATGGGTAGCTGGTTTGGTGAAGGCGAAATCTCTTATGCTGGCCAGAATGCGGGTAACAGGGCAAAACTGGCTGCAAACGTACTAAAAGAACGGGCCGATAAACTTGATGCTAGGTTTGACTATCGGCTTGATTTGATTGGAGCCGTAAGTGTGCTTGATTCCAATAAAGCGGATTTGCTTGCTTCCATGCCGTTAAACCAATTGACTGATGTACGGGTACGCATGGCGGTTAACGGCGCAGATAAAAAAAATGTGGAACGCTTGATGAATGAAGTTAATGCCCTGTATTGCTGCGGTCCTGCTGGGGGAGGTGGGGTACGCACCAGTGTGAAAAGCAGTGTCAGGACCGTATCTTATCTGGTGCCACGGTCATTGATCTCAACTCATTTTCATTTTATACAGGAGAATTGAATGGCGAACCTTATCGTTAAATTGCATGATATTGCCCATGCCCGGGCGGGCGACAAGGGCAACCGTTTGAACATTAGCCTGATTCCCTATGATGGCACGCATTGGCCAGCTCTGCTGGAGCAAATCACTGCAGAAAAAGTACATCAATGTTTTATGCATCGCGGGGCAACCCATGTTCAGCGATATGAGTTACATAATTTAAAAGCATTGAATTTTGTGATTGACAATGTATTGGAAGGAGGTGTGAATTCAAGTCTGAATCTGGATAAGCATGGCAAATCCAATTCTTTCAGATTACTTGATTTGGAAGTTACTATTTAAAAATCATTTAAAAAAAGACACAGGAGACAAAATGAATAAATTCAATAAACTGCTTACCGTATCAGTACTGGGTTTTACTGTTTTTTCCAGCCCGGTAATAGCTAACACCTATCCCGAAAAAACCATAACATTCGTAGTTCCGTTTACAGCGGGCAGTGCAACCGATAAACTGGCACGTGTATTGGCCGGCGAGATGGCAAAATCATGGGGACAAAGTGTTGTCGTGGAAAACAAGGCGGGGGCAAGTGGATTCATTGCCGCGCAAGACGTTGTCAGAGCGGCGCCCGATGGCTATAAGGTATTTATTACGTCAAACACGACTCATGCCAGTAACTCCGCCTTATTTAAAAGCCTGCCATATGATCCGGTCAAAGATTTTGAACCCGTTTCAAAACTGGGTACGATTCCCATGGCATTGGTTGTCAATCCTGCCAGTATTCCAGCCAAAACCGTCCCTGAATTTATTCAATACCTGAA
Organism: Advenella sp.; assembly: GCA_034006805.1. GTDB lineage: Bacteria > Pseudomonadota > Gammaproteobacteria > Burkholderiales > Burkholderiaceae_B > Advenella. The sequence goes on from JAVESC010000028.1 coordinate 21,815, forward strand.
AGATAATCCCAATAAATTCTTTTTTGGCAGTGGCAGTACGTCAGCCCGAATGAGTGGGGAATTGCTCAAGATTATGGGAAATGTACAAATAAGTAATGTTGAATATAAAAGTAATCCCCAGGCCGTTGTTGATACTGTTGGAGGACAGGTTCACATGATGATTGCCGATGTAGCCACTACATTACCCCTGGCACGTGAGGGCAAGCTAACTGCATTGGCTGTTTCAACTCGTGAAAGAACGGAGGTTGCTCCGGATTTACCTACACTTGACGAATCCGGCCTGAAGGGATATGAAATGGTTGGCTGGTTTGCTTCCTATGTACCGGCAGGTACACCCAAACCCGTTGTGGATAAACTTAATCAGGAATTCAACCGAATCCTGAATGATCCGGCAACCAAACAGAACTTCCTGACAATGGGTATTGTGGCTGAGTCCAGTACGCCTGAGGCACTGGCCGAATTCCAGCGGAATGAAACCGAAAAGTGGCAGGATATTGTTGCCAAGGCAGGGGTTACTGTTCAATAATATTTATTTAAACGCTTTTATATGGATATCTCAACCAAACACCTGAAAGCGTTCAGGGTATTGGCAGCTGAAAAGAACTTTACAAAGGCTGCCAATCTCTGTCATTTAACCCAGCCAGCCTTAAGTGTCCTTATTCAAAACCTGGAGCAGCTGGTTGGTACAAAGTTGTTTATCAGAAATACACGTAATGTTGTATTGACACCGAAAGGCCTGTTATTTGAAGCCATTGCAGATGAATTGTTGCAAAACTTTGAAAATGCCTTTACCGAGCTCAAACAGCATGTTTCCAGACAAACCGGCCAGGTTTCAGTGGCAGCCTTGCCATCCGTTTCCGTAGGCTGCCTGATTCCTGTTGTGGCCAAATTCCGGCAAGAGTATCCGGGCATCAGTGTTTCCCTGTTTGACGTCAGTGCAGATGAATGCCTGCGCCTGGTCAATGAAAAGAAAGTTGATTTTGCCCTGACTTCCGTCGTGTCACTGCACCCGCAATTATCCTGTGAGAAATTATGTTCAGATTCATTTTTCCTGGTATGTTCAAAAAACCATTCCCTGGCGTCCAGAAAGAAACTGACACATAAAGAAGTGATGAAATATCCGATTATCCAGTTTGCCAAATCCACCAGTATACGGCAGCATCTGGATGCCTCTTTCTATCCGGAAAAACTAGTTTCTGATATGGAGGTTTTCAACCTGTCCACCGTTGCCGGCCTGGTCGAAAACAATATTGGCATATCAATTATTCCGGAAATGGCACTGTTTCCATTCATCAAACCATCCATCCGGGCGATTCCTCTTGAACTGGCTATCCCGAACCGGATTATCAGCCTGGTCAGGGAAAATGCGCAATCCGTTGCCGCACTAACCCTGATTGATTTATTGAAATCAACATTTTCCCTGAACCCGGAAACATCATCATAATTTTCCCGATGGTCTCCTGACTACTACAATAATTCTGAATTACTCAAAATTTGAAGCTGATACCCCCCGACACGCTCCTGCCATTGCCCGTCAGAAAGGTGGGCATCATGGCCGTGGCGGTATTGCGAATGACATAACTACTGGCATAGGTGTTGTCGGTCAGGTTATCGGCTGCAATATAGGCACTCCAGTGTTTGTTATGCTCATACGCGATCTTAAATCCCAGCAGGGCATAGGAATCTTGTTCTGTCCCGTCTATATTGGCATGGTTGGTAGGTGTTTTGGATGCCATCCAGCGCACATTGGGGCCAAAACGCCAGCCGCCCGTGCGGTACATCAGTTCAGCGCTCAGCATATGCTTGGGCACACCGGCAATCTGGTTACCGGCAAATTCACCGCCACGGAAGCGGAAATTACTTAAGGTATAGGCCAGCCGGTAATCAAACAACCCATTGCCAAACCCCGGCAGAACACCATTAATACCGGCTTCTATACCCTGGTGTCGGGTTTTTCCACGATAGTTGAAGGTTCCTGCTGCCGTTCCGTTTTCAGTGCTGACAGACATCAGTTCATCTTTCACCTTGCTATGGTAAAGGGACAGCGACCAGTTCATGGCATACTGCTCACTGCCAAAACGGCCATCTGCACCTATTTCATAAGTCAGGGCCCGTTGCAGGTCAAGCTTGCTCAATGAGGTGGTGGCTGATGCCGGGTTCATGGGGTTGGGAACATCACCGTTAATAATTTCCCAGTAAGTGGGTGCCTCATTACTGCGGCTGATGTTGGCATACAGTCTTAAGCTGTCCGAGGGTTTCCATATCAAGCCGATTCTGGGGCTGGTATAAGACCAATCCTGGTTCAGGTTGGCACTGCCATGACGGCCATCAACATTACGGATTGCCTGGCTGAATTTGATATCTGCCACCGCACTCCAGTCGGGGGCAAAATGCCAGTTCAGGCCCAATAGGGCATTACGGTTTTCAGCCTTCATTGAATAGCTGCCAAAGCGTTGCATGCGGCTGCCATTGGCCGGATTAACAGCGTACAGGTCACGGTCCATATCACTGCGTGACCAGTTCAGGGCCACACGGTAATCAACGGATCCGGCCTGGCCAGCAAGTTGCCACTGGGCTCCATAGGTATGCCCGTCGGTTGGCGTGGAAACCAGCGGACTGGTGAAAGTGTCATCAATCGTTTGCCAGTACAGCCCAAAAGTCTGGTTCAGTGCCTCGGTGCCCCAATAACTTTGATTGGCCACCCTGAATTGCGATGATTTGCGATTCGGGTCCCGCAAATAAATATTATTGACCCGGTCAAACTGTTCGTTATAGTCACCCAATACACTGCGCGGATCGTCATACATGCGGGCTTTGGGAATAACGTTGGGAATATCAAATTTGAGATCGGTATAGGACAGATAGGTTCTGTTCTCAAAATTATCCCGTCTGAAGCCCAGATTGGCATTGAAACTGCTTCGTCTGGAGCTTGAATGGTGGCGATATCCATTCGATTTGTCATGGCTGAAACTAATACGCCCGTCAAACGTGTCACCCTCCAGGCCAATCCCCCCATTCACGCCCCAATAACCAAAACTGCCCAAACCGATACCAATCTGGTTGCCTTCCGTACCAGTCAATGACTGAAAGTCAAGCTCGCCACCCAGGGTAGTGGCGGAGGGTGAAATGGCGTTGGCACCACGGCGTACACTAATCAGGCCACTGTTGCGGGGTTCCAGAAAACCAATCACAAATGAACCATCCGCTTCATTCAGTGGCAGGCCATCCTGCATGAGCAGTACGCCTCGATTGACCGGATTGCTTTGAATGCCTGAACCACGAATATTCAGGCGGGGCTGGTCAATACCCCCGAAGAAATCCTGCACAATAATACCCGGCTGATGGTCCAGTGCATCACGCAATACATTCAGGCGGATATGTTCCTGTGGTTTGACAAGATTGGTGCCACCCGGTACCTGGTTAAGCCTGGCCTGTTCACGATCCGTGTCCACACGCAACGAAGAAGGGTTTTCCAAGGTGGCTCTGATGGCGGGTAAAGTAACGGTTTCCTGGGCAATTGCACTATTGGCCCAGACAGCACTTAATACAACAATAAGTTTAAGTTTGTTGAATTGATGGGGAACTGACATGATAAGGACTATCCTAACAACGTTTGATAAAGTAAATCGGCCATTTTTTTTCTTGCTTCATCGTCCTGCAAGTGATCGGGTTCAAATGGTCTTAAACGACCCTGCTCAACCAGTACACAACGATCCGTTATTTCCACCAGTTCGTGCGGATTGTGACTGATGCATAGCATGGCAACACGGTTCTGCTCCAGATACTCACTGCATAGCTGGCCCAGGCTGGCCCGCAGGCCCGGGTCAAGCGCACTGAAAGGTTCATCCAGCAACAATAAATCCGGTTCCATGGCAAATGCCCGTGCCAGTGCCACACGCTGGGCCATACCGCCCGACAGCTGTCCCGGCCATTGCCCGGCAGCATCCCGTAAACCCACTTTTTCCAACCAGTATCCAGCACATTCCCGTGCCTGATTTTTGGCCATTCCCTTGGCACGCAAGGGAATGCAGATATTTTCTATGACCGGGCGCCAGGGCAATAATCTGGGCTCCTGAAAAACCAGTATGGGATTCAGAAAGGTATTGCTTAAACGGCCAGAATCCGGCTGCAACAAACCGGCAGCCAGGCGCAACAGGGTACTTTTGCCGGCGCCGCTAACCCCCAGCAAACCAACCTGCTCACCCGATGCCAGGGAAAAACTGAGATTGTCCAGAACGGTTTTGCAGCCAAACCTTACTGAGACATTGTCCAATTCAAACATGGTCATTCTCCTGCCATTGACGCATGCGGCGCTGCAAGGGTTGCAGCAGGACAAACTCAATCACGGCAACCAGTAACAAAACCAGAATGATCCAGGTAAATATCTCGGTATTGTCAAAAACACTCTGGGCATTGGCCAGGGCATAACCCACCCCGCTTTCCGCACCCAATACCTCTGCCATTACCACCATCCGGACACCACCGCAGGCAGCAATCAGCAACGCAGCGGTCAGAGGGGCAGTCAAGGCAGGCAAATATAAATGCAACAACTTGCGCCAGCGTCCGAAACGGTATACATGCGTCATTTCAACCAGATTGCGATCCACCTGCAACATGCCCTTAACCGTATTCACATACATGCCTGGCGCCATCATAAGTACGGTCATGAAAATCACCATGGGTGAACCCAGACCAAACCACAGCATGGATAGCATCACCACTACTACCGGCGGCATCGCCATTAATACCCAGCGCAATGGTTCAAGCAGGCCACGCAGGCAAGCATTATGTCCGGCCAGCACACCCAGGATAAAACCAATAAGACAACCGCACCCGACCCCAACACCGATGCGCCACAGGCTGACACTGGCATTGTCCAGAAAATGCGTACTTGTTAGCATGGGTACCAGATTTTTAAAGGTATCCAGGGGTGAGGCCATAAGCATGGGGCCCAGATACATGGCCGCTATTTGCCAGCCGGCCAGTATGAGCAATACGCCAATGCATGACCATAAACGGGAGGTTGGCCCGGTCTGTTTCTGCATGACTGTTTTCATGGTCCGTAAAATTCCACTGCAGGCATTTTGTTACCCACTGCCTTGGGAAAACGCTTACCCAGCAAACCATACAGATTTTCCAGTTGCGGACGGATCTGGTTGGCAGACAGGCTTTCCAGACGGGTAACACGAATGGCTTCTTCTACGGCAGGAACAGGCAGATGCGGGATATGCCGGTTCACCATTTCCGCACATGCCAGGGTATTGGATTTGCACCACCTGGCCGATTCGGCATACGCCTTGTCCACGGCCTTAAGCAATTCCGTATCCTGGGCCACATTCGAATTGGCCATCAGGCCGGCCTGGGGCAATTCAGCCTTGTTCGGGAAGGTTTCGCGCCAGGCTTCTTCCAGGCTTTGTACCCGGAACAGTTCCCGTTCACCCTGTTGCCGGTTGCGCCATAGCAGCATGGCCGCCGTGGGTTCCACCAGCAAGGCATGTTGCCCCTTGCCCGACAACATCAAGGTAATGGCATCCTGTGCATCCCGCACGGGGCGCAGCTTGACGGTTTCCTGGCCTGTGTTTCTGGCTGCCAGCAAGGTATCCAGCAACACGGAAGGCAGATCACGCTGGAAGGGCACCAGCAACTCTTTGCCTTTAAGATCATCAAACCCTTTGACGTCCGGATCACTGCTGACCAGCCACAAAATTCCCCATACTGAAATATTCAGCAGTTTGACTTTTTCACCCAGATTAAACATGAGCGCTGGCAAATTGACGGGCGCCGCCGTCAAATCAATTTCCTTGCGGGTTAACAGGGCACGTAATTGGTCCGGTGATTGCCACAACCTGAAGGACAGTACTTCGGTGTAATCTTGCAGAGCATTGGTTTCAAGCATATGCAGCAAAGGGTAACTGACAACAGCTGCCGGACCACCCAGCGTTAATTTTTTATAAGCGGGGGCGGCATGGGCCGGCAATTGCCATAGCATTAAAAATAAAAATAAACACCGGGAAAAGACGATAAATTTTGATAATGAAAAAACATTCATATTGAATACAATGAGAATAAGAACTATTATTAATAATGAAATCATCCCATTCTTTTCTTAAATCCAAAATGATAAAAGTCAATCTTTCCCCAAAGCTGGAAAACGCGGCCGACCTGTTAGGCAAGCACCGACTTTTTAACGGTTTGCCGGTTTGCATCATGGAAACCGTACTGGAAAATGCACACCTGCAGCGATATTGCCCCGAGCAGCAACTGTTTAACGAAGGTGAGCGGGCCGCCTGCTATTTCCTGATCGAATCAGGCCAGGTCGAAGTCTTTCGCTACTCCCTGGATGGCGATGAGCGAGTATTCAGTATTTTTGATGCCAGTCAGGTTTTTGCCGAAACAGCCATGTTTATGCCACACGGCCGCTACCCAATGTCTGCCCGGGTTCGTACCGATAGTGTGGTGTACCACCTGAAAAGAGACGCTTTACACCGGGCCTGTCATCAATGGCCTGAATTGGCCATGAGCCTGCTTGCCAGCATGAGCCTGAATGTTTATCGTCAGATCAACCAGGTTGAATGGATAACCGCCAGTTCAGCACCCGAGAGACTGGCCAGCTATCTTCTTGAACAACAGCATAAACAAGGTAATAAGGTCGAGCTGCCGTTGAATCAGCGCCAGCTGGCCAGCCATTTGGGCATACGCGCTGAAACCCTTAGCCGTTTGCTTAACGAATGGCAACATAAAGGCTATGTCACAGGCAAGCGGAAAGAATGGCATATCAATAACAATGCTTTCCTGCAAATGCTGACCAATGCGGCCAAACGCAGTTTCTGAGTATCAGCCGCTATAATGACAAATGTCATTGGCGATTCTGCCAGCTTATAAGAATAATGTCAGATTTTTGGGAACAAAGGTTTTTAGGGCATGACTGATACATTGCACGCTGAACACATTTCAGAAGCCGATATCGCGGGAATGGTTTCCCTGTTTTATGAAAGGATCCGCCAGGACAAGGATCTGGGGCCCATATTTGAGGCCAATGTACATGACTGGGATGAACACCTGGTGGTACTGACAGACTTCTGGTCTGCGCTTATACTGGGAACACGCCGCTTCAAGGGCGCGCCTATTCCCAAGCATGCGGCCCTGCCCGATTTAAGCTGGCCCCTGTTTGAACGCTGGCTGGCTATTTTCCGTACCATAACACATGATATTGGCAATCCACATTTGCAACATAAAGCGAATATGATGGCAGAACGGATCGCCGCCAAATTATGGCAAGTTTACAAGGAGCAAACTGTTATGACATTACCCGATACCCTGCCGCCAGGGCTTGAGTACTATAGCCAGTCGCCCGTATTCACCCCTGAAACCCTGCCTGAAAAACTCAAGGCAACCCATACCACCAAAGCCGGCACCTACGGCCTGCTACGGGTTATTAGCGGTATTGTACGTTTCACGGTTGAACACTCGCAAACCGACTATATCGTGACCAGTGGCAAACAGATTGTGATTGAACCCGACGTACCCCATCACGTCCAGTTTGAACTGAGCGGCAGTTTCCAGATTGATTTTTACCGTTCCAAAGATCATGTAAAACGCGATTAATAAAACAGGGCAACCAAAAAGTTGCCCTGTTTTAATTAATACCTGCCGCAGCCATACCTTAAGGAATGGAGGGATACTCGGTAGATTCTTCCGGCCATGGTGTCAAAAGTTCAAAGCCGTCATCGGTCACCACCACCATATGTTCCCATTGGGCAGACAGTGAATGGTCTTTGGTGATCACAGTCCAGCCATCTGCCAATTGTTTGCAATGCCGTTTGCCGGCATTGATCATGGGCTCAATGGTAAACATCATGCCTTTTTCCAGCTTCAGGCCCTGGCCTGGGGTGCCATAATGAAGCACCTGGGGCTCATCATGGTAAATTTTTCCAATACCATGTCCGCAATATTCGCGCACCACACTAAACCCCTCACGGTGGGCAACCGTCTGAATGGCATGGCCAACATCACCCAGGGTAGCACCCGGACGCACCTGCATAATACCTTCACGCATGGCTTCGTAAGTGGTATGCACCAAACGGCGTGCCAACGTGCTTGGTGGGCCTACAAAATACATGCGGCTGGTGTCACCATACCAGCCATCCTTGATAACGGCGACGTCAATATTAATAATGTCACCGTTTTTAAGGACCTTGCCTGATGAGGGAATGCCATGGCAAATGACATGGTTTACAGAGGCACAAATGGTTTTGGTAAACCCACAATAACCCACATTGGCCGGGATTGCTTTTTGTACACCCACAATATAATCGTGACAGATCCGGTCCAGCTCTTCAGTGGTGATACCTGCCTGCACATAAGGGGTAATCATGTGCAAAACTTCTGCCGCCAGCTTGCCCGCTTCACGCGCTTTGGCAATTTCTTCTTCCGTTTTAATAGAAACTCTTCTTCTGCTCATTGTCAGATACTCTCAATAAATTTACTTTATGAGCAAGATTATAACATTCCCTTTTTTTATCACCCACCAGGATGCAAATGCAAACAGGTTAAACAGGAACTGGCCACTTACCGTCAGAACCATGCCGGAACATTCATCAGTGCCTAATAATAGGTACCCGTGAAAGAAAAATACGATTTGCCCCAACTTTCTTTCACGGCTAAACTGCCAGCATCTCCAGAACCTCTTTTTTGCAAGGCAGTGTTATGTTCAGTAAACGCAGCTTTTACTTCTTCTTCTCAAGCCTGACCATTGTTTGGTCGGGCTTTTCTTTTGCGGCAACAGAACCGGTAATAGAACCTTATGAGTTAACGATTCTGCACATTAATGACCATCATTCCAATCTGGATGACTATCAGGCCAGTTTGCTGCTTCATACGGGAAAGGGGCAACGCGAAAGCGTTTCTGTCAGTATGGGCGGTTTTGCCAGGGTAACGGCAGCAATTGAAACGCTGGCACAAAAAAACAGGAACACCCTTACATTGCATGCCGGTGATGCCGTCACGGGCACGCTATACCATACTTTATTTGCCGGTCAGGCAGATGCCGATTTAATGAACACCGTCTGTTTTGATGCCATGACATTGGGTAATCATGAGTTTGACTCGGGTGACCTGGCCCTGTTCAACTTTACAGAAATGCTGTGGCAGCATCCCACCTGCAAAACACCACTACTTTCAGCCAATTTCATTCCCGGCCTTCCATCACCCTTGCAGGGTAAGCGCATTAGACCTTCCGTTATTCTTGAACGGGACGGCCATAAAATTGGCATTATTGGTGTTACCACGGCATATAGCACGCAAAACGCTTCCCGGCCCGACCCCGGCACCGTATTCGACAATGAGCTTGAGTCAGTACAAAGTGAAATTGACCGCCTTACGGGCTTGCAGGTTAATAAAATTATTCTTTTGTCCCATATTGGTTATATGGCCGACCTGCAGCTGGCCCAGCAGTTATCCGGTGTTGACGTGATTGTAGGCGGGCACTCCCATACCTTGCTGGGCAGCCAGCACTTAAGTGACTATGGTTTAACGGCCAGCGGCAGCTATCCCGCTCAAACCAGCGATGCCAGCAAGCAGCCCGTGTGTATTGTGCAGGCCTGGCAGTACAGTGCAGTTGTGGGTGAGCTGCAAGTCCGGTTTGATTCAAACGGCAATGTCACGCACTGCAACGGGCAACCCCATATTTTGATTGGCCATGATTTCAATCGCAGGGGAACCCCTCTTAATGCAACAGAGCTGGCAGCAGTTCAGGCGGATCTGGCCGGGCAAAAAGAAATTATGCAGCTTGAGCCTTCAGTAAAAGCCACCCATATGCTTGAGCCTTACCAGAAAAAACTGGCCGATTTTGCCAGCAAGCCAATCAGTACCGTTACCCAGGAATTATGCAGCCGTCGCTTTCCGGGCATACTGGGAGCCAGCAATTCAAAACTGGAGGGGTGCAGCCACCAGGCCCATCCCAATACACACGGTGGTGATATCCAGCAACTGGTGGCCCACGCTTTCCTGATGCAGGGCAAACATTTTGGCGGTGCCGATTTTGCCATACAAAACGGGGGCGGGGTACGTACAGACCTGGCAAACGGGCCCGTCACGGTGGGTGATATTTATACGGTATTACCGTTCCGGAATACGCTGGTCAGGCTCACCATGAAAGGCAGCGATATTAAAAAAGTGCTTGAAGAAGCCATTGATTCTGTTCTGGCCGGCAATACCGGCTCTTATCCTTATGCTGCCGCACTACGCTGGGATGTTGACCTGTCTGCGCAAAAATATGAGCGCCTGTCCGGGCTGCAAATGAAAAATACAGAAGGAAGCTGGGTTTCTTTTGACCCGGACGCAACTTACCGGGTAATTGCGATTGATTTTCTGGCAGATGGAAAAGACGGCTACCATACCTTTGCAGATATTAGCGGTGAACAGCGGGAAGATACCTTTCTGGCCTATGCCGATGCCTTCCTGAAGTTTGCCCAATCACAGGAAGAATTGAAACGATTGCCTGAATCGGAATACAGCACACAAGCGTTAACCGGCTCACCCTCT
>JAVESC010000142.1:0-5011 GCA_034006805.1 Advenella sp.
CAAAGACCAGACGATCATTTAATTTAAGCCCCAGGGTTTCGGCCAGATCCAGTTCAAAAGACACCTCAGGCATTGCCTGGTCAAGCCATTTGCCCTGGGTAACCGTATTGCTTTGCGGCAGTTCGTCAAAGTAAGACAGGTTAAATTCTCGCTGCACCAGACGGCGCGTTCTTTCTTCGCGGTAATCAGCGGGTGTAATTTCCTTGCCATTGATTTGCACCAGGCGCCCACGCACCATGGGCTCCAGCTCAGGCGTTGGCAATCCCTGGCGTTCAAAAAATTCCTGTACCGGCTGACGCTGATCAGCCTGAATATTAATCAGAAAACGGTTGGGTGCATTCTCGGGCAAGGTGTTACGCCAGCCAGCCAGCAGATCGGTACGGATCAGGCCCAGCAAAAGAATAATCATTAAGCCCAGGGCCAGCGAACAAACCTGGACAATGGTCATTTGCCGGCGGCTAACCATACCGGCCAGTGCAAAGCGCAATACCGGTTTATGCATAAGACGCTTGCGCAACACGCCCACCAGCCATACCAGGCACCAGGCTGACAACGCAAAGCTGCCCAAAGCCACCAAGAAGCCGGCCCCCACGATTAGGGCCAGTATGAAGCTTTTGGCAAACCACCAGAGCAAAGTCATAAACACCAGCCCGCCCAGCAGGTAAGCCCCTGTTTTACCTGCCGACAGCAACTGCAAATCCTGACGGATGACTTTAAGTGGTGGCACCCGGCTTAGCTGCAACAACGGGGGTACCGAAAAGCCGATTAACAGGACAACCCCGACAATACCAGCCTGTAAAGCGGGCAACAGGGATGCCGCCGGTAACTCGGTTTGCAACAGGGGCATCAGAAAATAAAGCAGGAAGTAATGGAACAAATAACCCATCGCACTCCCGGCCAGGGAAGCAAATACAGCCACCAGCAAAAATTCAAGCAACAAAATTTGCCGAACCTGACTGCCTGAGGCCCCAATCGTTCTCATGACCGCAACCCCATCCTGATGCCGTTTGGTAAAGCGGCGCGAACCCAGGGCAATGGCGACGCAGGCAATCAGGACCGTTAACAGGGCCACCAGGGCAAAAAACTGCTGGGCCCTGTCCAGAGACTGGCGTACCTCTGGCCGCACCGATTCAGTACCGCGTATCTGCTGCCCCTTGGCTATCGCTGTTTCCAGCCATTGACGGTAGTTGGCCACGGCATTGCCACTGCCAGCCAGCAGTAATGCATATTTAATCCGGCTACCCGGTGCAATCAGGCCGGTCGCCGCCAGATCAGCGGCATTCAACATAAGCCGTGGCGCTATGTTCACAAACTGCAAACCCTTGTCGGGTTCGCTTTCGATGATCTTTTCAACCTTGAATGTTTTATTGCCCAGCTGGACGGTCTGCCCGGGCAACACCTCTAGTTGCAGCAATAATTGGGCATCGGCCCACACCGTTCCAGCCTCGGGCGCTGCCCGCACGCTTTCATAGGCGGTGTCATGCCCTGCCTTGAGTTTCAGGGCCCCCCGCAAAGGATAAGCGTCACTGACGGCCTTAACCGAAGCCAATCGGGTTTTATCGGCCGCGGCCACCATAGAGGGAAATTGCCAGGTTTGCGCCACGGCCAAACCATCTTCCCGGGCACGATCCAGCAATGTTTGCTGGATCGGCTCATCGGACTCCAGTAACAGGTCTGCAGCCAGCATTTGTCCGGTATCGCGCTCAAGGGCCCGTGATACCCTGTCCGACAGAAAGCCCACGCTACTGACGGCAACAATGGCGATAATCAGAGCAAGAAACAGCAACTTGAGCTCGCCGGATTTCCAGTCACGCTTGAAGGATACCCAGGCAAGCCGCCCATTTAACATACGTATCATTGCCAATCTTCCAATCATTTATTTGGCCATTAATAATGCCACGGTTAGAAAAAGAACCAGTGAAAAAATTCTTTTCAGATGAACTTCGGGCAAGCGGTACGCCAGCTTTACCCCATGCCTGACCACAAACATGCCACCCACCGCCATGCTTGCTCCTATTATCCAGTGGGTATTGCCACTCCAGGCATAAGTGCCCAGCGCCACACAGCTGCCCGGCACAATCATGGCCAGAGCCATGCCCTGGGCGGTCGTTTGTCTGAAACCATAATACAGGGTCATGACCGGCACGATAATTAAAGAACCACCCACACCAAAAATACCGCCAATCAGACCCGAACCCAATCCCAGCCAGACAGAGGTGGACAGTTTCAGTTTTGTAGCAGTCCCAGGTTGGGAAATCGACTGTTTCCTGACTTTCCCGGGAAGGGTCTGCCACAAATACAACGAAGCAATCAGGGCAAGAAAAAGGGCAAACAAACGGCGCAACAGGACAGGATCAATATCCTGGGCCATGATTGCCGCCAGATTGGTGGCAATCATATTAATCACAACGGCAACCCCGACGCTCTTGAAATCAATGCGGGCGCTTTGGTTATAGCTTCTGACCGATAACAGCACATTGCTGACAATCATGACCAGCGCCGTTCCCTGGGCCAATTGCTGGGGCATGTCAAACAGGAGCACCAGCATGGGAATGGCAATCAACCCTCCTCCAATACCCACCATGGCCCCAACAAAACCAATACTGGCTCCCAGCAGCAAATACAAAGGAATACTCAGCAACCCATCCACCTGTGACTCCTTTGTCTAATTTTATTTTATAAACTGCAAGACTTCTTCAAGACGGGAAACCGGCCAGATTTCCAGCCCTTCTATTTCCTGCCTGGGTGCATTATGTTTGGGTATTAGCGCAATACTGAAGCCCAATTTGGCGGCTTCCTTAAGGCGTTCCTGCCCACGGGTGGCAGGACGCACTTCGCCAGCCAGCCCCACTTCACCAAAAACCAGCAAACCTTGAGGCAAAGGCTTATTTCTTAAAGAAGAAATAATTGCCAGCAATACGGCCAGGTCAGAGGCGGTTTCGGTAATGCGCACCCCCCCTACCGCATTAACAAAAACATCTTGGTCAAAGGTGGCTACCTGGGCATGCCGGTTAAGCACCGCCAACAGCATGGCCAGCCTGCCGCCATCAAGTCCCAGTGACAAACGGCGCGGGTTGGGCACATGAGCGGTATCCACCAGCGCCTGAATTTCCACCAGCAAAGGGCGACTTCCTTCCTGGGTAGCCATTACGCATGTGCCGGGCACATTGGCCGCATGTTGGGAAAGGAACAGGGCCGAAGGATTATTAACCCCCTTAAGCCCTTTATCGGTCATGGCAAACACCCCCAGCTCATTGACCGCGCCAAACCGATTTTTGAAAGCCCGGATAAGGCGATAGGAAGAATGGTGTTCACCTTCAAAATACAACACCGTATCAACAATATGTTCAAGTACCCGGGGACCTGCCAGCGTACCGTCTTTGGTGACGTGCCCGATCATGACAATAGAAACGCCGGTTTGCTTGGCCAGACGGGTAAGCTGTGCGGCACACTCACGTACCTGCGACACCGAACCCGGAGCGGCACTTAGGGCCCCCGAAAACAAGGTTTGAATGGAGTCAATCACGGCTACCTGCGGTTTTTCTTCCTGCAAGGCCCGTTGAATGGTTTCCAGCTGGATTTCAGCCAGCAACTTGACATTACTGGCATCAAGATCCAATCGTTGCGCCCTTAACGCCACCTGTTCTGCAGACTCTTCACCGGTTACGTACAGCACAGGCACTGCCTGGGAAAGCATGGCCAGCGCCTGTAACAACAGGGTGGATTTGCCAATCCCGGGATCTCCGCCAATAAGAACCACCGAGCCCGGCACCAGGCCGCCACCCAGCACCCGGTCAAATTCGGCCAGGCCGGTAGGTTGCCGGGGCGTTTCACGTACTTCGATATCAGCCAGCACCCGTACCGGCGCCGATGAGGCCAGATGAGAAAAGCGGTTTATTCCCGCCACCGCAGCGGGTTGTTCAATGGTTTCCTGCAAGGTATTCCAGGCGCCACAATGCGTACACTTGCCCTGCCATTTATTACTGATTCCACCGCACTCCTGGCAGACATACACTGTTTTTGCTTTTGCCATTACCTTGGTCTTTTCCTTTCTGGTTTATTAATATTACGGCTTATTTGAAGCGGACTGGCCTTTACCACTACAGGCTTTTGCCTCCGTCAATTTGCAGCTCCTGCCCGGTAATAAAAGCGGCATCATGAGACAGCAGGAATTGAACCGCCGCCGCAACTTCTTCAGGACGCGCCAATCGTTTAAGAGGAATATCGGCCAGCAGTTCCTTTTCTTTTTCGCTACCCACCGGGTAGTTTTCACGCAAAAGTTGCGTTTCGACCGGGCCAGGTGAAATGGCATTCACCGTAATACCATAATCAGCCAATTCCAGCGCCCAGGTTTTAGTACAGGCCACCAGGGCCGATTTAGCCGCCGCATAACTGGTTTTACCCGCTGAGCCATGGCTGGCAACACTGGCAATATTAATAATCCGCCCTTCCTGGCGCTGCTTCATGGCATCAGAAAAAGCTTGCACCACCTGAACCGCCGAACGGACATTAAGGTCGTAAACCTGGTAAAGCGAAGCTAATGAAATCTCACCCAAGGCTTCAGGTAATACAACCCCCACATTATTGACAATGGCATCAACCGGGTATTTTTCACGGATCATGCGCAAGACCTCTTCGGTCTGGCCGGCATCATTCAAATCACATTGATATAAAAAACCCGGAAAATCAATTTCATCCACATGACGGGCCAAACCAATAACATGGGCACCGGCATCGCTCAGGCGTCTTGAAATGGCCCAGCCGATCCCTTTGGTTGCCCCAGTTACCAGGACACATTTGTTTTTCATCGGTTTTCCTTATATTTACATTCCGGTCTATTTTACATAGAATGAACTACCGCCACCTAACGCAAAGCGTTCAGGAGGTGGTTTCCAGCTTCATGGTTATGTGCGTGAAATGACTGTATCACTTCCCGGCTTACATGTAACTCCACTGGCGTTTGCGACTTGGGTTTCCCTTTGCCGCCCGTGGACAGTTCCTGCCCCGGTTG
>JAVESC010000141.1:0-5011 GCA_034006805.1 Advenella sp.
CTTGTCATGATGCAAGCGGCCCACCCCCAGCAACAGCTTGCGACCTGGCGTTTTTACGCATTCAATCACAGGCTCTTTATTTTCAAGGGGCCAATGCACCGCATTGGGAATCACGTTAATATTCGAACCGGGCACGTTTTTTTCAAGCCATGCTTGTGTCCCTTGAGTTAAGGCAATTACCCTGGAGGCCCTGGGATAAGTATAACGCCGCAACTTTTGCCACAGGCCTGACAGCTTTTGAGAAGGAGGGTGCGTATGCTCGGTGGCAACCACATGACACCCGCGTATTCCGGTGCCTGCCAATACAGCCAGAATGGAAGAGGTGGTCATAAAGCCGATCACAATATCAGGGCGATGACGCCTGATTTCCCGGCGCAAAATAAAAAGGCGCCGCAAATTAGCCATTATTCCCTTGAAACCGGCCGTATTCAGACAAATTCGCTGGACCTGTTTATTCAATTCATAAGCATCTTCAGCGTCATCGGTTTGGGTCACCAGCAAAACATCGTGGCCATTGGCAATCCAACGCGCGCACAAATCAACCGCTACCCGCTCGGCGCCTCCTCCGCGCAGTGAATGAATAAATAGCATGATTCGCAAAGGAGGAGTTTTCGTATGGATCTCGAAAGACATATTAATTCAGGCTGAGGAAGTTTTGGTTGCCACACCATATTTCAGGACGGCAAAAAAATAACAGAAGTAAGATAAAAAATACATTAAACTGGTTGCCAACATAATACCTTCGGCGCCCATTACGGGAGCAAGTATGACATTCATGCCGGCCTTTAGTGCAAAGTTAGCAATGGCAATAATGGCCATCAGTTTATAACGGTTCTGGCTTGCCATTAACTGAACCAGGATTAACACCCCAAAATAAAATGGCAGTTGCAACAGCCCCCAACGCAAAACCGACGCCACCTTCTGGGTATCTTCGGGGGTAAACGCACCGTTTTCAAACAACAGCTTTACCATCCAGGGTGCCAGAAGCCAGCCAACCATCACCGCTACAATACCCACCAATAACATTAAGGCAGACCATTTCAGTGCCATGGACCGTGCCTGGGCAGGATTGCCACGGCTTTGTACATCGGCCAACACCGGCAAGGCGGCCCGGCCAACGGAAGCGGCACCAATACCAATAACCAGTGACAGCAAACGGGTGGCATAACCCAGGGTTGCATTGGCATTGTCACCCAACCGGGCGGCCGTCATTTGGTCTAGCGGCCCCACAAAACTCATGGCAATTTGCCCAACCAGCATTATACCGGCCGCGCTAAGCAACATTGGCCATTGCGGTGACTGCAAACCCGGCCTGGGCCAGCCACCATTGCCACCATCTGCCCTGCGAGCCAGCACAGACAGCCATACCGACTGAATCAGGTAACCCAGCAAAGTACCCCATAACAGCGGATAAACACTGGTGTTATTTGGTGTTACCAGGATAGCCAGCAAAATCATTAGGGCAGGAATGCTGTCCAGCAGATTATTAATATGCCGCTCATGAGCCCGCAAGCGGGCAGTGCATAGCCCAATAATAAGGGTAAGCAAAACAGCCGGTGCAAAAGCGTTAATCAGCTCGGTACTGGCCTGTCTGGTTTGACTACTTAAATTACCGCCCATATATTGCAATACTTGTGGCCAGAAATAATAAGTCACTACAGAAAGCAGTACCCCCAGCACTACAATCCAGCCTTGCAATTCACGAATGAAACGGGCTCGATCGGGCTGTCCGGCATACCGCACCTTCACTAAAGCGGGAATAAGAACAATAGAAAATGCCCCCACCATGGTGACCGGCAACCAATTTGCCATCGTTAAGGTAAATTGGTAAGCATCGACAATATCACTTACCCCGTAACGGTGGGCAACCGCAATTTCCTTAATGGCACCGGCCATTTTCCCGATCAGCAAAAAAAATGCAACCCGCATTGCGCCTTGGGCAATACGTTTGTGATCGGGGTGCAGGCGGTTAAGTCTGGTGCGTAGCTGTTTCAAAAAAATTTATTGCAAAAACTGAACATACCAAGGCATGGCAACTTCAATACCCTGAAGAATCGAATGACCCGGCGCATAACCCAGCTGTGTCTGGGCCTTGCCGATATCGGCCTGTGAGTGGCGAACGTCACCCTGGCGAAAATCCCGGTAAACCGGTTTTTTATCGTACCGTATACCATGCGCTGCCAAGGTTGCGGCCAGATGGGCAAACAGCTCATTCAGGCTGGTTCTGGCATTAACCGCCACGTTATACACCTCGAAACCATTTTCGGGCATATTGGCACCGGCCAGCAGATTGGCCTGAACGGCATTTTCAACAAAGCAGAAATCACGACTGGTTTCCCCATCACCGTTAACCAGGACATCTTCACCCTTGATCATGGCCGCTGTCCATTTGGGAATCACGGCTGCATAGGCACCATCGGGATCCTGGCGTTTGCCAAATACATTAAAATAGCGCAGGCCAATAGAGCGGAAACCGTAGGTACGGGCAAATACGCTGGCGTACAGTTCATCGACATACTTGGTGACCGCATAGGGCGACAAGGGATTGCCAATTTTATCTTCTACTTTAGGCAAATCGGGGTGATCGCCATAGGTAGAGCTGGATGCTGCAAACACAAATGAAGCCACTCCCGCATCACGGGCCGCCACCATCATATTAAGAAAACCGCCAATATTCACGTCATTGGTGGTGATGGGATCATTGATGGAACGCGGTACCGAGCCCAAGGCGGCCTGATGCAACACGATACCCACCCCTTCACATGCCTGGCGGCAAGTGTCCAGGTTGCGAATATCCCCTTCGATAAATTTAAAATTGGCCCATTGCGTGGCAGACACCTGCCCCTGGACTTCATCAAGATTATGTTGATAGCCGGTGGCAAAGTTGTCCAGTCCAACCACTTTCTGGTTAAGCAGCAATAGTGTTTCTAGCAAGTTGGAGCCGATAAACCCGGCGCAACCGGTCACCAGCCAGGTACGGGGCTGGCGCTGCAAATCGGTTTTCAATGTTTCAAATGCCTGACTCATGCTTTGTTTTCCTTTTACCCAATTAAAGGCGAATATCGGCTTCTTCTGCCGTTAATACGTATTTCAGGTCGTACAGCACATGATCGGGTTTGCCCAAGGCACGAATGGCATCAACCCCCATTTCCACAAACTGATGATGGGAAACGGCCAGGATAATACCGTCATATACTCCCTTCTGTACTTCCTTAACGGGTGTCACGCCATACTCGCGTTGCGCCTCTTGGGCATCCACCCACGGATCGTACACATCAACATCCATGTTGTATTCGTCAAGTTCTTTAAGAATATCCACTACCCGGGTATTGCGCAGGTC
This sequence comes from Advenella sp., assembly GCA_034006805.1. Lineage (GTDB taxonomy): Bacteria > Pseudomonadota > Gammaproteobacteria > Burkholderiales > Burkholderiaceae_B > Advenella. The sequence continues at coordinate 3,341 of JAVESC010000141.1, forward strand.
GGGGCAGTTTTCTTTAAAGGTAAGACCCATCACCAGTACCTTGGCCCCTTGCACCTGAATGCTTTTCTTGGTCATGGCTTTAACCAGCTGGGCAACCACATAAGGCCCCATGCTATCGTTCAGCCTGCGGCCAGCCAGGATGATTTCCGGATGATAACCAATAGATTGTGCCTTATGGGTAAGATAGTAAGGGTCAACGCCAATGCAATGACCGCCCACCAGACCGGGACGGAATGGCAGGAAATTCCATTTGGTACCGGCCGCTTCCAGCACGGCCTGGGTATCAATGCCCATTTTATTGAAGATAAGCGCCAGCTCATTGATAAGGGCAATATTCACATCCCGCTGGGTATTTTCAATCACCTTGGCGGCTTCAGCCACCCGGATGCTGCTGGCCTTATGGGTGCCGGCAACAATAATTTCGCGGTACAGCTGATCGACCACCTCGGCCACTTCAGGCGTAGAGCCGGAGGTGACTTTCTTGATGGTGGACACGCGGTGTGCCTTGTCGCCCGGGTTGATACGCTCGGGGCTATAACCGGCAAAAAAATCCACGTTGTATTTTAAACCAGAAAATTTTTCCAGTACGGGCACGCAGTCTTCTTCGGTGGCACCGGGGTAAACCGTTGACTCATAAATGACAATATCGCCTTTTTTCAAGGCTTTGCCAATGGTTTCGCTGGCCTTGACCAGCGGCGTCAGATCGGGACGCTTGTATTCATCAATGGGCGTGGGTACCGTCACGATATAGGTATTGGCCTTGGCCAGGTCATCCGGATTGGCACTGAATTGCAAGTGCGGCGCTTCGGCCAGCTCTTCAGTACTTACTTCCAGCGTGTGATCTTGGCCACCCTGTAATTCGGCAATACGGTTCTGGTTGATATCAAACCCCAATACCGATCGTTTTTTGCCAAATTCAACGGCTAAAGGCAACCCAACGTAGCCCAGACCAATAACTGCCAATTTAATATCTTGAACTTGCACGAATTTCTCCCAAAGGAATAGCTTAATAATTTTGCATAATTGTTGATTGTAACAATCAGGGTTAGCCTGGAAAGCAAGAAAACATAAGATAATGAAATATATCTTTCACTTCATTCATCGTTTACGTGAAACCGAGGGTAGCAATAGCCAACGCGGGCAACGCCATGCAACCAGACGGGCATAAAGCCAAACATACACCGATGAAAAAACCAGCATACTGATACAAAGCAAAATCGCGTTATCCCAAAAAATGGTGGCAGGCACCAGGCCGATTAAGGTAAGCACCCACAAATAGGGGGATGTTAGCGCGTTACACAAGGCGGGCACGGCATCGCGCCCCGTACGACTGAAGGTGACGCGTACCAGGCGACGGAAAATAAGCTGGTGCAAATGCAAGGCATCGGGTTGGTCTACCGGTACCCCACGCTTGAAACGGCGCCGCCATATGGAAAACAGGGTTTCAAAGACAGGGTAAAACAACACGGCCAGGGCATAAAATGGAGACACGGAAGGATTACGTATGACCAGCAGAACGGCCAGCTCGGCCAGCATGAAACCAATAAAATAAGCACCGCCATCGCCCAGAAACACCCGACCAAACGGGAAGTTCCAGACAAAAAAACCAACAATAGAAGAGGCCATGGCCAACGCAATGGCAAAAATAGCCAAGTCATTGACCTGGTAGGC
>JAVESC010000143.1:0-4958 GCA_034006805.1 Advenella sp.
TCATGAAATGGGCTTTTTCAAATTGACCTTAAAATAATCAACCCATTATAACAGTGAGTACTACATTCCCCCCTGCGGAGAGGTGGCGCAAAGCGCCGGAGTGGTTCTGGGCCCGGGGTGCTGCAAATCCTTAATAAACCAACTGTGCCCCACCATCGCAACTGATTGAAATCAGCTTGGTTTCAATTGGATTCACTTCTACCCCCAAATTGACCAATAAAGCACTTAGCACTCCACCCAACCCCTCCAGTGAAGGACTCAACACCCCGGTGATCAATGCCAACAAGGCTGCGACATTTTTATTCCCATTCCCTTGTTCTACCTCTGCATCCCTAAGCTCTTCAAGCAACCCATCTATCTGGCCAATACAGCCCTCAACCGTACCTCCCAACGCGGGCGGTGTACATGGATCACGATCCAAAAGCAGCCCTTTCAAAAGATTATTTACCAACCCCACCAGCCCAGTAAGCAACTTTCCTTCCAACACTTCCAACAAATCATTAGCCAGATCGCCAATAAGCCCATCCAAACCGGTCTTCAAGCTTTCCACAATCTCATCTCTTACCTCTTTGCGACAATTCCAGCCTGAGACAGACAATTGCGGTACCGGATTACACCCTTTTTCCGCAACCATCTTATTCCAAAGAGAAGTTCCCGTTGCCTGGTCATCTCCCAGCACGCCCTCGCCTCCTTGCAAAAGATTAACGGTTGCCTCTTTGATTAAACCATCCAGTGTCTTGCCGACTGGCAACGGATTTACAAAAACCTCACTTTGTCCTTCAATATAATCTTTACCGCCATCATTGTCAGACAACACATCAAGAGCCGCTTTTGAATTCAGACTTATCAACTCCTTACCCAACAAACCCAGCGATGCCAGTTCTTTATTCCCCAAAGCCGTATCCCTGCAACTGAACGCAGAAGAAAAAACATCATCTTTGATAAGATCACCCGTACAAAGGCCCAACACAGAAGAAGTAGTTGTTATGTTCGCAATTGGATTTTTCTCTTCAGTCTCATCGTTGCGTTCACACAGAGAATTAAGTGTGGCCTTACCCGTGACCGCCTCTACACCCACGGGAATATCCACCTGCAGCCTTAACAAACCGCTGTCATAGCCATCTGCATCACAAGTTCCTGCAGAATCAACACACAAATCCACGAATGCACGCACCGATGCGCTGTATGCCGATGTCCCCTTCCCGCCAATCCCAATAGAAGCCGGTTCAATTACCTTCGCTTCCACAGAAGCTTTCAGAATACCCCCTATACCAAGCTCCAAAGGCACGTTAAGTGCATGCTTTTTTGTGGCCACATCCAGCACCACATCCAGAATATCGCCTACGCCTATTTCCGCATTCAACGCAGACTGCAGGGAAGGCGTCATGATTTCGGCAAACAGCCCCCGGCCATTGGCGCCAGAACCAAGAGGAATCTTCACTCCCAGATTATTTAACTGAGCCTTCACGTCCAGCAAACTGTTCAGGACCGCCGCATCAATGAGATTTTGGTCAGCGGCCCCAATCGCAGCCACCACAATATCGCCCAAGCCCACATTGGTATTCAGCAAGGCATTCAGGTCACCCACTGTGGCAACGGCATCAAGGTCTTTCCCTGTGTTTTGCAACAGCTCTTTCAGCAAGCCAGATGTTTTTATTTTGACATTGGCCAGTCCCTGATAACTGCCAACGTTCGTCCCTAAGGCATCCAGGCTAAGTTTGGTTAATAAAGCGGTCAATGCCCCCTGCTCCAGCGACAGCAAAGCAGGCGCAACAGAGAACACTGCCACCGGCATGGTGCCTTTTTTAGCAATCGCCTTCGCGGTAATGGTTGTCTCTACGGAAAAAGGCATAAAACCTATGGCATCATAGGTTAAGTCAACCAATATGGCGTTATATTCAACATTATCTTCTTCGTCTTCAATTTTTGTAAAATGACCTTCTTTTTCCGCATATTTAACAGGGTCCCAAACCCCGCACGACACAGTCATGTTTGATAAGACACCGTACTGGAAATTTTCTTTGATGATGGCTTCTGCCGCCTTCTGTGCCGGATGCTCTACATTATTACAGGTTAATTCCCCTGTTTTCTCAATAAGCTGAACCGCACTTAGGGCAGCCATATCTGCGGCATTCTGAAGCTCCCGCTTCATAAAAAAGTAATAAGCCAGCTGGACACCACCCAGCAGTATCAACCCCACCACCAGGGAAACCGCAACCGGTATGATGATTGAACCACGCTGGCGGTTAATAGAGGACGTTTGCATGGGGAAACCTTTTAAAACATAACTCTTTTTTTACCTGCTTTTTCAGGAAACCTGGCCTGTACTTGGCCTATTGAATACGGTTCGTGAAATAAGGAAAAATGTATCATACTGTTAAGCATGCCACATCACGTATCTCTTCCTCTAGAGTAGTTGGCCCTAATTTCATTAATTTCTGAAAGAACAAACAATGAAAATGCCTGCAAGAGTCACATGCAGGCATTTTTTATTTCTTGATAATAACAAGGTTGGCGATTAATAAACCAGCTGGGCGGGATCGCAATCAATAGCCAGAGCGGTAACATCAGTGCGGCCCAGTTCTAAGCCCAGTACATCGTCAAGTAAAGCGGTCAGCAACAAACCCACACCGTTCAGAATGGGTTTTAACAGGTTCAGGACCGGTTTTAATAAAACACATAAAGCACCATTACACGTCACTTCATTTGAGTTTTTATTAAGAAGCGACTGGATTTCTGCACTATCCGGGTTCACTGCTGCAATCTGGTTCTGGTGCTGCTTAAACAACTCTGTCAGGTTGTGTTTCACACACGTATTCCACCCCAGCAAACTGCTTAATAAACCTGCACAATTCTGAAAATTATTACCAATCCATGGAATACCAACTAGCTCCAAAAGACCAAGCGGAACACTCGTGTATGCCTTAAATGCCTCTGAAAACTTACCTCTTTTCCAAGGATTGACCAAATCATTAGGGATACAAGTCACTAAAACACAGCTTGTAGGAATAGCCCTATCAAAAGTAAAGTCTTCTACCAACAAAGGCGGCATATATCCATCCTCGCCAGGATTTCCACTCCCGTTCAAGACCAGTTGTGTTACCACATCAACATTATACATACCGGCATTATTTTCTTTACTTTTCTCCAGGTAAGACTCCAGCAAACCCGGTATAAGGTTCGGGTTGGTTTTATAGTTCCCTTCCCAACCATCCATTGAGACCGGTGGCCGGAGTAAGCCACTTAACAAATTAAGCAAGCCGGTCACCAAATTATCTACAGTATTACCCAATTGCAAAGGATTAGGCCTGGTAGAAACTGTCTGGCCCACTTCCAAGTTTTCAACCAATTCCGTGTATTCCAAAGGCTCAATGTGCAATTTACCTGATAGCACAGGCAAATGTAATAATCTGATTAACTCGGTTTCCTGTAAACCCACTTCACATGCGCGCTTGTCTGACATAATGGAAGCGGCATCCATGCCACCCACACAAACGTTAAGCACTCTTGATCGTACCGAAATATCCATTGTCTGCGGTTTTCTGGAACACTCCAGTTTCTCTAGCGTACCCGTTCCGGAAACAACATCAATGGCAACAGGCAAATGAACACGAGTCCCCAACAAGCCACTGACTAGTGGCTTAAGCAAACCACCCAACAGGTTATCGGTATCAATATCCAGCCACAAACGAATCTGGGCACTATGCCCGGTTGTACCTACCGGACCAATCGCAATCACGGGCGGCTCCACAATGGATAACTTTGCCTTGACGGCACCCAATACACTTAAACTCGGCACTTCCAATGCGTGCCCGTTAGCTCCAAGCGCAATCGCTGTTTTCAAAATATCACCCAAACCCAGCTGTACATCAAGCGCTGAGCCTAAAGGTTCATCTCCCCCTGCGTTTCCGATCCCCAGAAACGCAAATAAACCGGACTGATTATCTGCGTTGCCAATTGGAATTTTTACACCGCCCAGGTTCAAATCCAACAGCTTAGCCCTTAGCGCTTCAAGCTGGACCCCAAGTGTTGAATCAGTCACTGCATTAACCGATGCATCTACCAAATTCAACAAGGTAAGATTATTAATATCTGCCACACCATTGGGTGTCAGAGCGCCCAGCCCACCAATACCCAGATCCACCCCCAATAAATCCAGCAAACCAGCCGGCGTTATTTTAGTATTTGCCAAACCTTCGGAATCCAGCAAGGTCAAATTATTTACATCCAGCCCCACAATTCCCAGCAAACTACCCAACAAGGCACTATTGTCAAACCGCAGCAATTGCGATCCAACCTGAAATGCCGCTACCGGTATATTGCTTTTGGCAATTGCCTCTACCGCAATAGTGGATTTTGAAGAAAATGGCATAAACGGCAATGCGTTATAAATAATGCTTACACGAAGGGCATTATAATGACCTTCCGCATTTGCCGTATTCACAAAGTGTCTTGGTGCAGGCAAGTCAGTGCGCCATGTGCCACACTCCATTTCAATCATGTCATCCGCCAGGGTGTCATGATTGAAGTTCTGTATGATATTAGCTTTAGTCGCGTTTTTCGCTTGCTGGCAACTGTCACTTATCATCTGCACGCCGCTTAATACCGCCATATCAGCCGTATTCTGCAACTCCCGCTTCATATAAAAGTAATATCCCAGCTGAACACCGCCCAGCAGTATCAACCCCACCAGTATAGAAACGGCAACGGGCAGGATAATGGAACCCCGCTGACGGTTAATGGCGGATTTTTTCATGACGAACCTTCTACAAAACACTATCTCAACTTCAAATATTTTCAGCTAGAGTAACAATTTTAAACACATACGCTAACTCAAACCAACCAACCCGGCTTAATCACCCGGATCTTCAATTTTTTCTTCAAACCATTCTGGAATGGCATGATTAAAGCTGTCCAGGTAGCGATCCCAGGCGATGGTGGCGGTGGCGCCCAGCATG
>JAVESC010000029.1:0-31063 GCA_034006805.1 Advenella sp.
TATTATTGTCGGGTTCATTTTCTTTGGGCGTGTCTTTTTTTTCAGGCGACAACGTTTCCTTGACCTGGTTTCCTGCGCTGGTCAATTCCTGCCCAAGTTGCTCTACCGGATTACGTAAAGACTGCGCAGTTTCCTCGAACGAGGTTTTCATATCCTGAGCGGTGGATTGCAAATCATTTTTGAGCTGGCTGATTTCCTGAATATCTACCTCACGCTGGATATCGCTTTTAACGTCATTGACGTAACGCTGCGCACGCCCCATGAGCAGCCCTACCGTACGGGCCACTTTGGGCAAACGCTCAGGGCCAATAACAATCAAGGCAACCATGCCAATGATAAACAGCTCACCGAAACTTAAACCAAACATAAATACGCTTTACAAAAACAGAAATTTTTACCGGCAATTATGCAAGTGCAAAAGGGATCTGCTGGATTTCAGGAATCTGATTTTTCTTTTGCCTGCACATCGATGGTTTCTGTACCTGCCTGTTTTTTTTCTGTTGTTTCCGCGTCTTCCGAAGTGGCCTCGTTCATGCCTTTCTTGAAACCTTTTACAGCGCCACCCAGGTCTTCACCAATATTACGAATTTTCTTCGTACCAAAGACCAGCGCAACAATAACCAAAACAATCAGCCAGTGCCAAATACTTAAACTACCCATAAAACAACTCCTAAAATGACAATTCCGGACCAATTTTTACTATATCAGGAACTGCCAATAATGTTCATACTGAATTGTGCCACAAATACATTAACTTCAGGATTGATCCCGGTTAGCTTTTTCAACCAAACCGGATAATCCTTCCCTGCGGGCCAACTCGGCAAATACGTCCTCGGGGCGCAAACCATAGTAAGTCAGTGCCAACAGGCAATGAAACCAGAGATCGGCGGTTTCAGCGATGATCCGGTCATTTTGGCCATCTTTTGAAGCCATGACCAGCTCAGTGGCTTCTTCGCCGATTTTTTTCAGGAAGCCATCGGGGCCCTTGGCAAATAATTTGGCGGCATACGAAGTAGCCGGATCACCGCCATTGGCCGGCAACCGGGTTTGCAATACATCGGCCAGGCGGCCAAGCACATCAGATAATTCAATATTGGATTTTACGCTCATTTATACATGTGCTCCGGATCTTGCAAGACCTCGTCAGTTATTTCCCATTGGGCGTTGTCGCTTTTGCCGTTCAGCAAACGGAAAAAACAGCTTTCCCTGCCAGTATGACAGGCCACGCCCCCATTTTGTTCAATTTTAAGAAGCACCACATCAGCATCGCAGTCGATGCGAACCTCATGAACTTGTTGGGTATTGCCAGACTCTTCACCCTTACGCCATAATTTCTGGCGCGAACGAGACCAGTAGACGCCTTTGCGGGTAGCCACGGTTTCCTGCAATGACTCTCGATTCATCCAGGCAACCATAAGGATACGGCCGGTTTTCCAGTCCTGCGCAATCGCAGGAATCAGGCCAGCCGGGTCGAACTTCACTTCATCAATCCAGCTCATGCAATTTCCCGGACATTAATACCCTGTTGGGCCATAAATTCCTTGGCCTGTGCAATGGTGTATTCGCCGTAATGGAAAATACTGGCTGCCAGCACGGCACTGGCCCTGCCTTTAGTAACACCGTCACAAAGGTGCTGCAAGTTACCCACACCCCCCGAAGCAATAACAGGCACAGACACCGCATCGGAAACGGCACGGGTCAGCTCAAGATCAAAACCTGATTTGGTGCCATCACGATCCATGCTGGTTAACAGAAGCTCGCCGGCTCCGTAACGAGCCATACGCGTTGCCCATTCAATAGCGTCAATGCCAGTTGCCTTGCGGCCACCATGGGTAAAGACTTCCCAGCGATCGGGTTCACCTTCGGCAGAAACCTTGCGGGCATCAATCGCCACGACAATACATTGCGAGCCGTAATGATCGGTACTTTCCCGCACCAGCTCGGGATTGGCCACTGCCGCACTGTTAATGGACACCTTGTCGGCACCGGCATTCAGCAGGCGCTGGATATCGGCAACGGCACGAACGCCGCCGCCAACCGTCAGGGGAATAAATACCTGGGATGCCACCTGTTCGATAATCGGCAGGATCAGGTCCCTGCCGTCACTGGTTGCCGTAATATCAAGGAATGTCAGTTCATCGGCGCCCTGCTCGTTATAACGACGGGCAATTTCAACTGGATCTCCGGCATCGCGCAATTCGACAAAATTGACCCCTTTAACGACCCGTCCTGCCGTGACATCGAGGCAGGGGATAATGCGTTTGGTTAGCGTGGAATCGGCCTTGGCAGCAGTATTCAAATTTCTTCCCCGTTTAATTCGTCAGCCAGATTCTGGGCTTCAAGGAAATCAAGCGTCCCTTCATAAATGCTGCGCCCCAGAATCACACCCTCAACCCCTTCATCTTCTACCGCACACAGGGCTTCGATATCTTTAAGGTTGGTCACGCCACCCGAGGCTATAACCGGAATCTTGACAGCCTGTGACAGGCGCACCGTTGCCTCTATGTTGACACCGGTTAACATGCCATCGCGGCCGATATCGGTATAAATAATGGATTCAACCCCGTAGTCTTCAAATTTGCGGCCAAGATCAATCACATCATGTTTGGTGAGTTTGCTCCAGCCATCGGTGGCAACTTTGCCATCCTTGGCGTCTAGACCTACAATGACATGGCCGGAAAAAGCGGTGCAGGCATCCTGCAGAAAACCCGGATTTTTGACCGCTGCCGTGCCGATAATGACATATTGGATACCCAAATCAAGGTAGCGCTCGATCGTGTCCAGATCTCGGACACCGCCGCCAATCTGGACGGGAATTTCGTCTCCGACCTCTTTCAGGATTGCCCGGATAGCCGCCTCATTTTTAGGTTTGCCGGCAATCGCACCGTTAAGGTCAACCAAATGCAGCCGACGGGCACCCTGGTCTACCCATTTACGGGCCATTGCCTGAGGGTCTTGGGAAAAAATAGTCGCGTCATTAAGGTCACCCTGACGCAAGCGGACACATTGTCCGTCTTTTAAATCAATGGCTGGTATGAGCAGCATAGCGTTATATTAGTTTGATAAGAAGAAAAAAACAAAACAGAATGAGCAAAGCCTAAGTAGCAGACTTGTCACTCCCCGTAATAACTGATTGTTGACAGTATCTTTGTTATTGGAATCCTGCAACTGTATTTATAACGCATTTTCAGGATTTAGTCCCGTAACTAAATGCGCCACTCAACAAAATTCCGATACAGGCGCAAACCATGACTGGCACTTTTCTCAGGGTGAAACTGTACGGCAAAAATATTATCCCTGGCAACCGCACAGGTAAATACGTCTCCGTATAAGGCCGTACCTACCGTCAGACTGTTATCAGCAGGCACAACATAATAACTGTGCACAAAATAGAAATAGGCATCGTCGGGGATGCCTTGCCAGACCGGATGAGGCCGGGTTTGCTTTACCCGGCTCCAGCCCATATGAGGCACCTTAAGTTTTTCGTTTTCGAGCCAGATTGCAGTGGCAGGCGTATTGGCAGCCGCTGTCGTGGCAAACCGCTTCCCTTGAAAACGTTTGACGTTGCCAGGAAAAACCCCCAGGCAGGCGCTCCCCCCTTCTTCGCTACGCTCGAACAGCATTTGTTCGCCAACGCAAACCCCCAGCAAAGGTTTGCTGGCTGCCGCTTCCTGTACCGCATCGCTTAGTCCGGACTGCACCAGATTACGCATGCAGTCGGGCATTGCGCCCTGGCCGGGAAATACGATCCGGTCGGCGGATTTGATACCCGCCACATCAGAAGCCAGATAGACATGGGCCTGGGGAGCCGCATGCATTAATGCACGAGCAACCGAATGCAGGTTGCCCATGCCATAATCCACAATTGCAATAGATGGGGATTTCATTTAAGTATGAAGCCTTTACAGTACGCCTTTGGTGGATGGGACAACGCCTGCATTGCGTGGGTCTTCGGTAAGCGCCATGCGAAGCGCGCGACCAAATGCCTTGAAGACGGTTTCAGCCTGGTGGTGGGCGTTAAAGCCCCGCAGGTTATCGATATGCAGCGTGACCAGTGCATGATTGACAAAGCCCTGGAAAAACTCACGGGTCAGGTCAACATCGAAACGGCCAATATGGGCGCGGGTGAAAGGAATGTTATATTCCAGGCCGGGACGGCCTGAAAAATCAATCACCACCCGTGACAGGGCTTCATCAAGTGGTACATAGGCATGGCCGTAACGTAAAATGCCTTTCCTGTCGCCCACCGCCTTGGCAAAAGCCTGCCCCAGGGAAATACCCACATCTTCTACCGTATGGTGGTCATCAATGTGCACATCGCCATCACAGGTAATATCGATATCAATCAGGCCATGACGCACGATCTGGTCAAGCATGTGATCAAGAAAAGGCACACCGGTATTCAGTGACTGCTTGCCGGTACCATCAAGATTGATGGCAACCTTAATCTTGGTTTCATTGGTATTACGAACTATTTCTGCTGTACGCATATTCATCTCATCAAGTATTTAATCTAAACGGTAGCGGGCGCTTTCGGCATGTGCCTGCAAGCCTTCGCCGAAAGCCAGGGTCGCGGCGATGTTGCCCAGGGTTTGCGCACCCTCGCGTGACACCTGAATCAGGCTGGAGCGTTTCTGGAAATCATAAACACCCAAAGGTGAAGAAAACCGTGCGGTACGGGAAGTTGGCAACACATGGTTGGGGCCAGCACAATAGTCACCCAATGACTCTGAACTGTATCGCCCCATGAAAATTGCACCTGCATGGCGTATTTTTTCGGCCCATGCCGGGGCGTTTTCAGTTGAAATTTCAAGGTGTTCGGGCGCTATCTGGTTGGCAATTTCACAAGCCTGTTCAAGATCGCGCACCTTAATTAAAGCGCCCCGATTGGCCAGGCTGGTGCGGATAATGTCGGCACGCGGCATAGTTGGCAATTGACGGCCAATAGACTCGTACACCTGATCCAGATAGGCGGCATCGGGACACAATAAAATAGCCTGCGCCAATTCGTCATGCTCTGCCTGGGAGAACAAGTCCATGGCAATCCAGTCGGCGGGCGTTGTGCCATCACAAACAATCAGGATCTCACTGGGACCGGCAACCATATCAATGCCTACCGTTCCGAAGACCCGCCGTTTGGCTGAAGCCACATAGGCATTGCCAGGCCCCACGATTTTATCGACACCGGCAATGGACTGGGTACCATAAGCCAGAGCACCCACCGCCTGCGCGCCACCAATGGCGATCACCCGGTCAACCCCGGCGACTGCGGCAGCAGCCAGCACAATGGCGTTACGGTTGCCCCCCGGGGTAGGCGTCACCATGACCACTTCGGGCACACCAGCCACTTTGGCCGGCAAGGCATTCATTAATACCGAGGAGGGATAGGCGGCCTTGCCGCCCGGCACATATAAACCGACCCGGTCCATGGGCGTTACTTTTTGGCCCAGCAAAGTGCCATCGGCTTCGGTATAGGTCCAGGAGGTGGCTTTTTGTTTTTCATGATAGACACGAACCCTGTCAGCCGCACTTTCAAGGGCCTTGCGTTGGTCTGCCGGCAAGGCATTCAGGGCAGCCACACAGTCGGCAAGCGGAATTTCCAGCTCTTGGAGATGGCTTGCTTTTACATGATCAAAGCGTTGCGTATATTCAAGAACCGCCTCGTCACCGCGCTGGCGGACATCGTTCAGGATTTTCGCCACCGACTGCTCGATTTGCTCATCTTGCGAGGCATCAAACGCAAGCAGGGTTTTTAACTGCTGAGCAAAACCCGCATCATTGGCATCTAACCGGTTTATTAAAGTCATATCACTCTTTACAAAAATAGTAAAAACAAATCACCCTTCCGGCTCAGTAAGAACCCTTGCTTCAAAGGTCGTCCACGCTGTCTACATGGCCGCCTTTTCAAAGGCCTCCAGTATGGGCATCAGCCGTGTCGCCCTGGTTTTCAGGGCAGCCTGATTAACAATAAGGCGAGAGGAAACCGGCATGACATCTTCAACGGGAACCAGATTATTGGCACGTAACGTGCCCCCGGTGGAAACCACATCGACAATGGCATCTGCCAATCCCACTAATGGCGCCAATTCCATTGAGCCGTATAGTTTAATGATATCAACATAAACCCCTTTCTTGGCGAAATGTTCTCGCGCCACATTGACATACTTGGTTGCCACACGCAGGCGGGCGCCTTTTTGCACGGCCCCTTCGTAATCAAAACCCTCGCGCACTGCCACTGCCAGACGGCATTTGGCAATATTCAGGTCGGTGGGCTGATACAGCCCACCGGGCTGTTCTTGCATATATTCATACAGAACATCGCGACCGGCAATACCAAAATCGGCCGCGCCATACTGCACATAAGTGGGCACATCGGAAGCCCGTACAATGAGCAAACGCAAACGGGGATCACTGGTTGGCAAAATCAGCTTGCGCGATGACTCGGGGCTTTCGTTAACGGAAATCCCGGCCGCCTCGAGCAAAGGCATGGTTTCTTCAAAAATGCGCCCTTTGGAAAGCGCCATGGTTAGCATTTCATTATCTTCGTTAGACATATTACCCACGCATTCGTTCAATTTGTGCTCCCAGCCCTTTCAATTTTACTTCCATTTGTTCATAGCCACGATCGAGGTGGTAAATCCGGTCGATAATGGTTTCTCCGCTAGCTGCCAAAGCGGCAATCACCAGACTGGCTGAAGCGCGCAAATCGGTGGCCATGACTTTGGCACCAAACAATTGTGGCACACCATTCACCACGGCAGTATGGCTATCCAGTTCAATATCAGCGCCCATGCGAATCAGCTCGGGGACATGCATGAAACGGTTTTCAAAAATATTTTCAACAATGACGGCGGTTCCGCTCGCGATAGTATCAAGCGCCATAATCTGGGCCTGCATATCAGTGGGGAAGCCGGGGTGTTCAAAGGTTTTGACCCCTACTGCCCGGGGCCTGCCATTCATTGAAGCCCGAATCCAGTCAGGCCCTGTTTCAAGGACCAGACCGGACTCTTCAAGTTTATCCAGAATGGCGCCCATGGTTGAAGGGGCCGCATTGCGCAACAGGATATCGCCGCCAGTGGCCCCCACCGCACACAGGAAAGTACCCGCCTCGATACGGTCGGGAACCACCTGATAGTTAGCGCCATGCAAGCGTTCTACGCCTTCGATAACGATTCTGTCAGTGCCGTGGCCGCTGATTTTGGCACCCATGGCAATCAGCAGTTCGGCCAAATCCACAACTTCGGGTTCGCGTGCCGCGTTTTCAAGAATGGTGGTGCCTTTGGCCAACGCCGCAGACATAAGAAATTGCTCGGTACCACCAACGGTAACCATGTCGGTATGAATAGAGGCACCCTGAAGCCTTGCGGCCTTGGCCAACACAAAGCCATGCTCGACACGAATGTCGGCACCCAGGGTGGCCAGCCCCTTGATATGTTGATCTACCGGCCGCTGCCCAATGGCACACCCCCCTGGCAAACTAACCTTGGCCTGGCCAAAACGGGCCAGCAAAGGACCAAGCACCAGGATAGAGGCACGCATGGTTTTCACCAGTTCGTAAGATGCCTCGTAACTGTTGATCTGATCAGCCTGCAGCTGTACGACACCTTCTTCCAGCCACTGGATTTTCACCCCAAGCTGTCCCAGGACTTTCAGCGTAGTATGAATATCATTCAGTGCCGGCACATTGCGTAAAACAACCGGTTCGGCGGTTAGCAAGGTTGCGCATAAAATAGGCAGAGCGGCGTTTTTGGCGCCTGATATGGTGACTTCTCCGGAAAGCCGGTTACCACCGATAATGCGCAGTTTATCCATTCACTTTATACTCTTCAGGGGTTAGCGTTTTCATTGACAAGGCATGAATTTCTGCCTTCATTTTATCGCCCAATGCCGCGTATACCAGCTGGTGCCTGGCGATCGGGCGCTTGCCTTCAAAGGCCGCACTCACGATAATTGCCTGGAAATGGGAACCGTCGCCCTCTACCTCTATGTGTTCACAGGCCAGGTTGGAAGCAATGTATTCACGAATCTGTTCAGGAGTGGGTAACATTTTATGTCCTAAGTTTATAGCCGCTTGCCAGCAATTTTACTGCCAGCAATGACGTTAAGATGAAAAAACAAAGCACGACTGCAAAACTGTGCCAGACCGGGACATCAGAAATGCCAAAGAATCCGTGACGGAAGCCGTCTATCATGTAGAACACCGGATTCCAGTGTGACACAGCCTGCCAGAATGGTGGCAGGGAATGGATGGAATAAAACACGCCCGACAGGAACGTGGCAGGCATGATCAGGAAATTCTGGAACACCGCCAACTGATCAAACTTTTCTGACCAAAGCCCGGCAACAAGCCCCAGGCAGGAAAAAATACCGCAGGACATAATGACAAAAAGCACTACCCACAACGGCTGAACCGGCCACAGTGGCATGAATAGCATTGCCACCAGCCAGATGCCAACGCCCACACAAACCCCCCGTACAATACCCGCCAGCACGTAAGCGCCAAATATTTCCAGGTAAGACAATGGCGGCAGCAGCACGAAGACAAGATTACCCGTAATGCGACTTTGGATAAGCGATGATGAGGGATTGGCAAAGGCATTTTGCATCATGCTCATCATCATGAGACCGGGCATTAAAAAAGACACGTAAGACAAGGTGCCATAAACCTGTACCCGCCCTTCAAGGACCTGGGCAAAAACCAGCAAATACAGTAAAGCAGTCATGACCGGTGCTGCCACGGTCTGGAGAGATACTTTCCAGAAACGCAATAATTCCTTGCGCAACAAGGTGGGGAAACCGGAGCCGAAATTGATGTTTTGTTGTAAAGGATTCATTACGCTGCCTGCTCATTGCCGGTATGCATGATTTGCACAAAGGTTTCCTCGAGGTCTTCGCTGCCAAATTTGGCCATTAAAGCCTGGGTGGTATCAAGCGCAATCATTTTACCTTTTCTGAGAAAAGCGATACGCCCACAAAGCGTTTGCGCTTCTTCAAGATAATGGGTCGTTAACAAAATGGTATGGCCTTCTTTATTCAATCTTGAAATAAAGTCCCAGAGACTGCGACGCAAATCGACATCGACCCCGGCCGTGGGCTCATCCAGAATAATGACCGGAGGACGGTGCACCAATGCCTGGGCAACCAGCACCCGGCGCTTCATGCCGCCTGACAAGGCACGCATATTGGCATCAGCCTTGTCGGACAGCCCAAGATTCAGGAGAATTTCGTCGATCCAGTCATCGTTGTTACGCAAACCGAAATAGCCTGACTGATTGCGCAGGGTTTCGCGGACGGTAAAAAACGGATCATAAACCAGTTCCTGGGGAACCACACCCAAAGAGCGCCGGGCATTTTTATAATCGGCCACCACATCGTAACCACAGATGCTGGCCTTGCCATGGGTAGGCCGCGACAAACCGGCCAAAATGGAAATAAGCGATGTTTTACCGGCACCATTGGGACCAAGCAGACCAAAAAACTCTCCTTGCCCAACATTGATGCTGATATCATTGAGCGCCTGAAACCCCTGCCGGGCAGACGAAGCAGAAAGCAACCTTTGCCTTAAGGAAAGGGAAGGCGCATAAATTTTGGAAATATTTTCTATTTTGACGGCGGACATATTCATATAAAAAAAGGCCTGCTTCTGACACGAAACAGACCCATGATTATAGCCGTTTACACGCTACTTTCGTTGATTTAACGCTTTTATCAGGCCATCAATGCCATTTTGTGCAATCTGCGAAGAGAACTGGTTACGATAATTCTGGATTAGCCAGATGCCTTCAACACTGAAATCGTATACTTTCCAGCTATCGCCCGCTTTTTCCAGACGATAATCAACCGATACCGGACCAGAGTCCGAAATAATGGTTGAGCGAACCACTACATCATTGGCATTCGGATTGCCACGAAATGGTAGTAGATCAATTTTTGTGCTTGATGACACTTGCTTGAAGGCACCGCTATAGGTACGAACCAACGTACTTTTAAAAGCATTGGTCAGCGCTGTTTTCTGTTCAGGGGTTGCCTGACGCCAGGGTTGCCCGGTTGCCAGCCGTGTTGTTTTCTGAAAATCAAGATGAGGCATCAACTTATCATTGACAATCTCGTTGATGGCATTGACATTGCCACTGCGTGCCGCGCTGTTTTGTTTGACGGCATCAAGGGTTTGATTGGCAATTTGCTCAATAAATTGCGTTGGGCTTTGAGCAGCCTGGGCCGTGCCAAGCAAGCCGGCCGATACGAAAGCCATGGCGGCAAAACGCCGGGCCAACAGAAACACGGATTGGAGCTTCATGATTTCTCCTGAATATTCACAAAAAATAAAATAATAAATAAACTAAACAAACACTTCAATGTAAACACAATCCACCCCAAAATACATTAAGTAAATTAAGGATTTGTCAGAAAGCGTTAAAGATGGGCGCAAACTGAAATCAACTGAAAAACCTCTGTTTCTTCAACAGACGGTTTTTCAGGGTTTGAAGATTTTACGTTACAAACCAATTATTCGCCAGGATCCTCATACTGTGGCACGGATGCATCATGCCCCGCCTGTTCGGGGTCATCATAATCGGGAACCGATAAATCGCCTGCAGCGCTGTCTTGTACTTCAGGGCGCAACTTGCTTTCAAGCAGCGCCTTGCGATTTTGCTGGTAAGCATCACGCACAAAAGAGTATTTATCCAGAGAGACGTCTTCAGCCAGCGCATCGGCATCCAGCAGGTTGGTACGTGTATCAACCACTCTAAGGCCAATAAGGGCATTGCGCACAGGTACATCACTAATCGCGCCAGGTGAAGCATAAACTGCAGTCCCCCCGGCAACATCGCCAACCAGACCAAGACCGTCACGCACAGAGCTTGACCCAAAGAAAGGCAGCACGACATAAGGACCATTACCAACCCCCCAAACACCCAGCGTGGTACCGAAGTCATTGGGGATTTTATGGGCGCCATTCATGGTGGCTACATCTATACAGCCCCCAATACCCATGGTGGAATTAAACAGGACCCGCCCGAAAGTATTGATTGAATCAAGCGCCCTGCCCTGCAACATACTGTTGATGGCCGACCAGACATCGCCCAGGTTACCAAAAATATTCCGTACACAGGTACGTGCCGGACTGGGCACAGCCGCCCGGTAGCCGGTTGCCACCGGTTTGAGCACGGCCTTGTCTACGGCCTCGTTAAACTGAAACATGCTTCGGTTATAACTTTCCAGGGGATCTTCGGGGTTGGGGTGAGGCACCGAAGCGCACCCGCTGACCAGAAGCCCGACACTGGCCAGACCTAGTGTTTTTCTGATATTTCTTTTGTTAATCATGATGTTCTCTTATATGCATAAGGGCATTTAAAATAATTTAACACAAGTATTTTGGCGCTAAAGCGTTGCATGACGGTTACTTCCCTTGTGCTGAGGAACCTTCCTTTTCAGCACTTGAGAACAAAAACTTACCGATTAACTCTTCAAGCACAACCGCCCCCTGCGTAAACAGGATTTCACTGCCATTTTCAAGATTGATTTCGTCTGCCCCGGGCGTCAGACCGATATACTGCTCGCCCAACAGGCCCGCCGTCATGATAGAGGCGGATGAATCCAGGGGAAACTGATAACGCGATTCCAGGCTTAACTCTACCACGGCCTTGAACTCCTGATTATCAAATTGAATACTCTTTACACGCCCCACCAGCACACCATTGCTTTTAACAGCGGCACGCGCCTTAAGCGCACCCACATTATCAAATTTGGCACTAACGGTATAGGTGGGCTCAAAGCTGAAAGAGCTTAAATTACCCGCTTTTAATGCCATAAACATAAGCGCCGCCGCGCCTAGCAATACAAACAAACCCACCAGAAAATCGGTTTTTTTACTCATTGTCATTCATCCCGGTATCAGGGTACGGCAAGAAAACCCGCCTGCCTGATACATTTTTCATTTATTGATCAAAACATGACTGCTGTTAACAGGAAATCAAGCCCCAGAACCGCCAGGGAGCTTCTGACCACCGTTCTTGTTGTCGCCCTGGAAACCCCTTCGGGTGTCGGCTTGGCATACCAACCTTCAAACAGGGCAATTAGCATGACGGCAAAACCAAACACAATGCTTTTAATCAGACCATTACCCACATCGGAAAAAACGTCTACCCCGTTTTGCATTTGCGCCCAAAACGAACCGGCATCAACACTGATCATGAGGACACCCACCACCCAGCCACCGATAATACCCACGGCTGAGAAAATGGCCGCCAAGACAGGCATGGCAATTACCCCTCCCCACAGGCGTGGTGCAAGAATCCGGCGCAAGGGACTGATGCCCATGACATCAATAGCCGCCAACTGCTCTCCGGCCTTCATCAAACCAATTTCAGCGGTAATAGAAGTGCCTGCCCTGCCTGCAAACAGCAAGGCGGTGACGACCGGCCCCAGCTCACGCACCAGACTAAGAGCCACCAGCAAACCCAGCGCTTCTTCGGAGCCATACATGGACAGGGTGTTATACCCCTGCAAGCCCAGGACAAAACCGACAAAAAGCCCCGATACGGCAATAATCAGCAAAGAATGATTGCCAATGAAATGCACCTGCTCGATAACCAGCCGTGGACGACGCAGCGCAATACCCGATTTGCAGAAGAGCTCCCAGGTAAATTTGCTGAACACACCCAGGCCGCTGATGACATTAATGATAAATGCCCCCAAGGCACTGATACTCTTGAAAATCATAAGCCCTCTTTGCGTTTTGACAGCCAGCTGGAAAATGCCGGGGTATCCGGGTACTCAAAAACCACCGGGCCTTCGGGCGAACCATGAAGAAACTGTTTGACATAGCCGTCTTCAGAGCCGCGCAAATCCTCTGGGGTACCGGACGCCAGCAATTTTCCATGCCCAACCATGTATACCTGATCAACAATTTGAAAGGATTCATCAATATCATGGGTAATTAATACCGACGCACAACCAAGACGGTCACTGAGATGACGGATAAGCTGAGCCGTCATGCCCAGCGAGATGGGGTCCAGCCCCGCAAAAGGCTCGTCATAAAGCACCAGTTCGGGCTCAAGCACGATTGCCCGGGCCAATGCGACACGCCGCGCCATGCCACCGGAAATTTCCGAAACAGCCAGGTGCGCAGCGGCTTTCAGGCCAACCGCATCCAGCTTGTCCAGGACTTTTTCAAGGATAATCGACTCACTGTCATTGGTTAACTCGCGCAAGGGAAAAGCCACGTTATCGAATACGTTCAAATCAGTGAACAAGGCACCCTGCTGAAACAGAACCCCCATCCGCCGACGAATCTGACGCAGCTTATCTGGATTTACCTTGGCAAGATTCTGGCCAAAGGCGGTAGCCACCCCTTTTTTGGCAATAAGCTGACCAATGGCGGCCCGCAACAAGGTTGTCTTGCCTGAGCCAGAGCCACCTATCAGCGCGACAACCTGCCCCTTCTTCACCTGCAAATTGAGGCTATCAAGTATCACCCGTTCTCCGTAGCCTAGTGACACATCGGAAAATCGTAGAATGATATCTGACTCGGAAAGATGATCGTTCAACGGGATAACCCTTAAAAATTCAAAAGAACCATTGTAACTGATCAACGTTTACGCTACATCAACTAATGCAAAAAAAAGAAATCCCGAAAAAACTTTTCGGGATTTCTGTTATAGCTTGGAAAAATGTGTCAAAGGATTGTTTATCTTGCCCCTTTATCTGGGTAAAACAGTCTGTCCCATTAAATACTGGTCTACCGCACGGGCACATTGCCGTCCTTCGCGAATGGCCCAAACCACCAAAGACTGGCCACGACGCATGTCACCCGCGGCAAAAACCTTGTCCACACTGGTACGGTAGTCTTCGGTATTGGCGCGAATATTGCCGCGCGTATCCCGATCCAGCCCAAACGCATCCAGCACGGCGGGCACAGGTGCCACAAAGCCCATGGCCAGCAACACCAGATCTGCCTTCAACTCAAATTCAGAGCCCTCGATTTCAGTCATTTTCATCTGGCTGGTGGCTTCGTCACGCACCCATTCAACCCGGGCCGCCACCAGTTTGCCAACCTTGCCTTTTTCTCCCTGAAACGATTTGGTCACAATGGCCCAGTCACGATGGCAACCCTCTTCATGGGAAGAAGACGTGCGCAATCTGGCCGGCCAATACGGCCAGGTCAGTTCCCTGTTTTCTTCTTCAGGCAATTTAGGCATCAGCTCGATCTGGGTGACCGATGCCGCTCCTTGGCGATTACTGGTGCCCACACAGTCCGATCCGGTGTCGCCACCACCAATCACCAGCACATGCTTGCCCTTGGCCACAATTTGACCGGTTAAACGATGACCGGCATTGACCTTGTTTTGCTGGCGCAAGAAATCCATAGCAAAATGAACCCCATTAAGTTCCCTGCCGGGTACTGGCAAGTCACGGGGTACTTCAGCGCCCCCTGCCATCACAATCGCATCAAACGCCTGTTGCAAGTCTGCGGCGCTTATTATAGTCAGTCCGTCTGCCACTTTATCGCAGGGTGAACCGATATAGGTAGAGCCGCAAAACTCCACGCCTTCGGCTTCCATTTGCGTCATGCGCCGGTCAATCAGGCTTTTATCCAGTTTGAAATCGGGAATGCCATAGCGCAGCAAACCACCCATCCGGTTGCTTTTTTCAAAAACCGTCACACTGTGTCCGGCACGGGCCAATTGCTGGGCAGCAGCCAGCCCCGCCGGGCCAGATCCCACAATAGCAACCCGTTTGCCGGTTTTTTTTACCGGAGGCTGAGGCACTACCCAAGCTTTTTTCCAGCCTTTATCAATAATGGCATGTTCAATCGACTTGATCCCCACTGCATCACTGTTGATATTCAAGGTACAGGCAGCCTCACAGGGCGCCGGGCAAATACGTCCGGTAAATTCCGGAAAATTATTGGTCGAATGCAGCGTATCCAAGGCCTGTTTCCAGTCTTGCCGGTAAACCAGATCATTCCAGTCCGGAATAATATTATTAACCGGGCAACCATTGGTACAGAAAGGAATGCCGCAATCCATGCAACGCGCCCCCTGTTGTTGCGCCTGCTTATCGTCCAAGGCCAGCACGAACTCGCGGTAATGTTTAATCCGTGACACCGCCGGCTCATACGACTCACTTACTCTTTCAAATTCCAGAAAACCTGTTGTTTTTCCCATGATTTTTCCTAAAAACCCTCAAGCCACTTTCTGACTGATTTGTTCTGATGGCCACATTTCCGCCAGCGCCCGACGATATTCAATCGGCATCACTTTGACAAATTGGGCACGCGATTTATCCCAGTTGCCCAGCAGGTCGCGGGCACGGAAACTGCCTGTCAGGCGAAAATGCGCTTCAACCAGATAGCGCAAAATCGCGTCATCCGTTTGCCGGGCCTCACCCCGCTTGACGGTATGCCAACGCTCAATCCGGCCTTCTTTTTCCTGTTCTTGCCCCGGCACAACCGTTTCCAGCTCAACCATGCTCAGGTTGCAGCGTTGCCTGAACCGGCCTTCGGGATCCCACACATAGGCAACGCCCCCCGACATGCCGGCGGCAAAGTTGCGTCCCGTTTCTCCCAGTACTACCACGGTACCACCCGTCATGTATTCACAACCATGGTCTCCGGTCCCTTCGACAACCGTCGCAGCGCCCGAATTACGCACGGCAAAACGCTCGCCGGCCACACCATTGAAATAGGCTTCTCCGCCCAGCGCACCATACAACACGGTATTGCCCACAATAATATGTTCGGGGCCATAACCGCGAAAATCATTGGGTGAACGAATGGAGATCCGCCCGCCGGACAAGCCTTTACCCACATAGTCATTCGCCTCACCCACCAGGTCAACGCTAATGCCATGGGCCAGAAAGGCAGCAAAACTCTGACCGGCAACACCATTGAACTGGATGTGAATGGTGTCATCAGGCAGCCCTTCATGACCGTATTTTCTGGCCACCATGCCTGACAGCATGGCACCCACCGTACGATTGCGGTTACGCACCGGCATAATGAAAGATACTTTCTCACCCCGCTCAATCGCACTCTTGCTGCGTTCAATCAACTGTTTATCCAGGGCATTTTCAAGTGCATGATCCTGCGCTTCGGTATGATATTTGCCGATTTCAGTTTCCGGCTGGTAAAACACGCGGGAAAAATCCAGCCCTTTGGCTTTCCAGTGCGTCACACCGGCACGCATGTCCAGTAAACCCACCCGGCCCACCAAGTCATCAAACTTGCGAACCCCCAGCTGGGCCATGATTTCCCTGACCTCTTCAGCCACAAAGAAGAAGTAATTCACCACGTGCTCGGGCTTGCCCTGGAATTTCTGGCGCAGGACCGGATCCTGGGTTGCCACGCCGACCGGACAGGTATTCAAGTGGCACTTGCGCATCATAATGCAGCCTTCCACCACCAGGGGCGCTGTGGCAAAACCGAACTCATCCGCCCCCAGCAAGGCGCCAATCACCACATCACGGCCGGTTTTCATCTGACCATCGGCCTGCACCCGCACACGGCTGCGCAGTTTGTTCAGCACCAGGGTTTGCTGGGTTTCAGACAGCCCCAGCTCCCACGGTGTACCGGCATGCTTGATAGAGGCGATGGGAGAGGCACCGGTTCCGCCATCATGGCCGGCAATCACAATATGATCAGACTTGGCTTTGGCCACACCGGCCGCAATCGTGCCCACCCCCACTTCAGAAACCAGTTTGGTGGAAATGGAAGCCGCCGGATTGACATTTTTAAGATCATGAATTAACTGGGCCAAATCTTCGATAGAGTAAATATCATGGTGCGGTGGTGGCGAAATAAGCCCCACACCCGGCACCGAGTAACGCAATTTGGCAATATATTCAGACACCTTATGACCCGGCAACTGCCCGCCCTCTCCAGGCTTGGCCCCCTGCGCCATTTTGATCTGGATCTGGTCTGCGCTACTTAAATATTCGGCACTGACTCCAAAACGACCCGACGCCACCTGCTTGATTTTTGAACGCAGCGAATCACCCTTAAGCAACGGAACCTCGGCCACAATTCGGCCAGCACCCAATACCGAAGCCAGCGTATCACCCGTCTTGATTTTGCTTTTACCGTTTTGCATTTCAGCCCGATAGCGCAATTCATCCTCTCCGCCTTCACCGGTGTTGGACTTACCGCCAATCCGGTTCATGGCCACGGCCAGCACGGCATGCGCCTCGGTGGAGATTGAGCCTAAAGACATGGCCCCCGTGGCAAAACGCTTGACAATTTCTTTGGCTGGTTCAACCTCTTCCAGCGCAATCGCCCTGGAAGGATCCACTTTAAACTCAAACAATCCACGGAAAGTCATATGACGGCGCGACTGGTCATTGACCAGCTGGGCATATTCCTTGTAGGTACGGTAATTGTTGGCGCGGGTGGCATGCTGCAGCTTGGCAATAGAGTCGGGGGTCCACATATGCGCTTCACCACGGACCCGAAAAGCGTAATCACCGCCGGCATCCAGCTCATTGGCCAATACCGGATCATTGCCAAAAGCCTGCCGGTGCAGCCGGAATGCCTCTTCGGCCACTTCAAAAATACCCAACCCTTCTATATTGCAGGGCGTACCGGTAAAGTATTTACGGACAAGGTTGCTTTTCAGGCCCACCGCCTCGAAAATCTGAGCACCGGTATAAGACATATAGGTTGAAATACCCATTTTGGACATGACCTTGTTCAGGCCCTTGCCCACTGCCTTGACGTAATTTTTAACCGCCTTGCCCGTTGCATCCATGGTGGCCAGGGTTTCCATCGCCAGATAGGGATAAACCGCTTCGGCACCATAACCGCCCAACAAGGCAAAATGATGCACTTCCCGGGCTGAACCGGTTTCCACCACCAGGCCCGTATTGGTTCTCAGGCCAGAACGGATAAGATGCTGGTGAATGGCCGAAGTAGCCAGCAAGGCTGGGATAGCCACCTGCTCGCTATTCACTTTTCGGTCAGAGATAATCAAAATGTTATAACCGCTCTTGACCGCATCGACGGCACTGGCACACAAAGCGGCAATACAGGCTTCAATGCCTTCCGTTCCCCAGCTGGCCGGGTAGGTAATATCCAGCTCATGGCAACGGAATTTATTATCGGTATAACGTTCAATTTCACGCAGGCGGGACATGTCAATGCTATCCAGCACGGGCTGGGAGACCTCGATACGCTGTGGCGGATTGACGTTATTGATATCCAGCAGATTGGGTTTGGGCCCAATGAAGGAAACCAGCGACATCACCAGCTGCTCTCGGATCGGATCAATGGGCGGGTTGGTGACCTGCGCAAACAGTTGGCGAAAATAGTTATAAAAAGACTTCGGACGGCTGGACAACACGGCCAGCGGCGCATCATTACCCATAGAGCCAATGGCTTCCTCAGCATTTTTTCCCATGGGTTCAAGAATGAACTTGATGTCCTCTTGGGTCCAGCCAAAAGCCTGCTGGCGATCCAGCAATGAGGCATGGCTCATGTAATCGGCGGCATGAACGGTATCGGTGGCGGGCAAATCATCCAGGCGAACCCGCAAACGCTCGATCCACTGCCGGTAGGGGCGGTTGTTGGCCAATTGAGACTTGATTTCCTCATCATCAATAATGCGGCCCTGGTCAAGATCAATCAGCAGCATTTTGCCGGGCTGCAAGCGCCATTTTTTCACGATGCGGTGCTCGGGTATGGTCAAGGTGCCGGCTTCGGAAGCCAGAATGATCATATTGTCATCGGTAATCAGGTAACGGGCCGGACGCAGGCCATTGCGGTCCAGCGTTGCGCCAATCTGGCGGCCATCGGTAAATGCCACGGCGGCCGGACCGTCCCAGGGCTCCATTTTGGCCGCATTGTATTCATAGAAAGCACGACGGTTAACATCCATGTCGGCATGCTGCTCCCAGGCTTCGGGAATCATCATCATCATGGCGTGGGCCAGCGAATAACCCGCGGTTACCAGCAATTCCAGGCAATTGTCAAAGGTGGCTGTATCCGACTGGCCTTCATAAACAATAGGATACAGTTTTTGCAGGTCATTGCCCAACACCGCCGATTCCATCACGCCCTCACGGGCACGCAACCAATTGAAGTTGCCCTTGACCGTATTGATTTCCCCATTATGCGCAATCATGCGGTAAGGGTGTGCCAATGGCCATGCCGGAAAGGTATTGGTGGAAAAGCGCTGGTGCACCATGGCCAGGGCGGAAACGGCACGCGTATCGGCCAGATCCCGGTAATAGGTACCCACCTGATCGGCCAGCAGCAAGCCCTTATAAACCACCGTCCGTACCGAAGCGGACGGCACAAAATACTCGGTGCTATGGGCCAGATTCATGGCCTGAATGGCGTGACTGGCCGTTTTACGGATTACATACAGTTTTCGTTCAAGTGCATCAGGCACCATCACATCGGGTCCACGGCCAATAAACAGCTGGCGAATAACCGGTTCACACTCACGCACTGCCGGTGACATGGGCATGTCACTGTCTACCGGCACATCGCGCCAGCCCAGCAGGACCTGGCCCTCATCACGCACCGCCCGTTCCAGCTCTTTTTCACAGGCCAGCCGCGAGGCGGTTTCTTTGGGCAGAAAAACCATGGCCACCCCATACTCGCCTTCGGGTGGCAGCGTGACACCCTGGCGGGCCATTTCATCCCGGTACAGGGCATCGGGAATCTGAATCAGGATACCGGCCCCATCACCCATTAATTTATCGGCACCCACCGCACCCCGATGGTCCAGATTCTCAAGGATTTTCAGACCCTGCTGTATAATGGCATGGCTTTTTTGGCCCTTGATATGGGCCACAAACCCGACACCACAGGCATCATGTTCATGGTGCCGGTCATACAGGCCCCGGGATTCGGGCTGCTGGTGCGGCATTAAACCAATGGCCGGGGCATCAACCAACGCCTCAGTCACAACATTTTTGTTAATCTGGATAGACATACATGCTCCGCAATGCAATGGGTTCGAGCTAAATGGGCTCTTTTCAGTTTTCAAGAATAAAGACAAAAACATCCGCTTGCAATAAAAATAAAAAGGGTCAAACCCTATTTTTTTAATTTTTTATTTTTACCCTTAAAAATAAGGGACAGACCATTTAAGATTTTGTTTTTATTGGAAAATCCTGTTTTTTTATAAGCCTTAAAATTTCCATTTCATAAAAATTGCAAAGGCCCCGGACCAATTACGTTTACAATTCTGTTTTATTTTCCCTACCTCAATACAACACCTGCGCCATGACTGCCTCTTCTTTTTCCTCCCTGCCCCTTTCTGCCGAACAACAACATAATCTGTCGGAATTGGGTTACACCGCCATGACCCCCATACAGGTAGAAAGCCTGCCCCTGATCCTGGACGGTCGGGACGTTCTGGCCCAGGCCCAAACCGGCAGTGGCAAGACGCTCGCTTTCGGCCTGGGTATCATGCAGAAAATCAACCCTGCCTTTTTTGGCATTCAAGGATTGGTGCTGTGCCCTACCCGGGAGCTGGCCGACCAGGTTTCCCGGGAACTACGCAAACTGGCCCGTGCATTAGGCAATATCAAGATCCTGACCTTATGCGGCGGCGCGGCATTGCGCCCTCAAATCGAGTCCCTTTCACATGGCGCGCATATTGTGGTGGGCACCCCCGGACGCATTCTTGACCTGCAGGAACGTGGACAGCTTGAATTGAATACCGTCAAAACACTGGTATTTGATGAGGCCGACCGCATGATTGACATGGGTTTTTATGATGATATTTGTGCCATTACCCGTGCATGTCCACTTAAACGCCAGACCCTGATGTTTTCAGCCACTTATCCAGCGCCTATCCTGAAAGATTGTGAAGGCTTCATGATCAACCCTGAAAAAGTCCAGGTAGAATCCCTGCCCAGCCAGAGCCAGATTGAACAGATTTTTTATGAAATCAATCCTGAACAGCGTTTTGTGGCAACCGCCAACCTGCTTAACCATTTCCGTCCGGTATCTACCCTTGCATTTTGCAATACCAAGGCACAATGTGAGGAACTTGCCGAAGACTTGCAACAGCGTGGCATCCGGGCACTTGTATTGCATGGAGACCTGGAGCAGCGTGACCGTGAAGATGTCCTGGTCCAGTTTATCAACCAAAGCTGCTCGGTGCTGGTCGCCACCGATGTGGCCGCCCGTGGCCTGGATATCCAAACCCTTGACGCCGTGATTAACGTGGATATTTCACCCAATGCACAAACCCATATTCATCGTATTGGCCGCACCGGCAGAAGTGAAGCCAAGGGGCTGGCACTTACCTTATGCAGCCCGCAAGAAAAATTCAGGGCAGAACGCATTGAAAAGGCGCTTGAGGCACCACTGGACTGGCAGGATTTACCAGCCGTAAAAACCAACGCCCGTTCTTTGCAGCCCCCCATGAAAACCATTTGCCTGCGAGCTGGTAAAAAAGACAAAATCCGCCCCGGAGATCTGTTGGGGGCCTTAACCAAGGATATTGGCCTGCACGCCAAACAAGTGGGCAAAATCAATATTTATGATTTTGTTTCCTTTGTTGCCATCGAACGCAAAGTGGCCGATGACACCATCACACAGCTTCGTCAGCGCACCATCAAAGGCCGGCAATTGCAAATGCGCTTCATGGAATAAATATCCAGCGCAAAGCGCGGCCAGACTGTGGCGATCATGTCGCCATCGTCTGGCGAACTGCCCGGTTCCATTTTTCCATCAGGCTGGCGGCTTCATCCCGCCCGATATTGGGCTCAAAACGGCGTTCTTCGCGCCATAATGCAGCAAGCTCATCGGTACCCGACCACACTCCAAGCTGCAAGCCAGCCAGATAAGCCGCGCCCAGGGCAGTAGTTTCAATCATGTGGGGACGGACCACCGGAATGCCCAGCAAATCAGCCTGAAACTGCATTAAGGAATCATTGACACAAGCGCCACCGTCCACCCGCAGCTCCTGCAAGGACACGCCATTGCCTGCCTTCGCTTCAAGACTCATGGCTTCCAGCAAGGCGGCACTTTGATAGGCAATGCTTTCTACCGCTGCCCGCGCAATATGCGCCGCTGTAGTAGCACGACTAAGCCCGGTAATGGTTCCGCGGGCATTGGCATCCCAATAAGGTGCACCCAAACCGGTAAAGGCGGGCACAAACAATACACCACCACTATCGCTTACCGAGTCGGCCAACGGCTGTACCTGGGCACTTTGCTGAATGATCCCCAGGCCATCGCGCAACCACTGCACCACTGCACCACCTATAAACACACTGCCTTCCAGGGCATACTCAAGCCCATCCTGATGCTGGGCCACCCGGGTGGTTAACAAGCCATTTTCCGACACCCTAAAATGCCCACCGGCATGTAACAGGGCAAAGCAACCAGTACCATAGGTATTCTTGGCCATGCCGGGCTGGAAACAGGCCTGGCCGAACAGGGCGCTTTGCTGGTCACCCGCCACACCCCCAATCGGAATGGCATGGCCAGCAATGGTTGCATCAATTTGCCCATAAAAAGCGCTTGACGGCAGTACGTCGGGCAGCATACTGGCCGGAATGCCGAATAAATCCAGCAATTCTGGATCCCAGCGGTTCTCCCTGATATTGAACAGCATGGTACGTGAAGCATTGCTGACATCGGTCGCATGCACCCGGCCTTTGCTTAACTGCCATAACAGCCAGCTGTCTACCGTGCCAAAGGCCAACTCTCCCTGCTCGGCCAGCTTGCGGGCACCGGGCACGTTGTCAAGCATCCAGCTTAATTTGGTGGCCGAAAAATAAGCATCCAGTTTCAGGCCCGTGCGCGCCTGAATAAAAGCCTCAAGCCCCCTTTCCCTTAACTTGCGGCACAGGACTTCACCACGCCGGTCTTGCCAGACAATCGCCCGGCATAATGCCTGCCCGGTTTTACGGTGCCAGACCAAGGTGGTTTCCCTTTGGTTGGTAATACCCGCCGCTACTATCCGGTTTGGACTGATTCCTGACTGGCGAATAACGTCACGCAGGGTGCCCAGCTGTGATTGCCAGATTTCTTGCGGCTCATGCTCCACCCACCCCGATTGCGGATAGTACTGGGGGAACGCCTGCTGCGCCATGGCAACAATATTGCCCTGCAGGTCAAACAAGATACTGCGCGAACTTGAGGTTCCCTGATCAAGGGCCAGTAAATAGTCCATACCCATCCTTTTCGTTTTTATGTCTGAACAATGCCTGAACAGTATATCGGTTCCAATATTAAGCTTAAACAGGACGACGAATAAGCGCAAGCCACGAACAAGCATTTAATTTGTTCCAGGCTCAGGCTGGATTTTTCTTGGGCGGCCACGCTTGCCGGGGCTGACACGCCGGCTGGCACTGCTGGACAGCGACTGCAGGAACGCTTCGCTACCCAGCGCCCATTGCCCTGCCAAAGCGGCAGCAATCCGGGCGCTCTCGTTCATGGACAAGCCATGATGAAAAATCTCTCTGTAGCGGACCTGCCGGTCAAACGGCGTATTGCCGGTAAGCCAGTAGTCTTCATGATCAGTTAGCCAGGGTACGGCCCCCAAACCGGCACCGGTATGAATACCCACTGATGACCAAGGCCACAATTCGGGTGCATCCATGCCTTTCTCGCAACGGGTAAAAGACTCCAGCCAGACCATGGCTGGCAGCACCCATTGCCCGGGTTCAAGCAAAGTTGAATGATAACGGCCTAAAAAAACGGGGCCAGACCGCAATGAAGCGGCCAGGTTCCGGCCCAGCGACTGCATGACGCGGGAAATGCCCTGCTCGTTTTCAGGGGTGGCCAGTAGCAGAATGCTGTCATCAACCAGCGTCCAGCCATGCAAGGCAACGTTATGCATGCGCACCAGGTCTGCCAGCCAGGCCAGAACCTGATTCATGCGTTGCCCCGCATCAGGGGCCGCATCAAAAGAATGGACAAGCTTTGCGTGCACCAATTGTGCGGTGTGTGGCGCATACAGACGGGGAAGTCGGGCCATGATAATTCAATCAAAGAATAGACAAGACAAATTGTAGCGAAAAACACATACATCTACAGGTACAATCTTTGTGTTTACGCCAACTTGTTTTTCTTCCTTCCATTCTGAGGTCAACGACGATGAATCTTGAAATTATCAGCGAACATGCCTGTTTTGACGGGGTACAGCGTTTTTACCGCCACCAGTCCAATGAAATCGGCCTGCCCATGCGTTTTTCCGTATTTATACCCCGTCAGGCCGAAAATGGTGCCCTGCCCACCCTGTTTTACCTGGCCGGCCTGACCTGCACCGAAGAAACCTTCATGACCAAAGGAGCCGCCCAGCGTTACGCGGCCGAACACGGCATGATGCTAATTGCCCCGGACACCAGCCCAAGAGGGGCAGGCATAGAAGGCGAAGACGAACACTGGGACTTTGGCACCGGTGCCGGTTTTTATCTGGATGCCACCGAACCCGGCTGGAATAAAAACTACCGGATGTACAGCTACATTACCAAAGAGCTTTATGCGATTGCCGAAACACTGGGCGCAGCCAAAGACCGGATAGGTATTTTCGGGCACTCGATGGGCGGCCACGGCGCACTGGTACTGGCCCTGAAAAACCCCCAACTGTTCAAATCCGTTTCTGCTTTTGCACCGGTTGCCGCACCGGCCAAATGCCCATGGGGACAAAAAGCTTTTTCCCGCTATTTAGGCAACGATAAAACCCAATGGGAAGCTTATGATGCCTCCTGCCTGATACAAACCCTGCACAACCCTTTTCCCCAGGGCATCCTGGTTGACCAGGGCCTGAAAGACAGCTTCCTGCAAGAACAGCTGTATCCCGAGGTGTTTGAAGCGGCATGTGAACAGGCTAACCAACCGTTGGTCCTGCGTCACCACGAGCACTATGACCACGGCTATTATTTCATTTCAACCTTCATGGAAGACCATATCCGTTTTCATGCCGAACGCCTTTAAAGTGGGTCATAACGCCGAAAAAAAGCCATAAATAGATTGAAACAGGAACTTTTTCCTGATTTCAATATCTTATTAGCACTCTTTACTATTGAGTGCTAATATATACAACGAAAATATCATTTCAACGGAGTCAAACAAAACCTATGTCAAATCAAGCGCTTGCACTGTCAAATTCCAATGTAGCCATGGCCATCTCCAATCCGGGAGCATTAGGCACCATAGAGGCATACATTAGCGCAGTGAACCGTTTACCACTCCTGTCTGCAGAACAGGAGAAAAATTTGGCTGGACAATTGCAAAAAGAAGGCAGTCTGGATGCTGCCCGTGACCTGATCATGTCGCACCTGCGTCTGGTGGTGTCCATTTCCCGCCAGTATCTGGGCTATGGCCTGCCACACGCCGACCTTATCCAGGAAGGCAATATCGGCCTGATGAAAGCGGTCAAGCGTTTTGACGTGTCCCGTGGTGTCCGCCTGGTTTCTTTTGCCGTTCATTGGATCAAGGCCGAAATTCATGAGTACGTCATTCGTAATTGGCGTATGGTAAAAATTGCCACCACCAAAGCCCAGCGCAAGCTGTTCTTCAATTTGCGCAGCATGCGTCCCGATGGCCAAACCCTTGATCCTGAACATATTGAAGGCATTGCCGCCAAACTGAATGTCCGCCCCGAAGATGTCAGCGAAATGGAAGTCCGTCTTTCTGGCCGCGATATGTCGTTTGAATCACAAACCAATGATGATGACGAGTTCGCCCCCATTTCTTACCTGTCAGACGACGGCGATCACGAACCAACCACCGTGATTGAAAAACACGCTTACGATACCCTGCAAAGCTCGGGTATCTCCCAGGCACTTTCGCTGCTTGATGAGCGCGCTCGCCGTATTATTGAGTCCCGCTGGCTACAAGATGAAGGTGGTGCCACCTTGCATGAACTGGCTGCCGAGTTTGGCGTGTCGGCCGAACGTATCCGGCAAATTGAAGCCGCATCCCTGAAAAAAATGCGCAAAGCATTAAGCGAGTAATTTTTCGGGTTTCAACCATTTAACGTCATTCCTGACATAAGGGGATGACGTTTTTGTTTTCTGCCGCACCAGGTTTATCGGATTTGCGCGTAAAACCCCGTCGTTCAGGGCGGGGAGGATGTCAAATATTGTGGTAATGCATTGAAACAATTGGGTGGGAAACTTATTGAACTATTGTAGAAGCAGCAAGCCTAAACACTATAAGCCCCGGCAATATCTGTGCAACGCAGG
Source organism: Advenella sp. (assembly GCA_034006805.1). Classification (GTDB taxonomy): domain Bacteria; phylum Pseudomonadota; class Gammaproteobacteria; order Burkholderiales; family Burkholderiaceae_B; genus Advenella. Next base: position 26,158 of record JAVESC010000029.1, read on the forward strand.
CTTGGGCTTGACATCCGTTTCTGCTCCTCCTCTTTCCCCTCCCCTTTGAGACGGATGATTCAGGCACTTCAGTATATGAAGTGCTTTTTTTTTGCTCTTTATTTGTCCTGGCTTTCTTCAAGATTAACCAGCACTTCAACCCTGCGGTTGGGGGCCAGGCAACTGATAAGCTCCTGACGACTGCCGGTATTCTCGCATTGGACCAGCGGCTGCAATTCACCTTGTCCTTGCACTGTCATAAGGGAAGAAGACACACCTTTGGATATTAAATACCCGGCGACACTGCTTGCCCGTTTTTCAGACAAAGCCTGGTTATAGGCCTTGGGGCCCAGACGATCAGTGTGGCCAATAATAACCACTGATTTGACACTGGGCTGGTTACGGATTTCCTGGCTTAAGGATTCAAGACGCAATTTGCCGCGCTGCTGCAAATCATTAATGCCGGCACCATTAAATGCAAACAGGCCATCTGCCTCAAGGGTAACTTTTCTGGCTTGTTCCGCTACTTTTTCAAGGGTTTCAGGCTCGCAAACATCATTGGCGCCTACCGGTTTCCAGTAAAAACTACGGGCCAGCATGTCTTTGTCAAACAGGATTTTATATTGGCAGGAAGACACATTATTCGTGCCTTTACCAGGTGTATTCAGGTAAAACAGGAAATCCCATTCGCGCGGCGCAAAACCTTCTGAAAAATGAGGACGACCCAGCAAATAATAAAGCTGGTCTTTAGTGACGCCCGAACGTACCAATTTAAGATTTTCTGGATTGGGGGCAACGCCCCTGCCATTATCATAGGTAATATTGTGGATATCTGGGAAAACCGGATTATCGCTTGTGCCGTCGGGCATGACATTGCTAAGTGAACTACAAGCAGCTAGGGAAACACCTGCCAGTGCAGTCACAATTACTCTGGGGAAATTCATTTTACTCCAACCAATTTTGTTCAAAACAAATCCAGACCAAGAATTCGTATAATATATTTATAGAAATTTTTTGTCATGAACGACCCAACGCTTACCAACAATTATGCTTACCAACAATTATTAAATAAACCGCAGGCAGGCCTGCCAAGACAGAAAGCCAATGACTCAATTAAATGCATGCATTTTAATCATTAATCGTAAATTATTGTTTCAATTGCACAACATACATCTTAATAAATAATATTTAGATAAAAAATAAAAATATTAAGACGCAAAAAAAGAATTATGTTATGGCTTACACGCTTATCTTTATATCGGACATTGCCTCCTCCGGCCCCACATTTTCTTATCCCAAACAAACATCCGGCCTGAAGCCGGATGTGAATGATGACACAATACTACAGCCTGAACTTAAAACAGGCTTCTAATATCTTTTTCCATATCCTCTATGGATGTACCCGGTTTGAAAAGAATGCGGGATTCACCATTTTTATCCAGCACATATAAACTGGAACTGTGTTCCATTGAATAAGTACCGTTGGTATGGGCCACTTTCTTGTAAAAGGCCTTGAAGGACTTGGCCAACTGGGCAATTTGTTCAGGTGTGCCGGTAATGCCATTGAAACGGTCATCAAAAGCGGACACATAAGCCTTGAGCATTTCCGGGGTATCGCGTTCGGGATCTATGCTGACCATGACCACCTGCACCTGTGCTGCTTCTTCAGGGGTGAATTTTGTCATGAGCTGCGACAATTCGGCCATGGCCGTGGGGCAGACATCGGGGCATTGGGTAAAACCGAAGAAAACCACCACCACCTTGTCTTTGTAATCGTTAAAAGACACCGCCTGGCCATCCTGGTTGATGCCACCCACATTTTTACCAAAACCGGTACCGGTAATATCAGAGCCGATAAAGGCCAGCGATTGCGCAGAGACCCCTTCAAGCACTTCCTGCTTGCAGGCTGACAAGCCAAAGACCATGGAAAAAACCAGGCCCATACTGATTGCCAGCTTTCTGGCTTTATATGATTTATTCATTAAATACCTATCATCACATCAAAATCATGATCCAGTGATCCACCAGCAATGCCCCAAACAGCAAGGCAAGATAGAGAATCGAAAACCGGAACGTTTTTCGGGCCAGTTCATCGCTGTAAGCCTTATACAGGCTTAATGCGTACTTGATAAACCACCCCCCTAAAAACAGTGCCGCGACCAGATAAAACAGGCCGCTCATGCGGATAATAAATGGCATTAGCGTTATGACCACAAGCATGAAGGTATATAACAAAATATGCAAGCGGGTAAAAGCATTACCATGCGTTATTGGCAACATGGGCAAACCGGATTTTTGGTAGTCATGGCTGCGATACAGGGCCAGCGCCCAGAAATGCGGGGGTGTCCAGGCAAAAATAATAAGCACCAGCAACCACGCTTCTGCCGGTACCGAGCCTGCCACGGCCGCCCAGCCCAAGGCTGGTGGCATCGCACCCGACAAACCGCCAATAACGATATTCTGGGGGGTGCGCGGTTTTAATACAATGGTATAGATCAAGGCATAGCCAATAAAGGTCGCAAACGTTAGCCACATGGTCAGGGCATTCACAAACCAGTACAGCACCAGCATGCCCAGCCCACCCACCATGCCCGACATCAGCACCACTTGCAAAGAGGTAATCGTGCCCTGTGCCGTTGCCCGGCGTCGGGTTCTTAACATGCGGGCATCAATTTCCTGCTCGATCAAACAATTAATGGCAAACGCGGCTGCAGCCAGCAACCAGATCCCGATGGTGCCTGCCACCACCACACTAACCGGGGGCAACCCGTTTGACGCCAGAAACATGCCAATCACGGCACAAAAAACCGCCAGCTGGGTTACTCGGGGTTTGGTTAGCACCCAATACTGTTGAAAAAACTTTGTTTGCGCAGTCAAGGCTATCGTCATGGCAATACCTTATAGTCAGATCCTGCACGATTCAATCGTACAAGCATTGTTACCGCCGCAATCACCAGCCCTGCGGCCCCACCATTATGCAAAACGGCAATGAGTAATGGCCATTGGAAAAATATTGTGCTTAGTCCGGTTAATACCTGCATCAATAATAGCAAAACCAGCCATTGTGCGGGAGCACGTAAACCCTGCTCTTGACGCAGGCGCAAGGCAATGGCAAACAGATACACGAAAACAAAAACCGCAAAATTCCGGTGCACCCAATGAATGGCTGTCAGGGCCTGTTGCGAGATGATCTCCCCATTGGGCAATACACCCAACTCACGAAAAATTGAATAACCACCGGCAAAATCCATCTCGGGTACCCATTGTCCGTGACAGGTTGGAAAATCCATGCAGGCCAGGGCGGCATAATTGGTACTGACCCAGCCGCCCAGCACAATTTGCACGAATAATATCAGCAGCCCAAACAACATCCAGGGCCGCGCAAATGCGGCCTTAACAGAAACCGGGGCATGCGTTTTTTCACGGGCGGCCAGCCAGCTCATCAGCGCCAGCAGCAACATGCCGCCCAACAAATGGGCGGTCACGATGACCGGCATTAATTTATGCGTAACGGTCCAGGCGCCGAAAGCACCCTGCAGGCAAACTGCAACCAGACAAAAGGTGGCAAGCCCGGCTGGGCGGCCAATCTGCTTCCGGTAACGCCATGCCATGAACACAATGGCAATAATCAGCATGCCCAGCACACTGCCCCAATACCGGTGAATCATTTCGATCCAGGCCTTTGACATCGACACCGGCCCATATGGCTGTTGCACCAGCGCATCGGCAATCTGCCCCGATGCGCCAAACGGCGTGAGTTTGCCATAACAGCCCGGCCAGTCGGGGCAGCCCAGGCCTGAATCGGTCAGGCGCACAAAAGCGCCAAACATGATCAGGTCGAGAGTAAAAAACCAAGTCAGGAAAACAAGCCGGCGATAAACAGAATGAACCCGGGTTGCCATGGCTTACCCAATTACCGAAACATGCAACAACTTGGCAATATCATTACGGAACCGGACAGGATCAGTTTCCTGGCCGGGGTAATACATGATCAAATTGCCAAGCGGATCAATAATCCACAAATATTTATCCATTTCCCGCTCCAGTTCATCCGCTCCTGCACGAACCTCCTGGCCTAATAAAAAAGTACCCAGTGCAACCGGGTCAACCCGTAACATCAAGGTGCCTTTATACGCATCCAGCACCTTCTGCGGGATGGTTTCGTTGTCGGTCACAAACCACACGCGCACCAGTCGCTCTACATTCTTGCCCTGGCTGGCATGGGCATTGCGGGTGTAATGCAACTTGGTGGCGCAAGAATCAGGGCAGGCTCCACCATCGGCACTAACCAGTACCCAGCGCCCTTTCAGGGAGTTCAGGTCAAACGAATTGCCATCAAGGGTGCGTAATGGCAACTGGGCAGACGATGGCATGCTGCGTTGTGGCATCACGAATGCGCCATAATTGGTCGCCCCCTCGGGTCTTAAACCCGGCACGAAATAAAGCAGGGCTGCCGCCACCACAGGAATAATGCAACTTAGCAGAATCAGATACAAAGGCACCAGGGACCGCTTTTTCATCTCCAACACATCACTCCTCATTTTTGCTCCTTGATTTCCCATATCGACCCATCCTGTATCCTACAAATAGCAGGGCCAGCAGCGCTATCAGGGCAAACCCAAACCATTGCAGGGCATAACCCGTATTCTTGTGATCATCAACCGGCGGTGTTACCCAGTCCCGGGCCAGCCCGTCATTATCCACACCGGTTTGCTGAATCACGACGGGTAAATAAACCAGTCTGCTTGCCTGGGCCAATGCCTTCAAATCAAGATTTTGCACCTGTGGCAAATCTGGCCCTGGCAATGGCAGGCGAGCCGGCAATTGCGCCTGTTTTTCACCCGATAAAGACCAAAGTTCAAACAGGCGTGGCACATGCCCCAGCAACTGCCCGTCAAGGGTGACCGCTTCTGCGGTTACCGGAAAA
>JAVESC010000145.1:0-4800 GCA_034006805.1 Advenella sp.
AGGGTGAGCTGGTTGACCTGTACAGCAGTAGCGAAGCCGAGCGTCGCACCCTGCTGCGTACCGAGTGGGGCTTTGTTGAACAGAACCCGCGTGATGGCCTGCGTATGGGTGTGTCAGCCGGTGCCAATATTGGCGAGCGTTTAATGGCACAGGGGGTACGTAATTACAGTGCCTTAAGAGAGCAGGGGCTGAGCTGGCTGAATCAGGTAGAAATTGATGCCAACCGTATTGATGACTTGCCCCGCACCTTTTCGGGCGGGATGCAGCAACGCTTGCAAATAGCCCGTAACCTGGTTTCCAGCCCCCGTCTGGTTTTTATGGATGAACCCACCGGTGGGCTGGATGTATCGGTACAGGCCCGTTTACTGGATATGCTGCGCCGCCTGGTGCGTGAACTGGACTTGGCCGTGGTTATTGTGACCCATGACCTGGCCGTGGCCCGTTTGCTGGCAGATCGTTTAATGGTAATGCGTCGTTCACGAGTGGTGGAAAGCGGCCTGACCGACCAGATCCTGGATGACCCGCAGCATCCTTATACCCAGTTGCTGGTTTCATCTGTTTTACAGCCTTAAGGTGAGTGTGATGCAAACAATTGTTGAAGTTGAAAATTTAAATAAAACCTTTACGCTGCACCAGCAACAGGGCGTTGTCCTGAATGTGCTGAAAAACATTAGTTTCAGCGTACAGGCAGGGGAATGCGTTGTCTTGCACGGCCATTCGGGGGCAGGTAAATCAACCCTGATGCGTACGCTGTACGGTAACTATTTACCTGCCAGTGGCAGTATCCGTATTCTGCACCGGGGTGGCATGTTTGACATGGTGGGTGCCGAGCCGCGTGAAATTATGGCGGTACGTCGTGAAACCATGGGTTACGTGAGCCAGTTCCTGCGGGTGATTCCACGGGTAACGTGTCTGGATATCGTGATGGAACCGGCGCTGGAGCGGGGCTGGAGCACTGAAAAGGCCAGCAGCCGGGCCAAGGCCTTGCTGCAGCGTCTGAATATTCCCGAACGTTTGTGGTCATTGGCGCCCGGCACGTTTTCCGGTGGTGAACAGCAACGGGTCAATATTGCCCGTGGCTTCATGGTTGACTGGCCGGTTTTACTGCTGGATGAACCGACTGCCTCACTGGATGATGTCAACCGTCAGGTAGTGCTTGACTTGATTACGGAAGCCAAACAGGCAGGTTCTGCCCTGATTGGCATTTTCCACGACAAAGCGGCCCGTGATGTGGTGGCCGACCGTTATATCGATATGAACACTCAGGAACTGAATCATGTTGCGTGAACAGATTTTTACGAATGCCAAGGTTGTCACGGCCGATGATGTCTTTACCGGTACGGTGGTGGTGCGTGACGGCTTGGTCAGCGAGATTGATGAAGGTCGCAGCCAGCTGCCGGCGGCACAAGACCTGCAGGGTGATTATTTAATGCCCGGTTTTATCGAGCTGCATACCGATAACCTGGAAAAATACATGAACCCCCGCCCGGGTGTAGACTGGCCTTCAGATTCTGCCGTACTGGCCCATGATGCGCAAATTATCGGCTCAGGCATTACCACGGTGTTTGATGCGCTCTCGATTGGTGACGTGAACCCCAAAGGCAACCGTATGATGCAATTGCCACGCATGGTAGAGGCTATTGGCAAGGCCAACCAGGACGGCCATACCCGTGCCGATCACCGACTGCACCTGCGCTGTGAAGTCAGTCATGAAAAAACCCTTGAGGTCTTTGAAAATCTGGTTGACCATGAACTGGTTAAACTGGTTTCCCTTATGGACCACACGCCGGGGCAGCGCCAGTTTGTCAAATACGAGAAATACCGGGAATATTATCAGGGCAAGTATCATTTAAGCGATGCCGAGATGGAGGATTTTATTGTTCGCCAGCGCATCAATGCCGACAAATACAGTGTTGAGTACCGTCGCAAGATTGCCGGTATTTGCCAGGAAAAAAACCTTTCCATGGCCAGTCATGATGATGCCACGCATGAACATGTGACAGAGTCGGCCGGTTTTGGCATGCAAATTGCCGAATTTCCCACCACGCATGAAGCGGCCGCACTCAGCCATCAGTTGGGCATGAAAGTCTTGATGGGGGCGCCCAATATTGTGCGGGGTGGCTCCCATTCCGGCAATATTGCCGCGGCAGATCTTGCCGGCCATGGTGTACTGGATATTCTTTCCAGCGATTATTATCCGGCCAGCCTGCTGCAGGCGGTTAAAAAACTCAGCGAATTGGAAAATGGTTACGATTTGCCCAAGGCCGTCGCCACCATCAGCCTGCTGCCGGCACGTGCAGCCAATTTAAGTGATCGCGGTGAAATCAGGCTGGGCTTGCGGGCGGATCTGGTTCAGGTGGCACAGGCCGGTCCACAGTTTGTGGTGCGTCAGGTCTGGCGCGAAGGGAACAGGGTGTTCTAATGGCGGGAAAACTGGTTTACATGGTAGGGCCTTCGGGTAGTGGCAAGGACAGCCTGTTGCAGGCGCTGGCCAATGATTTGCCAGGCGGTTGCCTCATCATGAAACGGGTCATTACCCGACCTGAAAACTCGCCGGGTGAAGTGGCCGATTCGGTCTCGATGCAAGCATTTGAGCAGATTGAGGCCGAGGGCGGTTTTGCCATGAGCTGGCGTGCCAACGGGCTGGCCTATGGTATTCCGAAAGATCTGGACCGTCATCTGGCGGAAGGAAAAACGGTACTGGTTAACGGCTCACGTTCTTATTGCACGCATGTAAGCCAGTTATATCCCGATGTCATTATCGTGCTGGTTGCCGTCAAGCCCGAACTGCTCAGGCAACGCCTGGTCAACCGGGGGCGGGAATCCTTGCAGGAAATCACCTTGCGTTTAGAACGTAACAGCTGCTTTGAGCAAGTATTGCAAAATAAGCTGTCCTTGCAGCAACTCAGTTTCTTTCTTTTGGACAATTCCGGTGATTTGAAGCAGGCGGTTGGGCAATTGCGCGATAAACTGGAAATATGGTGTAGTGCCGGGATGCAATCGGATAAAAGTCCGTTGTTATCTTAATAACGGCTATTAAGAAGTCCTGCCCCGGCATGCAAGTCGGGTTTTTGCTCTGGAGTATTTGATGAAATTGACATTTCTGGGCACCGGCGATGCGGCCCAGGTACCTGTTTATAACTGTCAGTGTCCGGCTTGCCAGCGGGCTGGCCAGGATGAGCGGTTTGTGCGCAAGCCATGCAGCGTGCTGGTACAAAGTGGTGCAGGGCAATGGCTGGTTGACAGTGGCCATATGGATTTATGCCAGCGTTTTGCGCCAGGTACGCTAAGCGGTATTTTGCAAACGCACTATCATGCCGACCACGTACAAGGCCTGTTGCATTTGCGCTGGGGTGTGGGAATGCGTATCCCGGTTCATGGTCCGTTTGATGAAGCCGGCTTTGCCGATTTATACAAGCATCCGGGTATTCTTGATTTTTCGCAGCCTTTTGCGGCATTTGAAACCCGACAATTGGGCGCGCAACTGCAGGTAACCGCCTTGCCGTTGGTGCATTCAAAACCCTGTTTTGGTTATTTGTTTGAGGAAGGGGAAAGGCGCATTGCCTACTTGACCGATACGGTCGGATTGGGGGCGGATACGTATGCTTTTTTAAAACAGCGGCCCCTGGATTATTGCATTGTAGACTGTTCCCATCCGCCTCGCGATACGCCTCCACGCAATCACAATGACCTGAACACGGCCCTGAAAATGGGTGAGGGCCTGGCGATTGGTACCTTGCTGCTGACTCATATAGGCCATGAAATGGATAACTGGCTCATTAACAATCCCGACTCCCTGCCGGCTAATGTCAAGGTGGCCAGCGACGGACAAGTTCTTAAGGTTTGATATTGTTTCTTATAGATGGTTTAATAATATTCAGGTTCATGCCCCGTTAATCGGGGCGTTATTTTTTAATCTCCGAAGTAAACAAACAGGAACAACACATGCTGGAACCCTTGTCCTATTGGCTTAAAGCCTGGGAATATGACGTGACTGAAAATCAGGTCACCTGGATTGCGCTGGGCTTGATTTTTGTTACAACCGTTATTATTCATTTCATCCTGCATTATGGGGTGGTGCGGTTTTTGCGGGCGCATATGCAAAAATCCCCGTATCTGTTTTTACAGCTATTAAGCCATTCTCGTCTGCTCAGCCACGTAGTCTTTTTTATTCAGGGGATCCTGGTCGGTATACAGGCTAATTTATGGCTATTACAGGGAAGGCTTCTGAATGGCATATTAATTGCCGTGCAAATATGGACATATATTTATGCACTGCTCGCCTTGTTTTCAACGCTGAATATCTTGCTGGACTGGTGTTATAAAAGGCAGGTGGCCACACAGCTTCCATTAAACGGGATTTTCCAGACCATCAAGCTGGTTGCTTCCATCGCGGTGGGCATTTTTATTGTTTCCCTGCTTATTGGTCGTTCACCGGTTATTTTGCTTAGCGGTTTGGGTGCCATGACGGCGGTCTTGATGTTGGTATTCAAAGACCCCATTCTGGGTTTGGTGGCAGGTATACAGTTGTCGGCCAACCATATGCTCAAGCTGGGTGATTGGCTGGAAATGCCCAAATATAATGCCGATGGCGCGGTGATTGATGTTGGCTTGACAACGGTCAAGGTCCAGAATTGGGATAACACGATCACCACGGTACCGACTTATGCGCTTATTTCAGATTCGTTCAAGAACTGGCGGGCAATGTCGGAATCGGGAGGGCGCCGTATCAAGCGTTCCGTTAATATTGATGTGACCAGCATCAATTTTATCAGTGAAGCAGAAATGAAAAAGCTGGCC
>JAVESC010000146.1:0-4701 GCA_034006805.1 Advenella sp.
CCGACTTTTTATTTTTGATTCGGACCCGTTTTTCGTGAAAGCCCCTTTACAGACCGAAGCCCTTTCGGCCTGGTATTTTTTAAACATTTTTCTTTCTATAAATAACTACCTTTTTTCTTAATTTTTTGTCTAAAGTCTTTAAATAGCCTTGAGATAACCTCTATCATCCAATACTTTAGAGCCCTCATGATCTTGCAGTGGATACTTTTGGTGTCCGCTATGTTATAAGATTAGATTTATTTGAGATTCGATTCATTTGAAATTCAGTTCATTTGAGATTGGGTTTATGTGAAATTTAGTTCATTTGAGATTTGGTTTAGGCAGTGTCGCGGATTTGCTGTAAATTTGAAGTCAAGTTTTTGTGTATTATCGGGAAATTGATCTTCTGATGTGGAATTTTCTACTCAATAACTTCTTGAGATTAGTAATTTTACAGAACTTATGTTACACTGTCTTCGGTTTATGTGAAATTCGGTTTATTAAAAATCGCTTCAGTTGCTATTCAACTCAGTTGAAATTCAATTTATGCGAATATGCTTTCAGATTTAGACCAGTAAAAGCCTTAAAACAGAGAAAACTTAACACTGGGCCAGTAAATTCTCTACAAATCAGATAACTTGAATTTACAAAACAGGGAAGCTTGAAAACAGGAGCCGGTGCGTTGATCAGAGTTTACAGGGAAAACGACCTGGAAGACATGGTAAGAATATGGTACGATGCCTCAGTTATTGCCCATCACTTTGTGCCAGCCTCTTTCTGGGCTTCGTACAGACCTGCGATGAAAAAAGAGTACCTCCCCCTTTCAGAAAATTATGTTTACGAACAAGAAGGTGAGGTCGCAGGCTTTATTTCACTTGCAGGAGAGATAGTATGTGCACTTTTTGTAGCTCCCGAAGCACAGGGAAAAGGAGCAGGAAAAGAACTGCTTGAGCATGCAAAATCCCTGAAAAAAAGGCTTTTCCTTAAAGCCTACAGGGATAATAAAAAAGCCATCCTCTTTTACGAAAAGAATGGGCTCAGGGCAACAGGGCAGGAAGTTGACGAATATACGGGCTGCGTTCAGATTTTAATGGAGTGGGAAGATTCTTAATATGGATTGGGAAATTTGGCGCTAAAGAGAAGGGAAAAGAGAAAAAGAAAGAGGAATGAGAAAAAGAGGAGAGAAGAGGAAAGGGAGAAAAGAAAAGGGGAGAGTTAAAAAGGGGAGATGAAAAAGGAAAAGAAGAGGAAAAAGAAAAGGGGAGAGTTAAAAAGGGGAGATGAAAAAGGAAAAGAAGAGGAAAAAGAAAAGGGGAGAGTTAAAAAGGGGAGATGAAAAAGGAAAAAGCAGGGAGTGAAGGAGGGGAAGTTATGAATCATAAAACTGAGGATAAATCCGTTGGAGAGGAGGAAGGCTCGCTTTTCCTTTACCTTGCACCCGATACACCGGAAGCAAAGAAAATAAAAAGCTTGCAGGGAAAGGAATACGAGTATGCCGGGTATATCGGAATGGTTGAGTATTCGATTGCCCGTTACTATTATGAAGTTGACAGAAAAATAACGGATAAAGACGCAGTAGCAGCACTGAAGAATCTCAGGAAAAACTGCAGCAGACCCATTTCTTTTTTTAACCGTGGCCTTGAAAAAGAGATTATTAAAAGCCTTATAGAAGTCCTTGAAGAAAAGCCGATAATAGTCCACGAATTAAACCTGGTAATAGATTACGTTCTGGAAGTTATCAGTAACAGGTCCTGGATGGGAGACAAACAGGCATACATAAAATGGGTAGCCTATATAATGGACCTTTTCACAGAGGGAGAAAAGGAAGAATATGAAAAAGAAATAAAGAAGCTTGCCGCCGAAATTGGCCTCTCGGATAAGCACGCAGACCTTATGCTCATGAAAGGGGAAGAGGAAGATTATTTTGAATTTATAGAAGAATATGGGGAAGAATATAGGGAAGAATACGAGGATATAGAAGGGCTCCGGGGAGAAGATGCAGGAGAAAGGCAAAAAAGGGAAGTAAAAAGAGAAAAACAGGCTGGAGAAAGGTTAAAAGAAAAGGAATTAAGCGATGAAGAGCTGGTGGCGGAAATGGAGGACAAATTCCGCCTGATGGAAGATGAAGAGAAGTTCGATTTCCTGCTGGAAAACGGCCCGGAATTTTATGAATTTGCAGGAATTTACATATCAGAGCTGGCAGAAAAAAGGAAATATGACAGGATACAGGAGCTTTACAGCAAACTCACAGAGAAATATGATAACTTCCTCTACCTGTATGTGATTATGGGAGCAACCTATCTTGAAATAGACCCTGGCCTTGCAAAGTTCTATTTTGAACAGGCACTGAAAACCCTTGATAAGCTGGATGAATTTTCGGACGCGACAAAAGAAAAATTAAGAGCCAGCTTCGTTTCTTTTATAGAGAAAATAAGTTGAGTGCACGCCTGAAAAATTCCTGGATTTTTTATGTAAACTCAGCTTGCCTGGTGAAAGTTTAGTTTTCGTTTATTCACTCTTTTTCATTTTCATTCTCATTTTCATTCTTATTTCACTGATCTTCAGTCTCGGTAATCACTTTTTTCTTCTGCAGAATAAAGTCATCCGGTAAACTCCTGAGTCATCTGGTAAAATCCTGAGCTCTTCAAGTTCACAAAAAAGCCATTCCATCTGCAAACTCTGATTTTTTCCAGAAAAATAACCTGCTATGAATAAATTAAAAAAAGAGGCTGAACAAAGAATTTAAATATAATGAATACTAACTAAATGTTAGTAACTGAGCAACAATACGAACTTACAGTAACCATAAATTACTAACTGTAAGGGCAACGTCACCAGTTACATTTCAAGACCTGTAAACAAGATCTGCGAACAGGCTGAAGGTGAACCCGTGAACCTTTAAAAACGGATTTCCTCCCTCCACGAGCAAGCAGATGAAAGTTTAAAGCTCTCATCTATTTTGCCTGCAAGTATGGACAGAGATAAAAGTATCTCCACCCGACAGGGTTTCCATGTCTTTCAGGCAGCTTCCATTGAGAAAGGAAATAAACTGTTCCACACCTCCAGAAAACCTACAGATAAGATCAAAAATTACTAACCAACCTCAATAAACCACCAGAAGTAAACTGAGTAATTTGAGCAAGGAGGAATTTGTACATGAAACTGCCAATTAAGAGACCATCACGTGACGTGTACAGCTGGGACCCGTTTGATGAGATCAAAAGGATGCAGGAATATATGGAACAGATGATGAGAGCATTTCCTGCACTTGAAAACAGATACGTAAGCGATACCTTATCCCCTCTGACCGATGTTGCGGAAGAAGACAATAAAGTAATTGTTACAACAGACCTGCCAGGCATTGACAAAGAAAATGTCGAGCTGAACCTCAGGGAGAATTTACTTGTAATCAGCGCACAGAAAGGAAAAGAGGAGGAGACGGAAAAAGAAGGCTATCTCAGAAAAGAGAGGTCTTTCATGCGCTACTACCGTGAGATACCTCTTCCTGATAACGTAACCGAAGACGGGGCAACTGCCCAGCTCAAAAATGGCGTCTTAACAGTCACGCTTCCAAAGACGAAAGACGTAACTGAGAAAAGAATTCAGATTGAATGATTCAAAATTAACGATTCAAAATGAACGATTCAAAATGAATGATGAGAGTCTGGTAAATTATTCAAACAGACAAACAAACCACCAATAAAACGGATTAAATTCAGAGCTGCCATTTCCTGAAATTAGCCTGAAAAACTAAAAGTCACCTCTGCCTAAAAAATCTTTTTGAGAAACTGTAAACAGACTGTCCAGAAGTCCTGGCTCTCCGAGCCTGCAGGTTCTCAAAAAGATCACTCTACATTTGAATTGTAATATCCAGATTTCTAAAAGTATTCAAGATCCCGTAGAGATAACTCCAGATTCTCAAAAAAATATTCAAAAAGTCAGGATTCAGTAAAAAAATCAGATTCAGTAAAAAAATCAGATTCAGTAAAAAATCAGATTTAGTAAAAAATCAGATTTAGTAAAAAATCAGGATATCTCTTTCAGAACTTTTCTTTAGAACTTCTCTTCTATAACTTCCCCGTCAGGCTCCTTTTCTTTGAATATCTGCCCTTCGAAACAGTAGACTTCTGCCCCTTTAACCCAGGCATCCGGAGAAAGACCTGCTTTCATGCATGTGTGGCTCAGAAAGTCAATGGAATCCATGTCATTCTCAGGCGCCACCTGTGGAAGCAGCAGACCCTGGCAGTAGCCCTGTTTTACGATAAGCCCGTGCTTGCCGATCTCCACCTTATCCGGAAGCTCCTTTGGAGAAGCATTGATTTTTTCAGGCTGGGTCAGTATAGTAACCTCAACCAATATATTTTTCATCTCGTCCTGTTCAACAGTAGGAAAGCGAGGGTCACGGGTTGCCGCAGAGATTGCGGAGTCCAGTATTGCTTCTTTAAGGGTTGAATCAGGGTAAGGATGACCTATACATCCCCTCAGGAGGCCGCCCTCGGTTAATGTGACAAAAACGCCCCTATATTCTTCAAAGACCGGAGAAAGCTCAACACCTGACGCGTCAGGTCTGGGAGACTTTCCCTTCGACAAAAATATTTCAATAGTTTTCCTTGCAAGCTTGACTGCAGCCCTGCCTTCTGTTTCTGTAAGCATGCTTGAACCAACACCTGTAACTGCATTTAACCTTTTATAAGCTTAAGCTGTTAATCATATCTTTAAGCT
>JAVESC010000180.1:0-3298 GCA_034006805.1 Advenella sp.
ATACCGGTTTAATTGAAAAGCACAGCGAACAGCTGCTGCCCGCCCCCAAGCAGGCCAGTATATTTACCCTGGCCAGCCTGACCGCTGCCATCATGGCCCGACAAGGACAAACCGGCAACACCACCAACCGCTATGCCAACAAAGCCGATCCCTGGTCAGCCACCGATGGCTGGCGTTTAAGTGGCCACTACACCCAGCATATCCGGGTCATTGACAACGATGAAGCCCGCCTTGTTACCCTGGAAAAAACCGCCCGTGGATGGCAATTACTGGATAACGACATTGGCTATGATTTTGAATGGCAGGTGCAAATCACCCCCGACCAAACCTGCCACTGTCGTTTAAGCCTGAACGGCTCCAACCACCAGGCGACCGTTGTCATGCAAGGTGAACAGGCCCATGTTTTTGAAAATGGTACCGTGACCATTATTGGCAAACCCGATGAACTGCAACATGCTGCCGACGATAGCGACGCCCACGGTGGCGGCCTGACCGCCCCCATGCCCGGCAAGATTATTTCCTTGCTGGTACAGGCCGGCGATACCGTCACCAAAGGCCAGGCCCTGCTGGTTATGGAAGCCATGAAAATGGAACACACCATCACCGCCCCCGAGGACGGCAAGGTGGAGGAAGTGTTTTATGCCGTGGGTGATCAGGTGACGGAGGGGGTGGCGTTGATTACGGTGGGATAGACCACCCAGCGAAGTCACAATAAATTCCCCTCCTGTGGAGGGGTGGCGCGAAGCGACGGGGTGGTTCTCCACATGGAAATACATACTAACGCGGAAACGTAGCGCTTTGGCAACCACCCCGTCAAAGGCTATTGATTTGGACGATGAGGTTTGCCTGGGACCACCCCGTCAGGCTTCGCCTGCCACCCCTCCGCAGAGGGGAATTTTTCTGCTTCGTGGAAACGTCAGTGCCACACACATTCCCCTCCTGCGGAGGGGTGGCGCAAAGCGCCGGGGTGGTTCTGGGCAAACCAAAATTTCCCGTTGACGACTGGTTTTCGATTGAATCCCCAATAAGGTCGCATGTTTTTTCATCTAAAACTTTATACTTGCTTGAGACGCCTAATTGCTCGAAAGAATCAACTTGCCTTGTTCTGTTAAGCGATATTTTTGTAATCGACTCCTTGGTTTATCAGGAATAGTCATTTCCAGGATTCCTTGTTCCAATAACGGGACAATATGACGTTTATAATTCATGTAAGCATTGGATAAATCTGCCGCTGCCAATAATTCCTGCCTGCTTTTTGGTTCTTCAGAACAATATCCAAGCATAGCCTTGACTTGCTCACTGACTTGCTCACTGACTTGCTCACTGACTTGCTCACCAACCCGTTTTTCAGAAAGTTTCTCACTGTTTGACTCGCTTAATCTGATACTAAATCTAATACCCGTTGCTATTTCAGTGATTTGTGGTTCGGGCAAACCTAATTCTTTTGCCTCTGCAAAAATACGTTTAACGCCACTTCCCCATTGCTCTACGAGCCCCAGCTCACGGAAAATGCGAACAATAACAGGATTACGAATTTTGGATGTACCGTTTTTCATGTCTTCAATGGTCATACCGGGCAAAAGTATGCCAGGACTTTCTATATCTATGCGATCATCAAAAAAAGCGATACGTATAGGGCTTCCACGATGTGAGTAATCACTATGCACCAACGCATTGATAATAGCTTCACGAAGCATGGTTAGTGGAATACTCCACATATCCTTACGGCGCATACCAGAAAACTTGGCACTTTTAAATGCATGTTTTTTCAAAAACATTTCAATGGAGTCCACTGCCAACGGCAAAAGATCATGGATTTCCATTTGATCAAAAATTTCCACCTTATTGGTACCACGAAACCGTCCGCACTGTACCCAAGCATCGGGAAAATACATTTCCCGATCTTTACCAAATAAAAGGATAGCTCCCTGGGTTGGTACAAGCCGACCTTGTTCTTTGCACAACAACTTTAAAGTCAGTAATGATTTCTCATCTAAAGTCCGCTTGTTGCCAAACAGTTTTTCAGCAGTCTCCAAATCAAGATCTTGTATCGAAAGCTGAGGCATAGGTATTTCGTCAAATGATATTCCCAATACACCACGCTGCAACTCGGCAATCAAGGCAGGGTCTGCCTGCCGGTTAGTAGAGCCCAGCCTGACATAAACACCTTGTTCTGGCCCCTGTTTCTTAAAATAATGTGGACGAGAACTACTGGGAAAAACTTCCACAATAAGCAAGGTTTTATTATTCAGGCTAGTTAATTCTACATTGGGAACCAGACGCGGAGCGATATTGTCAGCAATTAAGTTGCAAATACGTTCTTCTTCCGCAAGGGGATCAGTAACACCTATAATCTTGTGCTCATCATTGACACCTATAATTAAACGCCCCCCAGCAGAATTGGCGAAAGCAATCAAGGATTTCAACAAAGGCTGAGGTGATGAAAGGTCACGTTTAAACTCCAGAATTTTACTTTCTGGCTGTTGTAAAAGGGACAGGATGGAAGAAGTCATGAAATGGGCTTTTTCAAATTGACCTTAAAATAATCAACCCATTATAACAGTGAGTACTACATTCCCCCCTGCGGAGAGGTGGCGCAAAGCGCCGGAGTGGTTCTGGGCCCGGGGTGCTGCCAATCCTTAATAAACCAACTGTGCCCCACCATCGCAACTGATTGAAATCAGCTTGGTTTTCACTGGATTTGTTTCCACACCCAGATTATCCAACAACTTACTCAGCACGTCTCCCAGCCCGTCCAAGGATGGGTTTAACAATCCGGTGATCAAGGCCAGTAGCGCTAACACATCCTGATTACCCTGCTCAACTTCAGCCTCTCTCAAGTCATCAAGCACTTCGTCAATTTGACCAATACAGCCGGTAACCGTACCTTCCATTGTAACAGGGGCACCCAGCAATGCAGTCGGCGTGCATGGATCAAAAGGGTTACCTAACACGAGCTCTAACACATCACCAAGTAACTTAACAACCCCGGTCAACAATTTACCTTTCAAAACATTGTCAACCAAGTTGCCAATCAGCCCTTCCAGACCGGTTTTCAAACCTGTTACTATGTCATCCCTGACTTTTTTGCGACAACTCCAGCCGGAACCAGCAAAATCTTGCGGCACCGGATTGCACCCTTCTTTTGCCTGCATCGCATTCCAAAGGGAACTGCCTGTTGCCTGGTCATCTCCCAGCACGCCCTCGCCTCCTTGCAAAAGATTAACGGTTGCCTCTTTGATTAAACCATCCAGTGTCTTGCCGACTGGCAACGGATTTACAAAAACCTCACTTTGTC
>JAVESC010000030.1:0-29943 GCA_034006805.1 Advenella sp.
AAAAACATGGCCAACCCACTGGCCACTATTTTGTCAGCAGCCATGTTGTTGCGTTATTCATTAAATGAAACCGCTGCGGCTGACAAAATTGAAGAGGCCGTTCGCCAGGTATTGGCTCAAGGGTTGCGTACAGCCGACATTTATGAAGAAGGAACAGAAAAAGTTTCAACTTCTGCCATGGGGGATGCGGTATTAAAGGCATTAAGCTGATATAGTATTGTTAAATAAGTACTAATTTATCAATACAAGTTATTGAAGAAGGGGTTTGGCAGGTAATCCGTTTAATCGGTTTTCTTGCTATTACCCCTTTGTTGTCTGGGTTTTTGTAATTTTTGTGAGTTAAAAAATGACGCAATCTGTCGGTTTAGTCGGTTGGCGCGGGATGGTCGGCTCTGTTCTCATGCAACGTATGCGTGATGAGGGTGATTTCAAATTCATTAATCCCGTATTTTTCTCTACCAGTAATGCAGGCGGTGCAGCCCCATCATGGGCAGAAGGTGCCGGTCCCTTGCAAAACGCCTACGATATAGAAGCGCTGAAGAAGCTGCCTATTATTGTAACGGCCCAGGGTGGCGACTACACGACAGAAGTTTTCCCGAAATTGCGTGCCGCTGGCTGGGATGGCATCTGGATTGATGCCGCCAGTACCCTGCGCATGAAAGATGATTCCATTATCGTACTTGATCCGGTTAATCGTTCTGTTATTGATACCGCTTTAAACAAAGGCGTTAAAAACTTTGTGGGCGGCAACTGTACCGTCAGCTGCATGCTTATGGGGTTGGCCGGCCTGTTCAAGCATGACCTTATCGACTGGATGACCAGCATGACTTACCAGGCCGCTTCCGGTGGTGGTGCCAAGCACATGCGTGAACTCATTACCCAGTTTGGTTTGCTTAACGATTCCGTCAAGCCCTTGCTGGACGATCCCGCTTCCGCCATTCTGGAAATTGACCGTCAGTTGTTAGTTGCACAAAAAGACGAAAAGCTGCCACAGGAAAACTTTGGCATTACCCTGGCCGGCAACTTAATCCCCTGGATCGATAAAGACCTTGAAAACGGCCAGTCCCGTGAAGAATGGAAAGCCGAAGCCGAAACCAATAAAATCCTGGGTCGTGGCGAGGCATTTGGTACCGCTCCGGTGCCTATTGATGGCCTGTGTGTGCGAATTGGTGCCATGCGCTGCCATAGCCAGGCATTAACCATCAAGCTCAAACGTGATGTGCCGCTTGATGAAATCTCCGATATTTTAAAACAGGGTACCGATTGGGCCAAGGTCATTCCCAACAACAAGGAAGCCACCATGGCAGGCCTGACACCGGTCGCCACTACCGGTACACTTGATATCCCGGTTGGCCGTTTGCGTAAAATGTCCATGGGCCCCGAATACCTCAGCGCCTTTACCGTGGGTGACCAGTTGTTGTGGGGTGCGGCCGAGCCATTGCGTCGCATGCTGCGTATTGCCATTGGTGAACTGTAAACATGAATTTACCAGCCTGGCTTGCCAATGAAACAGCGGTGTTGATTCTTGTCGTTTGTCTTGTCATGCTCATCGTACCTGCGGTAGCGATTGCGGTTCTTAAAAAAAAGGCAGCACAGCAACCGCGGATGATGTCCGATGATGAGTTAAAAGAAAAACTGGGGAAAATCAATCTTGATCTTGATTCTCCAGAAAGCAAATAAGCACGCCTATGAACCTGCTTCCTGAATTGCCATTAAAAAGAATAGTCTTGGGTATTGCCTATAACGGTACCCCCTATTACGGCTGGCAAACCCAGCCTAATGGTAAAACGGTTCAGGATAAACTTGAAGCGGCTTTGCGGCAATTCACAACACAGGTAACCCCCACTATTTGTGCCGGACGAACCGATACCGGGGTGCACGCACTTTCTCAAGTCGTGCACCTGGACACACAGGTGGAACGACGCACTGAGTCCTGGGTCAGGGGGCTTAATGCCCTGTTACCCGATAGTATTACGGTGCGTTGGGCTAAAGAAGTGGCCCTGGATTTTAATGCGCGATTTTCTGCCCGCTCCAGAACTTATGTGTACGTGCTCAGGAATGAGCGAATTATGTCACCCCACTGGGTAGGCCGGGCCGGCTGGGACTTCCGTCCGTTAAACCTTGACGCCATGTGCAAGGCTGCAGAACACCTGGTGGGTACCCATGACTTCAGCAGTTTCCGTTCATCACAGTGCCAGGCGGCCAGTCCGGTCAGAACGATGGAATTATTGAAGATAGAAAAGCAGGGCACTTTTATTGTTTTTACATTAAAAGCCAATGCTTTTTTGCATCACATGGTACGCAATATTATTGGCTCCCTGGTGTATGTGGGCAAAGGCCGTTTTCCAAGCAAGTGGGTGCAATCATTATTGCAGGAAAAAAACCGTAAATTTGCAGCCCCCACTTTCATGTCTGATGGCCTGTACCTGGCCCAGGTTGATTACCCCGAAGAATATGGGCTGGACTCATTTAATCAGTTCGACATTAATCACCCTTTACATTCATTGTTGCAGGCCTGAAGCAAACAATAAATTGATGCCGGTTTGCATAAATCAATAAATCCCTTGTCATTCAGGTTTGTCAAACTAAAATTGCTTCAGGGGTTAATATCAGCTTACAAAATGTGGTTAATCAGTTATCATTTTGCATCCCGGAATATATCCGGAATCATTCAGATAAAAACTATCTATTCAGTGGACATCCCTATTTGCAAGATGCCCATGCCTGAATAACAATTGGTTTATTTTTACGATTGAGAATTTCATGGGTTTTTTACTTTCCATTTCACGGTTGATAGACTCGCTGAATACTTATACCGGTAAGTTTGTCACCTGGTTAACGCTGGTGGTGGTCGTGATCAGCGCTGGAAATGCTATTTTCCGCAAAGTGTTTCATCTTAGCTCCAATGCCTGGCTGGAAATCCAGTGGTATTTGTTTGGTGCCATCTTTCTGCTTGCCGCCGGCTATACCTTCCTGAAAAATGAGCACGTGCGGGTTGATATTCTTTCACAACGCTTGTCCGAACGCACGCAGGTCACTATTGACCTGATTTGTGTGTTTTTGTTCCTGCTTCCTGTCTGCGGCCTGATTATTTACCTCTCATGGCCGTTTTTTGTCCTGTCTTTTGAAACTATGGAGCAGTCTTCCAACACCGGTGGCCTTCTCCGCTGGCCGGTAAAACTGTTAATTCCGCTTGGTTTCCTGTTGCTGGCATTGTCCGGGGTTTCACATTTAATCAAATGCGCTGCTTTTCTTGCCGGCAAGGGGCCCAATCCATTGGCCCGACAAAATACAAAATCGGCAGAAGAATTACTGGCCGAAGAAATTGCCCGTGAAGCAGCACAACGTGATCAGCAGGCAGGAGCGAAATAAGCATGGAATTCATCATCAATAACATGCCGCCGATCATGTTCCTGACCTTGATTGGCTTTTTGCTGTTAGGCTTTCCAGTCGCATTTTCTTTGGCTGCTAACGGTATTTTGTACTGTTTGTTAGGTATTTTCATGGGGGAGTTTACTTTTGCATTCCTTCAGGCCTTGCCAGAACGTATTTTTGGTATTGTGCAAAATGACTCCCTGCTGGCGGTACCGTTCTTTACCTTAATGGGGCTTGTACTAGAACGATCGGGGATGGCTGAAGACCTGCTTGAAACAATTGGCCAATTGTTTGGCCCTATACGTGGTGGCCTTGCCATTGCGGTTGTGATTGTAGGTGCTATGCTGGCCGCTACAACCGGGGTGGTTTCAGCATCGGTTATTTCAATGGGTTTAATTTCCCTGCCCATCATGTTGCGCTATGGCTATGACCGCAAGCTGGCAACGGGTGTTATTGCCGCTTCGGGAACCCTGTCACAGATTATCCCGCCATCGCTGGTACTTATCGTTCTGGCCGACCAGCTGGGTCGCTCTATTGGCGATATGTATCGTGGTGCCATTGTGCCTGGCTTCTTGCTGACGGGCGCATACATTACATATGTCATTATTTCTTCTATTATCAAACCATCATCGGCACCGGCCTTGCCAGAAGAGGCACGTGTTTATAATGAGCCCAATGGTAGTCGTGGGCTTAAATCCTTACTGGTAATAACGTTGATTGCCTCAGCAGCCGCTTATTATCTGGATAGCATCCTGGTAAGTGAGGGTGCGCCAGTAGATGAAAAAGTGGTGGTTTCCCTGTTGTTATGGGGTGTGATTGCCTTTGTAATTGCCTTGGTCAATAAATACCTTCGTTTGGGCTTGCTGTCACGTATCGCCGAGCGGGTAATCTTTGTCATGGTTCCCCCCATGTTTCTGATTTTCCTGGTGCTTGGCACTATCTTTATTGGTGTGGCTACACCAACAGAGGGGGGAGCAATGGGTGCGGTAGGTTCAATCCTGCTAGCGATGTCTCGTCGTAGACTAAGTCTGGATCTCTTGAAACAGGCGATGGACACCACGACCAAAATTACCAGTTTTGTGGTATTCATTCTGGTGGGCTCAACCATTTTTACCCTTACTTTCACCGGGTTTGGTGGTCAGGTATGGGTTCATGATCTCTTTGAATCATTGCCTGGCGGGCAGTTCGGCTTCCTGGTCGTGGTCAGTATTGCTGTTTTCTTCCTGGCATTTTTCCTGGATTTCTTTGAGTTGGCCTTCATTGTGGTGCCGTTGCTGGGGCCGGTGGCCGAAAGCATGGGCATTGATTTGATCTGGTTTGGTGTCTTGTTGGCCGTGAATATGCAAACTTCGTTTATTCATCCGCCGTTTGGATTCGCCCTCTTTTACCTGCGTTCAGTGGCAGCCAAGGATGACTATATAGACAAAGTAACCGGCAAGCTGATTCCCAAGGTAACAACCGGGGATATCTACAAGGGCTCAATCGCCTTTATTGTTATCCAGTTAATGATGGTAACCTTGGTCATGTACTGGCCTGATGTAGTCATGCACTACAAAGGGCAGGACTCTGGGGTTGATCCAAGCACTATCATTATTGATAGTGGTGCCGACTCTTATGGTTCTGACCCTTACGGTTCACCTAATCCGTATGGCGGAGACGGTTTTTCCAATCCGGCCGATGCTTTCCAGTAGAGGCTATTAAATATGAGAACACGGGTAAAAATCTGCGGCTTGCGTAGTAAAGAAGATATTCATATGGTGGCAGATGCAGGTGCTGATGCCATTGGTCTGGTTGTTTATGCCGGCAGCAAACGGGCAGTCAGCGTGCAAGAGGCTGCTTTATTGCGTCGCGAGATTCCCGCCTTTGTTTCTGCCGTGGTGCTGGTGGTTAATACCAGCCAGGCAGACATAGAACACATCATCAATGACGTCAATCCCTCGTTCTTGCAGTTTCATGGTGATGAATCAGCGGAATTTTGTGAACAGTTCAGGTTTCCCTATATCCGGGCATTAAGGGTTGGCGGTGGCGCATTGCTTTCGCCAGACGCGGTTGCCCAAGAGGTACAAAAATATCCCAATGCCAGCGGTTTTTTGTTTGATGCTTACAGTGCAGGATATGGTGGTTCGGGCTTGACCTTTGACTTGTCTTTGCTGGAAAAAGTGCGTGAAATTCTGCCAGCCAGAAAAATCATCATTGCCGGTGGCCTGAATGCCGGTAATGTGCAGCAACTCATCAGGGATGTAAAACCCTACGCCATTGATTTGAGCAGTGGGGTAGAGTCTGCGCCTGGGGTGAAATCAGCAGAAAAAACCCGTGTCTTCATGGAGCAGGTGGTAAACGCCTGAGTCGCTGAAAGCAAACCCTGGCATGTGCAAGGATTTCCATTCCCACGCTCTGAACTGACCCCAAAAAGTTGAATGGGGGTCCAACTTTTTGGGGACAGTTCACTCCCGCGTGGGAACGCATAATTACATGGCAAGTGCTTCTATTTCTTCTTGCAGCATGAGCCATTCTTCTTCCAGGTCATTGTGGCGCTTGCTGAGCTCACCGTGCTCATTAAGCACTTTAACGCGCTCATCGCGCCGCTCATCTGCATAAAAAGACTCATCGGCTATCAGCAAATCAATCTCTTCCAGTCGTTTCTGGCTTTTTGCCATTTCGCTTTCCGCTTTTTTGAGCTTGCTTTCCAACGGTTTGCGCAGGGCCGACAGGCGCTGGCGTTCTTCGGCTTCAAGGCGTTTTTGTGCTTTGCGGTCGATGTTTTCCTTGCCATTGTTTTCAGCCGCTTCCTGGCGGGCTTCGCTACGCTCGGCCTGGTTACGCTGGTTCAGCCATTCACGATAATCTTCCAGGTCACCATCAAATTCCTGTACCTTGCCATCGGCAACAATCCAGAAGCTGTCCACAGTGGTACGCAACAGGTGCCGGTCGTGGGAAACCATTAACATGCTGCCGTTAAATTCGGCCAATGCCGTGGCCAGGGCTTCACGGGTATCAACATCCAGGTGGTTGCTGGGCTCGTCAAGCAGCAGCAGATTGGGTTTTTGCCAAACAATTAACGACAGGGCCAAACGGGCTTTTTCACCACCCGAAAACGGGGCTACCTTTGAATTGACGGTATCTCCGCCAAAACCAAAGCCCCCCAAATAGTTGCGCATTTCCTGTTCACGGGTGTCTGGTGCAATCCGGGCAAGATGCTGCAAGGGAGTAGCATCGTGATCCAGCATATCTAGCTGCTGCTGGGCAAAATAACCAACCTCCATGCCTTTGGCGGGCTTATATTGCCCGGCCAGTGGGGATAATTCTTGGGCAATGGTTTTGATCAGCGTACTTTTGCCCGCGCCGTTAACCCCCAAAACACCAATGCGGGCACCACCACGAACCATAAGCGTGACATCGGAAAGAATGGTTTTGGATTCGCCTTTTTCATTGGTATAACCGGTAGAGACTTTCTCCAGTACCAGAAGAGGGTCTGGCATATTGGGCGGAGATGGAATATGGATACTGATGCCAGATTCCATTTGCAGCGGTGCCAGCTTTTCCATGCGCGCCAGTGCTTTGACCCGGCTTTGTGCCTGTTTGGCCTTGCTTGCCTTGGCTTTGAAGCGGTCGATAAAGCCTTGCAGGCGGGCGCTTTCACGTGACTGGCGGTCAATCGCGATTTGGGCTTGTTTCAGGCGTTCGGCACGTTGCGTCAGGAAGTCTTCATAGCCGCCTTTGTACCGAACCAGCTTGCATTGGTCAAAATGTAAAATCACTTTTGCCACGGCGTCAAGAAATTCGGTATCGTGGGAAATGAGAATGACCGTGCCCTGATAAGCCGTCAACCATTTCTCAAGCCACAGCATGGCATCAAGGTCAAGGTGGTTGGTGGGTTCATCAAGTAGCAGCAATTCGGAAGGGGCCATTAATGCGCGGGCCAGTGCCAGTCGCATCTGCCATCCCCCTGAAAAACTGTTCACCGGGTTCATCCATTGGTCTGGTTTAAAACCAAGCCCTGCCAGCAACTGTTCGGCCCGTGATGGTGCGCTCCAGGCATCGGCCTCTATCAGGGCCGACTCCAGTTCTGCAATTTTAGTGCCGTCATGCTCATCCAGTTGAGCGCGCTCAGCCTGAAGGGCACGCAGATGCGTGTCACCGTCTATCACAAACTCACGGGCAGGCTGCTGGCTTGAAACCACTTCCTGCCGGACACTGGCTATGCGCCAGGTCTCTGGCATGGTTAATGAGCCGGCGTCCTGATCCAGTTCACCCTGTAAAAGGGCAAACAGGGTGGATTTCCCGGCGCCGTTTTTACCGACGATGCCCACCCGTTCGCCGGGGTGTATGACAAATTCGGCGCTATCCAATAATACTTTTGTGCCTCGTCTTAGCGTGAGGCCGGTAGAACGAATCAAAATAAATCCAGATAAAAAGAAGCTGTTTATTCCAGGGTAAGCAGCTGGGTTCGGTTCAACAACAAGATGCAGTGAGAGGTGGTTTCTGTTTCAAGAAAAACCGGATCCAGTGTGGGGAAGGCATTCATGAAGTTTTCATATTCATGGCCAATTTCCAGCACGATAAAACCATCATCCTGAAGATGGCAGGGGGATAATTTCAGGATACGGCGGATAAGTTCCATGCCGTCTTCCCCACCATCAAGGGCCAGTTCAGGCTCGTTCTGATATTCAACGGGCAAGGCCTTCAT
Organism: Advenella sp.; assembly: GCA_034006805.1. Taxonomy (GTDB): domain Bacteria; phylum Pseudomonadota; class Gammaproteobacteria; order Burkholderiales; family Burkholderiaceae_B; genus Advenella. Next base: position 8,063 of record JAVESC010000030.1, read on the forward strand.
GGAAGTACTGTTTACATAGGGGGGGTTGCAAATAATAAAATCATATTGCTTGTTGCCCAGTGCTTCGAACAGGTCGCTATGGATCACATTAACCTGATGCTCAAGTCCATACATGGCCACGTTGACGTTGGCCAGACGGATAGCGTAATCTGAAATATCGACGGCATCAATGGTTGCTTGCGGAAAGGCCAATGCAGCCAGAATAGCCAGGCAGCCTGAGCCGGTACACATATCCAGGATATTGGCCGTATTTTCAGGATCAACCACCCAGGGGTTCAATTGCTCTGAGAGCAGTTCGGAAATGGGCGAACGGGGGACGATAACCCGTTTATCGGCAATGAACTTGTGTCCTTGCAGCCATGCTTCGCCAATTAAATAAGCCAGGGGGATGCGTTTCTTGACGCGCTGGTCTATGAGTTTGAGGCAACGTTTTTTTTCTTCTTCAAGCAGGCGGGCATCCAGAAAAGGCTCCAGTGTGTCCAGGGGCAGGTTCAGGGTATGCAAAACCAGGTAAACCGCCTCATCCCATGCGCTGTCGGAGCCATGGCCAAAAGATAGCTTGGCTTGGTTGAACCGGGAAACCGCAAAGCGGATCATGTCCCGGACTGTTTTAAGTTCGTTATGAATTTTTGTCATGAAAGGCTGGTAAATACAAAATAAGTGATTAAAGCAGGAGGTGTTCTAGTGTACGACGGTAAATGTTTTTCAGGGGTTCAAGCGTACTGATTTCAATGTTTTCATTGATTTGGTGAATACTGGCATTAATGGGACCAAACTCAATCACTTGCGGACAGATTTTAGCAATGAATCGGCCATCTGAGGTGCCGCCAGTGGTGGATAATTCGGTGCTAATACCGGTTTCATCCAGAATGGCCTTGGCCATGGCCTTGCTTAACTCTGCCCGTGGCGTCAGGAAGGGTTCTCCGCTAAGCGTCCAGGTCAGGCTATATTCTAACCCATGGCTTGTTAAGATTGTATTAACACGGTTTTTCAGGCTTTCGATAGTACTGGCGTTAGAAAACCGGAAGTTGAATAAAATATTGGCCTGGCCAGGCACCACATTGCCGGCACCGGTACCAGCATGAAAATTGGAAATCTGGAAAGTGGTAGGAGGAAAATATTCATTTCCCTGGTCCCATTCAGTTCGGGCCAGTTCATCAATGGCAGCGGCACAAAGGTGAATAGGGTTGCGGGCCAGGTGTGGATAGGCAACATGGCCCTGCTTTCCCTTGATGATCAGCTCTCCGTTCAGGGAGCCCCGGCGTCCATTTTTAACCACATCCCCCAGTTGTTTATCTGACGTGGGCTCACCAACAATGCAATAGTCCAGGTTTTCGTTTCGTGCTTTTAATGCATTGCAAACCCTGACGGTGCCATTCACAGCGGGGCCTTCCTCGTCTGCGGTAATCAGCATGGCGATGGAGCCTTTATGGTGAGGATGTTGTGTGACAAACTCTTTGGTGGCAATCACAAAGGCGGCAATCGAGCTTTTCATGTCGGCAGCCCCACGCCCGTATAAAACCCCGTTTTTTTCTGTTGGTATAAAAGGGTCGGTGTCCCATTTTTCAAGCGGCCCAGTGGGGACAACGTCGGTGTGTCCGGCAAACACCAGTACCGGTGAAGCCGTACCGCGCCTGAGCCAGAGATTGTCCACTTCTTCAAAACGCATTGTTTCTGCGCAAAACCCTAAAGGGCTCAGATGGGAGGCGATTAAGTCCTGGCACCCTATGTCTTGCGGGGTTACCGAGGCGCGACTGATAAGTGTTTTGGCCAGATCCAGCACAGTGGTATTCATGTTGCTTAGGCCCTTAACAAGTCGTTGATGCTGGTTTTTGAGCGGGTTTTTGCATCAACCCGTTTGACAATTACCGCGCAGGCAAGGCTGTGGGTACCATCGGCAGAGGGCAGAGAGCCGGGCACCACGACCGAGCCGGAGGGAATGCGGCCATAAGTAATTTCGCCCGTTTCACGGTTGTAGATTTTGGTGCTTTGGGAAAGAAACACCCCCATGGCCAAGACCGAATTTTCTTCAACAATAACACCCTCAACCACTTCCGAACGTGCGCCAATAAAGCAGTTGTCTTCAATAATAGTGGGGTTGGCCTGCAGGGGTTCCAGGACGCCACCGATGCCAACACCGCCACTAAGGTGGACGTTTTTGCCAATCTGGGCGCAGGAACCAACGGTAGCCCAGGTATCTACCATGGTGCCTTCATCGACGTAAGCGCCTATATTGACATAGGAGGGCATGAGCACCACATTTTTGCCAATAAAAGCCCCGTGTCGGGCAACAGCTGGCGGTACGACCCGAAATCCGCCCTTTACAAAATCTGCTGGGGTATGGTCTTGAAACTTAAGCGGAACTTTGTCGTAAAACTGCATGGGTGCGTGATTCATGATTTCATTGTCCTGAATACGAAAAGACAATAAAACGGCTTTTTTTAACCACTGGTTGACGATCCAGGTGCCTTCCGTTTTTTCTGCCACGCGAAGGCTGCCGTTATCAAGGCCGGACAGGGCGGTTTCTATTGCGTCCCGTACTTCAGCGCTAACGGTTGAAGATGACAGTTCGTTGCGGTTTTCCCATGCTTGTTCAAGTGTGTTTTGCAATGCGCAGTTCATGATTTTTTTCCCGGCGGGAAGGTTATGTTGGAAATCGGGTTGAATAAATGGTTTTTCATGCCCGTGAGGCATGGGTTTAGCGGTTGTTATTGATAAAACTGGCAATCCGTTGTGCGCCTTCAATACATTGTTCAAGGGGGGTAACCAGGGCAATGCGAATGCGGTTTCTGCCCGGATTAATGCCATGGGCATCGCGGGCCAGGTAGCTGCCAGGCAAAACGGTTACGTGCTCTTGCTCATATAAGCGCAACGCAAATTCCTCATCGGCCATAGGGGTGCAGGCCCAAAGGTAAAAAGAGGCATCGGGCATTTTTACATCCAGTACTTCAGCCAGAATGGGTAGAACGGCTTCGAACTTGGTTTTATACAGGGCGCGATTCTGTTCTACATGGTGCTCATCATTCCAGGCGGCAATGCTGGCGGCGCTGAACACGGGGCTTAAGGCGCATCCGTGATAGGTCCTGTAAAGCAGGAACTTTTCCAGCAGACGGGCATCACCGGCCACAAAACCGGAGCGCATGCCCGGCACATTGGACCGTTTGGACAAACTGGAAAAACACACCAGATTCTGGTAGCTGGGGCGCCCTAACAGCTGGGCCGCCTGCATGCCGCCAATCGGTTTATTCTCTTCAGAAAAATAAATTTCTGAAGAGCATTCATCAGAGGCAATAACAAAACCATGCCGGTCAGACAATTCAAACAGGGTCTTCCATTCTTCAAGTGGCATGACATTGCCCGCAGGATTGCCCGGAGAGCATACAAATACCAGTTCGGTTTTTTCCCAGACGTCAGCCGTAATGCTTGACCAATTGCTGCCAAAGTTTTTGGAAGGGTCGGCATTCAGGTAGAAGGGGGTGGAGCCAGCCAGTAAGGTCGCCCCTTCGTATATTTGGTAGAACGGATTGGGGCAAATAACCAGACTGTTTGGCCCGCCGTTAATGATGGCCTGTGCAAATGAAAAAAGCGCTTCACGCGAGCCTGCGCAGGGCAAGACCTGGGTTTCAGTATCGGGCGCCGGGATATCATAGCGGCGGGCAATCCAGTTGGCAATGGCCTGGCGCAAAACCGCGTCACCCTTGGTGGGTGGGTATGAAGACAGGCCCGAAAGATTGTTTTTAATGGCATCTTCAATCAACTTGGGGGTGGCATGCTTGGGTTCGCCAATAGACAGGTTGATGTGATATTTATGTGTGGGAGCGGTTGCATTGGCAAGCAGCGCCCTTAGTTTGGTAAAGGGGTAGGGCTGTAGTAAATCTAGTCTGGCATTCATGGGATTGAAATGTCCGTTTTGGTTACAAGGTTTTTTGTTTTTTTATTATGCACAACAAATCAGTTTAACATTAGATTTATTTTGGATTTGCCTGAGAAAATGAAGGCAGCCTTAAATTTAAGGCAATATGAGCTGAATAGACTAGAGGGGGTGCTGAGAGCACTAATAAAGAAGGATGTTTATTGTTTTTTAATTATTGTTATTTTTAATAACATCCTGGTGCGAGCGGAGAGACTCGAACTCTCACACCTTTCGGCGCTGGAACCTAAATCCAGTGCGTCTACCAATTCCGCCACGCTCGCAACAAAGAAGAAGTACTATAACTTATATTAATTCTTCTTTGCAAGATAAATAATTGCATAATGCTAAATTCATGCTTCTTGTAAGTTTTTGTTGTTAAAAAATAACATTTTTCGTGTTGATTAATGAATGACAATGCAATTTTAATCTGAGTCGTATTGAATCGTTTTTTCTTGATTCGTCATTGCGGTTTCTTCTTCAAGCAGATATAAATATCTTTGGTATTCAGATTGGCTTAACCAGCTCAGATTATTCTTGACCCAATCTTCGCTATCTGGTTTTAGCGGTGGAGTATCATTTTTTTTTCTGGTTTTTTTGTCATCCAGTTCTTGATTGTTTGTAATAGACCTCATGGATAATTTTCCGGTTTAGATAAGTTTTATTGGTTTTTTTAACAAGTAACAATGCTTTGACAATATTTATTATGGGCATTGTCGTTTAAGCTGTCATGAACTTTTACCATAGAAAAAGAATTTGAATTTTATAGGCAGAAAGTTTTTTCAAAAATTGATGTTTGTTATTAAATTCCAAACCAAACTGTGATTGATTAAATAAGCGCAACAGCATAACATATCTTTTACGACCCATAGATCAAGGAGAAACACAATGAGTGAGCATGTATATAAACAAATTGAATTGACTGGATCATCCAAAACCACTATTGAAGATGCGGTAAGTAACGCACTTACCAAAGCCCATGAAACCATCCGGAACATTCAATGGTTTACCGTCACAGAAACCCGTGGACATGTGGTAGAGGGCAAGGTTGCCTATTGGCAGGTATCCATTAAAGTGGGCTTTACGCTTGATTGATGGACATCAACCTATTGGCTTAACTAAAACCAAGGGGACTACGTCTGGTATCACGCCAGACGTAGTCCCTGTTAAACAGTAGGCCAACTAATTGATAACGCGTCATTTAAGCGAATACTTTCTTAGTTCACTTTCTTTCTTAGTGCGCTATTTAGCTGGTCGATGATTTCAGCCCAATCGGCGTCTTCAACTTTTTCTTCTTTAAGAAAGGCCGCCTGCGATTCGTTCCAGAAAGGAGCATCCTCAAGAAAAATTTCAGGTGGAAGGGGAGAGTGTTGAAGCAGAAAATTTCGTATGCCAGCTTCATCGGACGGCAAGCCAAGCTGGGCAAATAACTCCGAAAAACGGTGGTATGACATTTCCATAGTTATCCTTTAAAAAGGTTGTTGTTCAACAACCTTTTTAATACCTTTTCGCGGGTTTGACAATACCTGCAGTCTTTAAGACTTAACGGTAATTTTACTGGTATCGTAAAACTTCAATCCCACCAGGGCAATGGCCAGTGCGGCAATAATCCCCGGAATGGCAAAAGCCATGAAATTCTGGTAGTGGGGCAGGCCAAGCTGCATTAATATTCCACCCAGCATCGGGCCAACGATGGCGCCAATCCTGCCTACACCCGACGCCCAGCCCAGGCCGGTAGAACGGATATGCATGGGATAATATTGCGCAACATAGGTATAAAGCAGGATTTGTGATCCAATAGTGGCTGCACCGGCAATCATCACCAGAAAATACAGGAAATAGGTGTTGCTGCGGAAGCCAAGCAAGATGATGGCGATAGCGCCCAGAATAAAGAAGATGACCAGTACGCTCTTCAAATTGAACTTATCGGACATTCGTCCTCCCAGGATGGCACCCACCATGCCGCCGATATTCATGGCAAACAGGAACATCAAACCCGATTTCAAAGGGTAGCCAGCCGTTTGCATCAGTTTAGGCAACCAGGAACCAAGGGCATATACCATGAGCAGGCACATGAAAAAGCTGATCCAGAAAGCCATAGTGCTAATGGCCCGTTTTTCACTGAACAAGTCCAGAATGGGTATTTTCCTGGTAATTACGTCTTGCCTGACCAGCTCGTACTGATTGCTTGCAATGATTTGCGGGTCGATTTTTGCCAGAATGGTTTTAACCTGCGTGTCTTTATTGTCCCTTAACAGGAAGCCCAGCGATTCAGGCAGCATTTTCATGAGCAGGGGCAGCAGAATCAGTGGGATGCAGCCCAGGTAAAACATAATTTCCCATCCCCATGTTGGCACAATCCAGATCCCCAGACCGGCCGATAGCATGCCACCTATTGCGTAACCGCTAAACATCAGGGCAACCAGCGTACTGCGGATTTTTTTTGGCGCATATTCAGAAATAAGCGCAACCACATTGGGCATGACCCCACCAATGCCCAGGCCGGCAATGAATCGCATAACGGCAAATTGAGTGGGTGTTTGGGAAAAGCCGCAAAGAAATGTAAACAGGCTGAATAAGACAATACAGAGCAAGATCATTTTCTTGCGCCCGAACTTATCGGAGGCCGTGCCCAATGTCATGGCCCCCACCATCATGCCAAACAGGGCGATACTCCCCAACGAGCCTGCCTCGATGGGTGTCAGCTGCCATTGATCCATCAGAATTGGCAGAACTACACCGTAAATGACCAGATCATAACCGTCAAAGATAATAATCAGGGTGCACCAGAACAATACATTCCAGTGAAATGACCTGAATTTTGCCTCGTCAATGACATGATTGATGTCAATTTTCCTCATTTTCCTTCCTCCTTGTTGATATAACTACTAATTTATTTTTAATAATGTCACTGCAAATTTTGTTATTTAATTGAGTTTTTTATTTCATTAAAAAGCGTTTCCAGGATTGAGGATCGCCTTGTTTTTAGGATGATTTTTTTTCGGGTAAGGGGGTATTGCGGCTCATGATAAAAAATGCCAGCAGACCGATAACTATCCCCCAGAAAGCAGAGCCCAGCCCCCACATTGTCATGCCTGAAGCGGTGGCCAGAAAGGTAATTAGTGAGGCTTCCCTGTGCCGGGTGTCTTCAATAACGATGGCCAGGTTGGCCGTAATGGCACCAATCAAGGCCAGTCCAGCCAGAATGGTGATCAGCTCCTTGGGCAATGCCGTGAAAAGCATCACTATAGTGCCTGCAAAAAGCCCGCCGACAAGATAAAAAATACCATTTGAAATACCGGCGATATATCTTTTTTTCTGATCTTCATGGGCATCTTTTCCGGTGCAGATAGCAGCTGTAATGGCAGCAAGGGCAATGGTGATGCCACCGGTAAAGGCAACCAGCATAGAAGCCAGTGCGGTAATGACAATAATGGCTTTTGCAGGTACCCGGTAACCCGCCAGATTGAGGATGGTCATACCCGGCAGGAATTGGCCGGTAAGACTGACCAGAGTAAGGGGAATCGTAAAACTTAAGAATGTCGCGAAATCAAAATCGGGGGCAGTCAACATTGGCATGGCCAGTTTGGGAGACAACATGCTCAGGTTGGTCTTGTCCAGCAAAAAGGCAATGCTAAAACCAACAATGGCCACAATAACAATGTTGTAGCGGGGCAGGTAACGCCTGGACAGGATATAGGCCAGAATCATTCCCAGGGACAATAGGGGCGATAGGGCACTGGCTTCAAATGCCCGCAGGCCAAACTGCAATAAAATACCGGCAATCATGCCTGCGGCAATGCCCTGGGGAATCAGGCGAACCGCTTTATCAAAATAGCCCGTTATGCCAATGATGAACAGCAGAAAGGCCGAGCTCAGGTAAGCACCTACTACCTGGCTCATGGTGATTTCCGGAAAAAGGGAAATGAGCAGGACAGTGCCGGGGGCAGACCAGGCGGTTACCACAGGTACTTTAAGCCACCAGCTAAGAAAAATACCCGAGATGCCGGCACCAATGGATATGCCCCAGACCCAGGAAACCATCATGTCATTGGCAATATTGCCCATGGAAGCCGCCTGGAAAAAGATAACCAGGGGGCCCGCATAGGAAATAAGCACGGCCAGGAATCCGGAAACGATAGCGGAAATTGACCAGTCAGTGGTTTTTTGGTTTAAGGGATATTCTTGCCCGTTATTTACGTTATCCAGTCTGCCGTTCATGATTACTTACCCCATTCCCATATCACCGCCACCAACAGGCAGGATAGTGCCGGTGATATAGCTGGCTTCATCAGAAGCCAGGAAAAGAATCGCATTGATCTGTTCCTGTATGGTGCCGTAGCGTTTCATCAGGCTGCTAGATACCGTCTGGTCAATAATTGCCTGATACCAGATTTTTTCCTGTTCCGATAACGGTTTGGGGTTACGGGGTATTTGACGTGGTGGCGCTTCGGTGCCACCCGTGGCAATCGCGTTGATCCGGATGTTATTGTCGGCATGTTCCATGGCCAGGCTCATGGTCATGGCATTAACGCCGCCCTTGGACGCCGCATAGGGAATGCGATGAATGCTGCGCGTGGCTATGGAGGAAATATTGACAATAACACCGCTTTGCTGGCTGACCATGGTGGGCAGCACAGCCCGACAGCTCCATAGTGTGGGAAACAAAGAGCGGTTTACTTCCGCCACAATTTCGTCGGGCGTGTATTCCTGGTAGGGTTTGGCCCAGATGGTTCCCCCTACATTATGAATGGAAATGTCAATTTTTCCGTATATATCAAGGGCGCTTTGGGCGACTGCCTGGGCACCTTCCCAGGTTTCCAGATCAGCCAGTACCGCATGTGCCTGCCCGTTATGGTCATTGATGCATTTGGCAACGTCACGGACCAGCAGGTTGCGATCTGCCAGGATAACTTTGCCACCTTCAGCAGCAATGGCGGTGGCCACACCCTCGCCAATGCCCTGGGCGGCACCAGTGACAATAACAACTTTATTTTCAAAGCGTGCTTTTTGCTTCATGAATCAAGCCTCGCTGGGTGAAAATTTTTCATAATGGAAGCTTTTGGGTGCCAGGTTTTCCTGTTCCAGCCAGCCGCGCACGGCTTCCACCATGGGGACAGGGCCACACAGGTAAATATCAACATCTCCCTGATTCAGCCATTCTTTTTCAATATGCTGGGTGACATAGCCTTTTCTTGGATGCCGGCTTTCTTCAGCCACCACACAGGTTGTAAAGTTGAACCAGTCATGTTTTTGACTGAGGCGGTCCAGTTTTTCAAGGGCCACCAGGTCATCATCATTGGTCACGCCAAAGACCAGATTGACTGGATAATGGCAACCGGAAACTTCCAGGCTGTCCAGCATGGAAAGGAAGGGAGCTATGCCGGTACCACCTGCCAGGAACAGGGCCGGGCGCACAACCGGACGCAGGTAGAAACTGCCATACGGGCCGGTAAACGAGATGGGCTGGCCAACCTGGGCCTGCGAAGTCAGGTAAGTGCTCATTTTTCCTTGGGGAACATTGCGCACGACAAAACTATTGTGATTGTCCATTGGGGCGGAACTGAACGAGTATGAACGGGTCAGGTCTGTACCGGGAATCTGGACATTGACATATTGGCCCGGTAAATAAATCAGGTTTTCAGGATTGGGAAGATTAATGCTGAAGGCGATGGTTGAGCCGGATACCTGTTCAATCGAGGAAAGCGTGCCTTCGAAACGGGTAACCCCTGTTTTGCAGGCTTCGGATGAGGCGCTAACCTTGATGACACAGTCGGAAACCGGCCGCATCTGGCAGGTAAGGACAAATCCCTGTTCCGCCTCTTCTTCGGTGAGTGCATCTTCAATGTAAAGCTCCGCCGGCATGTCATAATCGCCTGATTCGCAGAAGCTGCGGCATGTGCCACAAGCGCCATCACGGCAATCCAATGGAATATTCAGCTTCTGCCGATAGGCGGCATCCGCTACGGTTTCGCCTGATTTACAGCTAATGAAGCGGGTTATACCATCTTCAAACTGCAGTGCAATAGTATGCTCCACAACATTTCTCCTGTATTTTTGGATAGATGAATTAAATGCGTTCGGATAAGCCTGCCCATACTTGGACAGGCACCGGATTTAAATATGATAAATATCGATAAGTTGATTGATATAATCGTTTTTCAAAACCACATATTTGCGTTTAATGAGGGGTTCCGCCTTTGAGAAATCAATCGTGTAACGGGACATGCCAAAATAGCTGTAGCAGTTCTTGTAACGAAAGCTCAGGGTGTGCCAGTTGAACCGGACGGTAAGCACTTTGTTTTCCTGTGACTTTATTTCCAGATTGGAAATGTTGTGACTGGTACGGGTATCAGGCAAAGTGGCACTGGAACGCTCTGTCTTGATCCTGAAAATCCGGTCTTCCAGTCCGCCTCTGTCTGGATAATAAATAAGGGAAATTTCCTGCTGGGGATCAGTAGTGAGGGTATCGTTATCGTCCCAGGCCGGCATCCAGAATTCAACCTCTTTGTCGTAGCAGCCCAGCCATTCATCCCATTGGGCATCATCAAGCAGGCGGGCTTCTTTATACAAAAATTGTTGCAGTGTTTCGTAAGAAATAGCGCTCATTAATTTTCCTCCTGAGGTTGTGCCAGTGCTTTTTTCATGACGGTTGACCAATATCTGTGCTGAACGGTATAAAGGCCCTCATCTTCGGTTTTAAGACCACTCAGGACAGGTTTCAACCCCAGGGTTTCGGCGGCCTCATCAGGGCCATCAATCCAGTGTTCCGACCCGCGGCTCATGTCATTCCATTCCATGGCAATGCCGTTGTAGCCCGCCTGGCAAGAGCGGAACTCTTCAAGATCATCGGGGGTGGCCATGCCGCTGGCATTGAAAAAGTCCTCATATTGCCGGATGCGACGGGCTCTGGCTTCCTTGTCTTCACCTTTGGGGGCAATGCAGTAAATGGTGACTTCGGTTTTGTCAACGGACAGAGGGCGCAATACCCTGATTTGCGAACCAAACTGGTCCATCAGGTACACGTTGGGATACAGGCACAGGTTACGTGAACGCTCAATCATCCATTTGGCTTTTTCTTCACCGAAATTATTGATGTATTCTTCTTTCTTGGGGAAGTTTGGTCGGTCTTCGGGGTTGGCCCATTGGGTCCACAAGAGCATATGGCCATAATCAAAAGCATAGAAACCACCGCCTTGCTGGCCCCATTTTCCAGCACTCATGGCACGGATTTTATCTTCCTGGGCTTCTTTTTCCTTACGCTGGTTGGTGGTGGCCGCGTAGTTCCAGTGAACCGCTGTAACGTGATAGCCATCGGCGCCGTTTTCTGCGGTCAATTTCCAGTTGCCTTCATAGGTATAGGTTGAAGAGCCTTTAAGCACTTCCAGGCCTTCCGGAGACTGGTCAACAATCATGTCGATAATTTTTGCGGCCTCGCCCAGAAATTCATCAAGCGGAGCCACGTTTTCATTCAGGCTGCCAAACAGGAAACCACGATAATTTTCAAAGCGGGCTACTTTTTTCAGGTCGTGAGAGCCTTCTTTGTTGAAGCATTCAGGGTAACCGGCTTCAACAGGATCCTTTACTTTCAGCAGTTTGCCGCTGTTATTGAATGTCCAGCCATGAAACTGGCATGTGTAAGTCGCTTTGTTGCCTCGTTTGAAACGGCATAATTGTGCGCCCCGGTGCGAACAGGCATTAATGAAGGCGTTCAGTTCGCCCTGGCGATTGCGGGCAATAATAATAGGTTGCCGGCCTATATGAGTGGTGTAGTAATCATTGATTTCCGGAATCTGACTTTCATGTCCAAGATAAATCCAGTTACCTTCGAATATGTGCTTCATTTCCAGTTCAAACAACGCCTCATCGGTGAAGATGCTTCGGTGAACGCGATAATCACCATTTTCTTTGTCTTCAATGAGTAAATTGTCGATATTTATCTGAGGTTCCAGTGCTGCAGTCATCAGCTTTCTCCATTTTTAAGCAAAAGTCTGGCTGGCCTGTTGCCAATGGCAACAGGCAATTAGAATTAAATGATGGGTTTATGGCAGGACGCGGGCCGTCAGGCTGCTGCTCTGCGGCGCTCAACAACGGAAGAGGGCGCTTCCTGAATATCTTTCAGCAAATGAACATCAAAAACGATATTTTTGTAGGGACGGTTAAAACCGTTCTGTTTGATCTGGTCTGGATTCGTGACATCATTGACGGGCGGAACCAGTCCTTCCCGGCTGGCAAAGGCAAAATCATCCCACAGATATTCATCACCATCGATGTTGATCTGGGTCGTTAGTTTGCGATGACCGGCTGCAGAGATAAAGTAATGGATATGGGCAGGACGGTTGCCGTGACGGCCAAGCATATCCAGCAATGCCTGGGTAGTGCCTTCCGGAGGACAGGCATAACCAACCGGCATGATACTTTGTGCCTTGTAGCGCCCATTGGCATCGGTGTAAATGGTGCGGCGCAAATTGAAGGCAGATTGGGATTTGTCAAAATAGGAATAGCAGCCATTGGTATTGGCATGCCAGATTTCGACTTTGGCATTCTGCAAAGGCTTGCCGTTTGCATCATAAACCGTGCCCTCGATAATCAGGGGGGCAGCCTTGTCGCTTTCCGTACCGTCATCCATGCGGGTAAATCCTATACTCTCGGGGGCACCGGCAACATATAATGGGCCTTCAATGGTCCTGGGCGTTCCACCCGTCAGGCCAAGCTTTGCTTCCGCTTCATCAGAACGAATGTCAATAAAACGTTCCAGACCCAGTCCTGCAGCCAGCAAACCCAATTCATTGGCTTTTCCGGCATCCGTCAGGTATTCAAGTCCTTTCCAGATTTCAGCAGGCTGAAGATCAAGATCTTCAATCGCTTTGAAAAGATCACCAAGCAGGCGGACAACAACGGTTTGTACGCGATGGTTGACATCGTTCTCGGCTTTATCCTGAATGAAGGTTTTAACCAGCTGATCAATTTCTGAATGGTTCATTATGTCTCCTTTAAAACTATTTAACTTTAAATTTAAATTAATATCTGTTATTTTGGTGGTGTTTATTATTGTTGTTGATGTTAGGTTAATCTTGATCAGATCACTTGTCTAAGACTGTTTCAGTATGCTTTTCATACTTTAAAGGTATAAAATTGGAATTACGACACTTGCGGTATTTTGTTGCGGTTGCCGAAGAAAAAAATTTCACCCGCGCAGCCGAAAAACTCTTTATTGCCCAGCCGCCACTTAGCCGGCAGATCCAGCAACTGGAAGAAGAACTGGGCGTCAAGTTGTTTGAAAGGGGTGGAAGGCCACTCAAAACAACGGTGGCGGGAGAGTTTTTTTATGAGCATGCAAAACAATTACTGATACAGATCAATGAGCTGAAACTGATGACCCAGAGATTGGGTAATGCGCATGAAAGCTTAAGAGTGGCCTATGTGGCCTCTACCCTATATGGAAAGTTGCCGAAAATCATTAATATTTTCAGGCAGCGTTACAGCAATATAGAGCTTGAACTGTTTGAAATGACCACCATGGAACAGATGAATGCGCTAAAAGAAGGTGAGATTGATATCGGTTTTGGACGTCTTTGCCTGCAAGATCCCAGTGTTAGCCGTATCGTCTTACGCAAAGAGCCCTTGGTATTGGCCGTGCCGTGTAATCACCGGTTTATGGGTAAAGAGGAAATATCCCTTGCCCAAATTGTCAATGAAAAAATCATTTTATATCCCCAGAAACCAAGACCCAGCTTTGCCGATCAGGTATTGGAACTTTTTAAATTTATTGGTTTACAACCTGAAAAACTGTACGAGGCACGGGAGTTGCATATCGCTCTTGGCCTGGTTGCCGCTGGAGAGGGGGTTGCACTGGTTCCTAACGGTCTGGTCGGCGCACATGTAGGGGATGTTGAGTTTATTCCCATCGTTGATGATCATGCTTTCTCACCCATCATGATGAGCATCCGGATCAAAGACAAATCAGACAATATAAGGAATATGCTGAATATTATTTATGACATTTATGATCAGGATAAAATAGTTTATATTCGCCGAAAAATATAAAGATAGCTACCCAGATTGGCAGGCATGGCGAAATGCGTAGCCGGCCTGGGCAGCTGTTAATGGCTTAACAGCCTGAATCAAGCTTGGCGTGATTTCAGGATTGCATGTAGGTTTTAAGAAAAGCCTGCGTTCTTTCTTCTTTAGGCGCGGTGAAAACTTCTTCCGGCGGGCCTTCTTCCACAATATTACCCTTGTCAATAAAGCAGATCCGGTCGGATATTTGCCTGGCAAACTGCATCTCATGGGTTACCAGCAGCATGGTTAAGTCATGCTTTTCGGCCAGCCGCTGAATCACACTGAGCACTTCGCCAACCAGTTCCGGGTCAAGGGCCGAGGTGGGTTCATCAAACAGCATGATATTGGGGCGGGTGGCCAGCGCCCGGGCAATGGCTACCCGTTGTTGCTGTCCGCCAGAAAGCTGGGAAGGGAATTTGTCTGCATGCTCGCTTAAGCCAACCAGGTCCAGATACTCATCGGCCAGGTCATTGGCTTCTTTTTGGGATAACTTGTGAACATGGATAGGGGCTTCGGTAATGTTTCGCCTTACCGTCATATGCGGAAAAAGATTGAACTGCTGGAAAACCATGCTCATTTCTTTGCGCATTTGCCTTAGGTGATGCTCGCTGGCGGGCACCGTTTGGTCATTTTTATATTCATGCCATAAGGGTTTGCCAGCAACATGAATGATACCGTCATCAATGCCTTCAAGCGTCATTAAAATGCGTAAAATGGTTGATTTTCCTGATCCGGACGGGCCGATAATGGTGACCTTTTCATTTTTGGCAACTTCAAAATTCAATTTATCCAATATGGTGACATCGCCGAATTTTTTGGTCACATTTTCAAACTTGATGATGGCATCGTTCATTTCAATGGAATTCCTTCTTTTGGCAGGCGCTTGTCCAGATACCGGATACCTGCCGAGGCTAGCAGGGTTAGCAACAGGTAAATGATGCCAACCATGGAAAGGGGGATGAGATAGTTAAAAGTCCGGTCACCAATAATTCTGGCTACATTCAGTATTTCAAGAATGGCAATCACCGAAAGGACCGGCACGTCTTTCATGATGGAAACCAGGTAATTGCCCAGCGCCGGAATAATACGGGGTATGGCCTGGGGCAAAATGATAAACATGAAAGTATGCAGGGGGGTGAAATCCAGCACCCGTGAAGCTTCGGTTTGGCCATGGGGGATGGACTCCAGCCCGGCCCGGTATACTTCAGAGGTATAGGCACTGTATTGCAGGCCGAGGGCCAGGGCACCCGTCATGAAGGCGGGCAAAATAATGCCGTACTCTGGCAATACATAGTATAAAAAAAACAGCTGAACCAGCAGGGGCGTGTCCCTGATAAATTCAGTAATGAAATAAGCGGGCCAGGAAATAATGCGTAACCGGGCCCCTTTAAGTGCGGCAAGTACCAGGCCCAGTATTAATGCCACTAAAAAACCAACCAGTGTGGCCTGTATGGTAACCACCAGGCCTTTTAAAAGGATGGGTAAAATGGACCAGGCAAAAACCCAATTGTTGGCGGTGTCCCACTCTATGCCAAATAACATATTAAATTTTCCTTGTGCGCCAGCGGCTTGCGTAGCGTTCAAGTATTTTCATGATGGCGCTTAATACCAGTGCCATGCCAAAATACATAAACAGCAAAAGGGTATAAATGGTTGTGCTGTCTTGGGTGTAGTTGCGCAGTTGTTCTGCCCTGAAGGTCATGTCACCCAGGCTGATAAGAGAAACCAGGGCGGTGTCTTTCAGGTTCTGGATGGCAAGATTGCCAAAACTGGGCATCATTTCAGGGATGGCCTGTGGCAAGACAATACGCCACATGGTTTGTTTTGGGGTGAAATCCAGTGCCTTGGCCGCTTCATATTGGTTATCGGGAACCGCCTGGATAGCCCCTCGCACCACTTCGGCACCGTAGGCGCCAATGTTAAGGCCCAGGGCGATGGTACCAGCCAGCAAGGGGGGCATGCGCAAATCCACCCCGATTGCCTGCCCCAGGATGGGCAAGGCAAAGTAAAGCCAGAACAACTGCACCAGCAAAGACGTACCACGGAAAAACTCGATAAAGCAAATTGACAGCCATCGGGTCGCGCGGTTTTCTGACAGCTTGCCAATGCCCGCCATAAACGCAACCACACCACCCAAAACGGTTGAATAAAGGGTTAATTGCAAGGTAACCCATGCCCCGTCAAGCAAAGGATCTATATACGAGAGCAGGTTATCCATGCCGCCTTCCCTGGTTTATGCCTGTGTCATACCGGTAATACATAACTGCAGCGTGAACTACTTGGTGCATAGCTGTGCAGTTGTTCTTTTTGGTGACTCCTGGACATCGGTTTCACTGAAGCCGTATCCGGTCAGAATGTTTTTCCATTCTTCACCTTTTTTCAATTCCAGTAGTTCTTTGTTAACCGCATCACGCAAGTCGGTAGAGGATTGGGCAAAGGTAAAGCCGCCCCAGCTTCTTACCGGGTTGCCATTAACGATAGGGTCTTTGAAACCGGTGGCTGCTTCAACCCTGTCGCTTTTGGAGGCCAGCTCACTTACCGTCAGGCTGGTTGCGGCATAAGCGGCTGCGCGCCCGGTGGAAATGGTAGAGATGGCATCTGCATTATTGGCAATGGTGACCATTCTGCTGTCGTCCACTTTCAGTGCCTGCATCATTTCAAGTTGGTCGGCACCGGCCATAATGGCGACTTTCAGCTTGTTATTGGAAAAGTCTTCATAGGCATGGATATTGTCGGGGTTGCCTTTGGCTACCAGCAGGCCTTCACCATATGAGCTGTTGGGCTCTGAAAAATGAACTTCGGTGCAACGCTGGGGAAAAATGGCCATTTCTGCGGCCACCATATCAAAACGGTCTGCTTTCAGACCTGGAATAAGGGAACCGAAATTGGTGGTAACCCAGCGGATTTCCTTGATACCCAGTTTTGCCATGATAAGTTTTGCCACATCGGGACCGGCCCCTTTGGCTTCATTGCTGGGCGTCATGTAACCGTAAGGAATTTCGTTAGCGACTGCAATCCTGATATAACCCTTATCCTGGATTTCCTTGAGGGTTGCCGCATTACTTGAAGTTGAAAATAATAAAGCGGTGGCGGTAAGAGATAACGCTGATATAAATGAAATACGTGGAGTTTTCATTATAGTCTCCTGTTTCTAAAATTTATATTTCTTATTTAAAATAATTTAAACTTGATAAAAGTATATATTTAAAATAAAAAATAGTGTGAATGGATTCCTTTTTTAGAGTAACAGAAAAGTATGCCTTATGACCGGATAAGGATGTTATGTATCCTGTCCATATGTAATAAGTAATTACAAAAGAAACAACGGTTACAACTTTTAGGCAAAAAATAAATATATAAATCAATTGCTTAGGATTTAATGAAAAAGTCATCGAATGTGTTGGTTAAGACATACATTAATTATTGCTTGTTCTAATCTATATCAAAAATTGCATAGAAAAAATTTATATTTTTTTGAATTTGTTTGATTTTTATGATTACTTAAATAAAATATTGGCTTTGTCTTTATAGATCGTTTTTTACTTATTGTCAGTCAACTTGTTTGGCGCCCATATAAACATGGCTGCTTGCCAGGCAACGAATAATAGGACGCATGTGCCCGTGGCATCAATGCCGGCACATGAAAATACACTACTACACTTGTCAGAAATCATGAAATCACCTGAATTATTACTGCCTGCTGGCGGCTTTGAGCGCATGCGCGCTGCTTTTGACTTTGGCGCCGATGCGGTTTATGCCGGCCAGCCCCGTTATTCATTGCGTGCACGCAATAATGAATTTGTTCGCATTGCCAAAATGCAGGAAGCGATTAACGAAGCGCATGCCCGTGGTAAAAAATTCTATGTGGCCAGCAATATATTGCCGCACAATTCCAAACTGAAAACCTACCTGGACGATATGGTGCCGGTTATGGAGATGAACCCGGATGCCATTATTATGGCTGACCCGGGCCTGATCATGAAGGTGAAAGAGCGCTGGCCCGATGCGGTGATCCATTTGTCGGTTCAGGCTAATACCACTAATTACTGGGGGGTACAATTCTGGCAAAAGCTTGGGGTGGAACGGATTATTCTTTCCCGTGAACTGTCGCTGGAAGAAATTGCTGAAATCCGCCAGCAATGCCCTGATATGGAGCTTGAGGTGTTTGTGCATGGGGCCTTGTGTATTGCTTATTCCGGCCGCTGCCTGCTGTCGGGCTATTTTAATCATCGTGACCCCAACCAGGGCACCTGTACCAATGCCTGTCGCTGGGATTACAAGGTTCATGCAGCCAGTGAAAGCGACGCCGGTGATGCGCAGCTATTAAGTGGTTTTGATTTCCAGCAGGCCAAAGAAGAGGCTGACGCCAGTTTTGCCGCTTGTGGTGGGGCGAAGCGCCACCCGCTGGCTGACCAGGTTTATTTGATTGAAGAAGCCAATCGCCCGGGCCAGTTCATGCCGATTATGGAAGATGAACACGGCACTTACATCATGAATTCCAAAGATTTACGTGCCCTTGAGCAGATTGAAAAATTGGTGAAAATCGGGGTTGACTCCCTTAAGGTGGAAGGCCGTACCAAATCAATTTATTACGTGGCACGGGTTGCGCAAACCTATCGCAAGGCGATTGACGACGCGATGGCCGGCCGGCCCTTCAACCCCGAATTGCTGGCTGACCTGGACGGCTTGGCCAACCGTGGCTATACGCCCGGTTTCCTTGAATTGCACCAAACCCAGGATTACCAGAATTACTTGCACGGCTATTCCATTTCCAAACAAAGCCAGTTTGCCGGCCTGGTGACTGAAGTGGATGAAAATGGCTGGGCCACGATTGATGTTAAAAACAAGTTCTCGGTAGGTGATACCCTTGAAATTATTCATCCGGATGGCAACCGCTTAATTAAGCTGGAAGCCATGCAAAAAAATGGCGAGGCAATAGAAGTGGCGCCGGGGAATGGCATTTTGGTAAAAATTCCCGGTATGCAGGGCCAGGAAAAGGCATTGTTGGCACGCATTATTCCTTCTGCTGATTAATCGGGCTGTGGTTTGGGTAAGCGGGGCTTGTCAAGGTTGGGGGCAACAAGTAGTGCGATTATGCAATGGCCTGAATACCGTTTTTTTCTACTATGGTTAATAAGCGCAGGGCAGGCCCGCCAGGTTTTTTCAGGCCACGCTCCCAGTCGGAAACAAGATTTTTACTTACGTTAAGGTAAAGTGCAAAAACCGGTTGTGAGAGACGTTCCCGTTCACGCAAAGCCCGAATGCGTTCTGGCGACATGGGTAAAGCAGGTGTTAAGCAACTGGCATCAAACTCACGCATGGTTTGTTTGTTGATGGCGCCTGTTTCATGTAAGGCTTCCATGGTTTCATGAATGGCGGCATATGCATCATTCTTGTATTTTTTCTCCATTTTGTACCTCTGAAAAGTGTCCTTTGTTCATTAAGTCTTTGAGGTGTGCTTCTGATAAGCCTAGCACATAGCCTGCTGCTTTCTTGAATGTAATTTCTTCGTTGATGGTGATGTTGGCACGATCACTTTTTGCAAATCCATAAATAAAGAAAGCACGTTCAGTTGTGCGGTACAGGATAATCGTACGAAAGCCACCAGATTTTCCCTGCCCTGATCGTGCTATACGTTGTTTGATAACACCAGCACCAAGATTAGCATCAATCAAGCCTTGTTCGGCACGTTTGATGGCGTCTAATAGGGATTCATCTGTAATACCTTGTTTGCGAGCGAACCTTTCGAACCAGGCGTTTTTGAAAACTCTCACATGCAATTTTCTATTAGAAGGCATGTATAATACTTTGTATTATACATTGAGAATGGTTAGTAAAATGTAGTTGTTAAAAGGACATGTTAATAATAATTTTTATCTGAATAAAAAAGTGGGTTAGGAGATAAAGTTATCTACTGCTATTTGGCACCGCCCAGCCAAGCCTTGCTCCTCTTGGGACCGATCGTTAGCGAGATGACGGGGAGGATATCAAACCGGCTTTGTATTTTTCTGATGCTCTTTCCCAATCCTTAATTCAATTCTGGCGCGGACTGTTTGCATGGCTTCCAGCATGGGTTCTTTATGCTGTGGAAAGCGGGAGGTAGGCATGGTAAGGGAAATGGAAAAATTACCCATATAGGTTTCCAGCAGAATGGCGATTGATGACATGCCATTGACATATTCATCCTGTTCAAACGCGTAGCCTTGGGATGCGATTTTTTGCAGTTCTTTTCTCAGTTCCGGAACATTCAGGGTTTGTGTGGTGTATTTAGGTACGGGTAGTGAAAGGGCGTCTGCCTGTTCTTCTGGGGACATGCTGGCCAGTAAAACCCTGCCTGCCGCAGTGGTGTGCAAGGGTGCGGCTGTACCCAGTGGCAGCACCACACGCAAGACCCGTTCAGCCACGACAATATCAATGACATTAACCATATTATTGCTGGCGCTGGCCAGTGCCGCGGTTTCCTGAAGCTGTTCGGACAGTACCGCCAGATGGGGGTGGGTTTCGGAAACGATATCCACCTGTGTCATGCGAACCAGTTGCCCAAAAGCCGGCCCCAGTTTGAACCCGCCGGCAGGACCCAGTGGTTCTACCAGGTTTTCTGTTTCCAGTGCGTTGACAATGCGCTGTACCGTAGAGCGGGGCAGTTTGACGTGATTGGCGATGGTGGCCAGGCTAATACCCTGCGGGTTGGCTGCCAGTGCTCTTAGAATGGCACCCGAGCGTGCAATAACCTGGATACCGTGGAAGGTGTGCAGGAAACCATTGACAGGCTGGAACCTTATTTTCCGGAAGGCGTAAAGGTTTATTATCCCTACGATACCTCACCTATGGTGGAAGCCTCTATCAGTGCGGTAGTGGCAACCCTGCTTGAAGCGGTGGTGCTGGTGTATTTGCTGATTGTGGCCGGTTTGGGTGTTTTGTTCACCAAATTGCCAACCACTTTCCTGCCTGATGAAGACCAGGGAACCCTGTTCGTTCAGGTCCAGCTGCCACAAAATTCCAGCGCGGAAAGAACCTGGGAGGTATTGGACCAGGTTAATGATTACTTCATGAATGAAGAAAGCGATGTGGTCGATTCGGTGATGGCGGTCAATGGTTTTAACTTTGCCGGACGTGGCCAGAACTCGGGTATTGCTTTTGTACGCCTGAAAGCGTTTGAAGAGCGCCAGGGCGAGGCAACAGATGTGTTCAGTCTGGCACAACGCAGTTATGGCCGTTTTGCCCAGATTAAAGACGCCACTATTTTTGCTTTTGCGCCACCAGCGATTGCCGAAATGGGTAATGCAACCGGCTTTAACTTTTATTTGCAGGATAACGGTGGCATTGGGCATGAAGCCCTGATGGACGCACGTAACCAGTTACTGGGTATGGCCGCACAGGATCCGGCCCTGATGATGGTGCGCCCGAACGGCCTGGATGACGAGCCGCAGTACCAGATCATTATTGATGATGAAAAAGCCAGGGCTTTGCAGCTGAATCTTGCCGATATCAACTCAACCATGTCAACCGCCTGGGGTTCGCAATATGTCAATGACTTTATTGACCAGGGACGTGTGAAGCGTGTCTATCTGCAAGGGAAAATGGACGCACGCCTTTCACCTGAAGATTTTGACAAGTGGTATGTGCGTAATGCCGAGGGCAAGATGGTGCCGTTTTCGGCCTTTGCCACGGGTGAATGGACTTACGGCTCCCCTAAATTGCAGCGTTATAACGGTGTGGCAGCAGTTGAAATTTTAGGTCAACCGGCTCCCGGCTACAGTAGTGGTGATGCAATGGAAGCGATTGCCCGCATCGCGCAGCAATTGCCCCCGGGGGTTGCCATTTCCTATACCGGTATGTCTTACGAGGAAATCCAGACAGGCTCCCAGGCGCCCATGTTGTATGCCCTTACGGTGTTAATTGTGTTCCT
>JAVESC010000147.1:0-4579 GCA_034006805.1 Advenella sp.
AGTTATTAAGAGTAAGGTTTATAGTTACCATTATTTGTGCCGTAACATCATTACATAATTATAGAATTATAATTTTGTGTAGTGATGTTACATTTACTTTTATCACTAGATTTTGGAACTGAGTCGTCTGATTATCGGATTAATGAAATTTGGAATATACTCATCGAAAAGATATTTGCTTCTTAGTAGTATGTCGTCCGAAATGATCAAGTTAAAAACTTCTTAAGCTTATCAATGGTCTTTTCAGGGAGGGCCCATTCTCTTTCCTTATACTTTTTATGCATAGAGACA
Organism: Advenella sp.; assembly: GCA_034006805.1. Taxonomy (GTDB): domain Bacteria; phylum Pseudomonadota; class Gammaproteobacteria; order Burkholderiales; family Burkholderiaceae_B; genus Advenella. The sequence goes on from JAVESC010000147.1 coordinate 292, forward strand.
ATAGATCTAAGCTCGTCTGCAATCTCTAACTGTACTTTGTCATCAAGCTCATCATTTTTAATTGTCAACAGTTTATCAATGAATTTATAAAAAGATTTTTTCGGCAATCGAGTTATGTTTTTAACTAATTCCAGAGATCTTGACTTGGGATTATAATCCACTAAATCAACAAGTTTGTCTGCCACATAATTAATATATTGATAATAATCTTTATTAGTTACTTCCTTTTTGAGATTCTCTGCCCAACTGTGATAAGTTGGTTTATTAATAGGAGTAGAAGAACCTCCATGATTCTCTGGCAAAAGAGAAATCAAAAGTTTCCATGTAGTTTCAGGATAATTTTTGGTCAAGACAGTATCGATAATTTTTACGCGGTTTTCATGTGTCGCTGCAGTATTATTTATCCAACCTATATAAATTTCTTTTAGAGAGTGTAATGGGTTGTCACTAGAATTTTTACTTATACTAATTTCTGATAACCGTGCTAGAGCTAGAGATACTCGGGGTAAATAGTTTAAATTCCAGGATATTGTCTCAAGAGCCCACATCATATTTGAGTAAAGGCATCCATAAAATGCTCCCTGTTCTATGAATAACGAACCAATAGATGGATCATTTCCTTCCATGCTACTTTCCAGTGATTGTAGGAAACTCTCAGGCGCTGCTTCAGCTAAAGGAACTAAATTTCGTCCAAAAGAATACCAGCCTCTAGCGGAGATATCTTTTGTCAACAATTTTCTGACCCAATAATCTACTCGGTCAGTAAGTATAATTTCACCCATATTCTTACATTCACGATCTCCAAATGCTGAGAGCAATGACAAAGTATCAGCAAGCCCGAACTTTAATTCATCAGAGTATTCTGGAACTGCACCTTTAACACTCGCCATCCATCTCTCTTCAGGCGGTAAATCAAAAGATGGATCAGATTCACCTAAAACATCAAAAACAACGTTTTCTATACGGTCAATAGTTTGACGATTTATTTTACAAGCAATTAATGACCAGAGATCCTTTTTTGAAATAATCTGCCAAATATTTCCAACAAGGCGTATTGGAGTATCTTTAAAGGAAGTGAGTTCGTATAGTTTATCTTCAAGTTGATCGTAAGGAATACCAGCCAATATTGAAACAGCTTCCTTATCCTTTTCTTTCCTGGTGTCCCATTTGGTTACAATCATAATGGTAGTAAGTATCTTTGAATCAAAACAATCAACCCACTCTGGAATCAATTGTTCACTAGGGCCAAGTATCTCATGCCGACGAATTTTTTCTATGAAACCATGAGTATCAGAATATATTTTTTCAGCCTGATCTTTACTCAGTCCCATTGACTGAAGAGCTCTGATCCTATCCTCCCGAGGCATTTTCTCTATAATAATTTCATTAGAAGTCATTCTTGAGTCAGTTGAGTTCACCGGGATGATAACAAAGTGACCTTTTTGTTTTGCATACCCTCTATTTTCTGGAGTGAATCCCTGAGGTATAAGTATTAAAGAATTCTGGGTTTCCAACAACAAATTCCATGAGATCTGATCTTTAACTATCAGTGCCCTAGGAGCTAAATCTTCAGTCTTTGCGATAGTTGCAAGTGCGAAAGCATAAGCCTCGTTTTCAGAATTCGCTTTAACATGGATCAGTGATGGGACACCCATTAATTTTGTTATTAGGCTCTCTGATTGCTCAGAACGCCCATTTAGAACAAGTTCAGCAGTTGCCTTAACAGAGGTACCGCATGTCCATGATTCCCATGCCTGCTCAATATCCCATATAGACCCTGTTCTCTTTCCAATAAGACTTGCAAACCATCGGTGTACGCTTGGACACTGCTCAAGCCAGTTTTCTAAGTCATTTGCATTGATGCCCCGAACTCGTTTCCAAAACTTTTCTTTATTTTTTTCAGAACATTTCTTATTTTTATCTTTCCAAATTCTGGAAGTGGCGAAAACGGTCGTTTCAGAAGGATTTATGTCGCCAGGATTGTCAGTTCTCTTCTGAAAATCTTCTTCAAATTTTTTGTTAATACTTTCATCAGTCCCAAATTCCCAAACCGAAAAACCAGAGGGGATAAATTCGTTTCCTTCAAGTACTTCTAGGGTGCCATCCCATCCTCCAACAGCTATGCTATCTCCTGATGGAAAATGCAAATAGTCAGGTTTGCAACTTGCACGAATTAATCTGCGAACTAACTTCGGCACTAATCCTTCAGCTTGACGTTTATTCGTTTCAGTCCATTGTTTAATGTCATTAGCAGTTACAAACCACCCAGTTTCCATAATAACCCTTCAACTTCATAACAGATTTTATATATTAATATTAATCTCGAAGCAACTCATAGCGTTTGAGTTGTGAGTACAGCAATTAGAAATAAAAATATCAATAAAATTAAGAAGGATAAATAAGCTTCGTATAGTCTCTTTAAAAAATATTCAGAAGAATGACAAAAGAGACTGAACGGCTTTAGATCCTTCTTGAAACCTAAGAATCAAAAAAAGTGAATGTAAAAAGCACTAATATAGTCTTGGCCGTCAATGAGAAGAATTAGAATAACTAAGAACCTCGCCTATTCCAAAAATACACTTCATCTTACGGCTTGCCCGTAAATTTCCGATATTTCTTACTGGTTACCGCTATTTCCCTGCATATTTCCTTTTCAAGCCTTTTAAGCCCAATTTCAGCTTTTTAGTCTGGAACGCAAGTTCTTCAGTTAACCTGTAATAGCTTTCCAGCCGCTCCTCAGGAATAAGCCCATCCTCAACCGCCTTCAGGACAGCGCAGACGAGCTCTTTTCAGAAGCTGATAAAAAATTGGATGGGGCAGTGAATGCCCGCAAATTTCTATGGTTCCGAGGTCAGAGCTCTTCGAGCGAGGAATCCCATTCACAGTCTTCTTCAGCCAGTTTTGCGTCGATCTCTTCAGCTTTTTTAAGGTATTCTTTTGCAGTTTTGGAATCTCCCATTTCTTCAAGAAGATTTGCGTAGTTGCTTAAGAGCACAAAATTACTTTTAAGGAGATCAAGGTCTTCAGGATTGGATTTTGCCAGGCTTTCGTTAAGTGCAAAGGCTTTTTCAAAGCACTCTTTACCTTTTTCCTGCTGATCCGTAACCGAATATCCGATCCCGATATTATTCAGGGCTCCAAGCATATGATGGAGGTGCTTTGGGTTTTCAGGGTCGTTTTCATACAGGATTTTGAGGCTTCTGTATGCATATTCGTATTCCTGGATTGTTTCTTCCAGTTTATCGGCATCCCTGTATATGTCCCCGATTTGTTCGGCAAAACTGGCAAGCATCTCCTGAAGCTTCAGGTTCATTGGGTAAGCTTCATATAATTTTTCAATTGTTCGGAGTGCAAGCTCATAGTATTTCCTGGCAATGCTTGAGTCTTTAGTTTCAGACTCCAATTTTTCAAGGAGGGACATTCCTGAGAAGAATGCTTTACCTGATGTAAGGATTAAGATTTCCGGGTTCCCGGACTGTTCAGCAATTATTTGTTCAAATCTTTCAAGAGCCTGCCTGTGGTAGGCACTGGCTTTTTCTTCGTCTCCAATTTCGGAATGCAGCACTCCAAGTTCAAAGTATGTAGTTTCTATATCCAGATCATGACAGTGTTCCAGAGCATGATCATGGTCCATTTCATGATCATGATCCAGATCGTGGTTTAGATCGTGGTCGTGGTTTAGATCATGGGTATGGTTCAGATTATGGCTGTGGTTCAGATTATGGCTGTGGTTCAGATTATGGTCGTGGTCATGATCATGGCAGCTCGCAGGAGGCATTATCTCAAGGAGCTGTTTCTGTACTTCCAGAACCCTTTCATACATCCGGATTGCTTTTTCGAATTCCCGGTTCTCTTTGAACAGCGTACCCAGGACTGTCAGGGTTTCGAGCAGCTCCTCATGGAAAAATTCATTCGTGGGATCAGATTCGAAGGCTTCCAGAAATATTGGGAGAGCCCTTTCGTGATATTGCACTGCAGTTTCAGGCTCCTCTTCTGCATACAGCCTTCCGATCTGGTTCCAGGTATCGGCTATATTAGCTTCTAACATGAGTTTATCGGCTTCTGCTGGGTGAAGATTTTCGTAAATTTCGATTTCTTTATCATAATAAGCCCTTGCTTTTTCAATTTCTTCCTCTTCCGCAAAAAGGTCACCAAGCTCCCGGTAGATATCGGAAAGCTTAAGAGAATATTCAGGATTTTCAGGGTTTTCAGGTTCTTTTTGCAGCAGATTTTCATAGATATGCAGTTCGTCCTTATAGCACATTTCTGCACTTTCGAAGTCTCCGAT
>JAVESC010000148.1:0-4566 GCA_034006805.1 Advenella sp.
ACAATCGGCAAACACAAGCGAAATTCTTGTGTGTCGATTGCGGCTACGAAAATCACGCCGATGTAGTTGGCGCGATCAATGTGTTAGAGCGGGGATACCGCTTGTTAGCCTGTGGAGAGTCTGTGCAGTCAGGCCGCTCGATGAAGCAGGAACTCACCGAAGCGACTCAAGCAGTTTTTGTTTGAGCGCCGTAGGAATCGCCGCCCTTTAGGGCGGGGAGGATGTCAATGCGCTGGTATTCTGGAAGCTGCCACCCTGGCTGGTGGTGGCTGGCAGTGGGTTGATGGGTTGGGTTTTGGGGTGAGTGCCTAGCTGACCCACACAAATCGGTCTCGCAGTAATTCGGTTTCTCCCTGCCACTGATAGGCGCAAAGTTTTCCCTTGGTCACCGATTTTGTGTTTCTGGCGGCAATACTATAGTCAAGACAGGCAATATAAGGCGTGAGCGGTTCCGGTTCTCCGGTCATCCAGTAATGACCGACAAACAGAGGCTTATCACTTTGGTAACCCGGCACAATGTCATCAGGGACGGGAATGTGAGGAATTTGCTCGATGGCGCTGGGAGGGACCATGGCCAGGTCACGATAGGTCAATCCATTAAGCTCCCACCATTGGGCACGGATTTCATTGCGAAAATTGCCGTCTTTGTCATCAAAACCGTATCCTGAAGGCAGTTCAATGTTCAGTCCTTTCAGAACCGTTTCCAGTGCTTCGAAAGTTTCTGTTCCCTTTGCGCCAAGGATTGGCCAAGCCTGTGGCTGTATGCGGTTTTGGGTATCCAGAAAGGGTGTCAGTATTTTCAATGAGGGCAGGTGCCAGCAGGCATGAATAACCCTGAAGCCCAGAAATTCCAGGAAGAGTGGCAGCGTCGCAAACCAGGCGGTGATTTCCTGGTGCAGGCTGGAGCCTTCAATAACCTGCTCTAAAAAAGTCTGATGTTGCCGTAAATATCTTTCGGTATGGGGGCGAAGAAATTCACCCGGTTTGTCGGGGTTGGGCATTGTCCAGGCAACGGCGTTAAACTCATGGTTTCCCATGACCGCCAGCGCAGCATTGTTTTCCACCATGGCTTTGGCTATCAGGACAGCTTCCACTTGTTCGGGGCCCCGGTCGATAAAATCACCCAAAAAAATAACTTTACGTTTGGGGTGTTGCCAAAACCCGTTTTTTTCAATGTAGTCCAGCTTTGCAAGCAGCTGTTTCAGGGGTAGTGCATGGCCGTGAATGTCACCAATCAAATCATACATGTTAAGGTTTTTTTAAAAGTGTTTTTATGCGTTTTTTGTAGGGTCTGATTATATTTTTTATTTTTTGCATGAATAAGAATTTGCAGGAAGATTTTCAATTTTTAATGAATAAATGGTGCAAAAAGTGGGTAATCATTGTCATGCAGCCAAGTCATGCTGTCTTTCATCATCCCTGAACCAGCCGGTTATGCTCCAGCGGGGTTTTTGGCAGGGCAGGACTTCATGCTCAATCAGATCACTTCTGAAAATGACCGTTCTGCCGGCAATAGGCAGTATACGTTGAATTTCTTGTAGGGGACTTTCAGGATCATACAGGACCAGCTCTCCACCGTCCGCTTCGCTCCAGTCCGGGTTCAGGTAGCTGACCAGTGTGATTTTTCGGAATGCGGTATTTTTGTGTTGGTCCAGATGGCGGGCATAGCCGGTGCCCGAGGCATAGCGGGCATAGTGCAATTCCATGTGTTTAAGGCCCAGAAAAAAATACCGGTTTAATGCCTGCTGCATTAAACCGGTTAATTGAAATATTTCCTGGCTGGCTGGGTATTGGCTTTCTGGTTCAAGCCAAAGGATAGAATCGCCGCGAATGGATGTTACCCGTGCCAGTTGCTGTTCGCGTCCGATACGGGCATCATGGAACTGGCCCTGTTCCCAGCGTTGCTGCCCCTCTGCAAATAGACGGTGTGTCAGGGTAATAGGGATAAGCCCGTCAAAAATAGCCCAGCCCCGGGTTTCCAGTGCTGATAAAATATTATTTATTGCATTCATGATGAAGCTTCTATTTTAAAAAAAAGATCGACTCTAATCGCAATCTCCAGAAGTGTTTTTTGATAAGCCGGTTTATCGTTATTTTGCTCGTGTTTTCTTACTGGAAAACAGGAGCAAATATAAATCCGGGAGGAGATTTTATATGGACTTTGGGTAGGCTGTACAGTGTTTTTTTTAAATATAAATATGCAGTTGTAACCAGCCGGATTTCGATCAAAATAAAATTGATTTTTATCAGTTTGTGGCTTTAATCTTAGGTAAGAATGTTAAAAAACATTCTGCAAAAAAAAGGAAATCATGAGAATTATTGCAAAAAAATGGCTTGCCATACTCTTGCTATGGCCGTGTCTTGGTGGCGCACAAAATGTGACAGAAGAAACCAGAGAGAGGGTTTTTACGGCTTCTTTTGATTATTATTTTTTGCATGAGTTTTGTGCCGCCCTTGACCCAACACTTTCAGCAGACAGTCTTAGACATAAAATGCAGGAAGACGTCGGGAAAATTTTACAGCTCAACAAACAAAACGCGGATATGTTTGTCGGCGATTTTATAAGCAGCTATACGGAATTGGTGTCCGATAATGATGAATATGGGCAGGCAATGTCTTATCGGATTGAACAGTTCAATAATATCAACAATTCTGTCAAACAGGAAAGTTGCCTTTCCATGAAGCAGGGCAGAAGCAAGCAGTTTCAGGAAGCGCTTAAGTTACTGAAATCTGAGTTGTAGCCGATAATGATCTGACTGTTTGGCGCTGGGGCGGGTTCTTGAAGAAACCAATTTTTTAATTTAGGCGGGTGCTTAAAAAACGTTTTAAAATACCGGCTGAATAAAACCGCGCAACCTGCTCCAGGAATGCATTAAAGTCTATGTGCGCAGAGCCGTCGGCCTGGTCGGATATAATCCGGGCGATGGCAAAGGGTACTTCATATTCATAACAAACCTGTGCAACTGATGCGCCTTCCATTTCCACACATAAAGCGGTGGGTAAATCCTGTTGTAATTGCAGGGAATGGTTGGCATCACTCACAAAACAATCACCGCTAATGATAATGCCGGTATGGCATTGCGGCTGGTGGAGTTTGAATACTTCCCGGGATGTGGCATCGATGTCTATGTTCAGATCCTGATCAATGTAATCCTGTGCGCATTGTTGAAGCTGGGCTGAAAGGCTCGTGTCAGCGTCAAAATGGCTAATGCCCAGTAAGGGTATTTCATAGCGGGGGAAAAGCGGGCTGGCGTTAATGTCATATTGCAGTAATTGAGTGGCCACCACCACATCACCCACCTTGACCTGTTGATTGATACTGCCGGCAACCCCAGTGAAAAGTATTGAACTAACCTTGAATTCCCGGATGAGGGTTACGGTAGTCGCTGCTGCGGCGACCTTGCCAATGCGCGAAAGTACAACGACACAGGGACGCCCCATGAGTGTGCCTTCATGATAGTCACGCTGCCCAATTCGATGGGTTTTTATATTTGACCCCATGTTTTGTAAAAGACTGGCGATTTCTTGGTGCAAGGCGGCAATAATTCCGAGAACAGACATGTTTTGATGGGGTGGAGATTTGAACAAGCAGATATTGTAAGGGTGGGCGTGGATTAAAGCGCAAAAAATGGCAAATTTATAAAAAGAAGGTGGTCAATCTATTTGGCCTGATTAGGTAACCAGGCCAATTTCCCATTCGGATTATTCGGTGCCTTTCTCATGTTTGGCAACCCATTTACCGTTTGCGTCTTTCACGACTTCAATCAGCCCTTCCATGGGGTTGGTAAGCGAACCTTCCCACATGGGTTTTGTTGCAATCCAGTGTTGAAGTGAGTGGACTTCACCGGTATCCGGATCCATCAACATTAATTTTTGCTCTTTTTCCTTTTCCATCTTTATCTCCTTTAGCGGTACGGCATGCAATTTGCCTGAAAAATTATTTGAGCCAAGATAAATTATTATTATTGCTAATTCTTGCATCAAGCATAACGTATTGTTTAACACAATACAAATATCTGCCAGAAGCCTGTTGTTTGAACAGACAAATGATCATTACTGTTAATAAAAAAGGCCTGTTAATAAATAAACAGGCCTTTTGTTTGCATGATGAAATGCGTTATTTTTTCATCATGTCGAAAAACTGGTCATTGTTTTTCGTTGCGCGGATTTTATCCATAATGAACTCCATGGATTCGACTTCATCCATTTCATGAATAAATTTACGCAGAACCCATACTTTTTGCAGGGTTTCGGGCTTCATGAGTAGTTCTTCGCGGCGAGTGCCGGTTTTGTTCAGGTTGATGGCAGGATACAGGCGTTTTTCAGCCAGGCGACGTTCAAGGTGAACCTCGGAGTTACCGGTACCTTTGAATTCTTCGTAAATCACTTCGTCCATGCGGCTGCCTGTTTCTATTAGGGCAGTACCAATAATGGTAAGCGAGCCACCTTCTTCAAGGTTACGTGCGGCACCAAAGAAACGTTTGGGGCGCTGTAATGCGTTGGCATCGACACCGCCGGTTAATACTTTGCCAGAGGCAGGTACAACCGTATTGTAGGCACGGGCCA
>JAVESC010000149.1:0-4557 GCA_034006805.1 Advenella sp.
GCCAAGGTTGCGGATATCTACAACATGAGGAAAACCTTTTAAGCCGTGCGCGGCTTGTTCAAAGACACGGCTTAATGCCTTGGCGTTTTCAAAAATATGCTCGTTTTTGTACAGGGCCAGCGTTGCTTTGACGGCTGCTGCAGACAGGGGGTGTCCGGAATACGTATAGCCATGAAACAGTTCTATGCCGCCCGCAGCGTTATTGACAATGGTGTTGTAAATATGGTCATGGACCGCTACAGCGCCAACTGGAACCGCGGCATTACTCAGTCCCTTGGCCAGGGTAAGGATATCAGGGGTAATGCCAAAGTATTCACTGGCAGTTGCGGTACCTAAACGGCCAAAACCGGTAATGACTTCATCAAAAATAAGCAAAATACCGTGTCTTTGGGTAACTTCACGCAAACGCTCCAGATAGCCCCTGGGGGGAATCAAGACGCCTGTAGAGCCGGCAATCGGTTCTACAATAACGGCGGCAATGGTGGACGCATCATGCAGGGCAATGATGTTTTCAAGCTCATCGGCAAAATGTGCGCCCCAGGCCGGTTGCCCCTTGCTATAGGCATTGTGCTCAAGATCATGGGTGTGCGGCAAGTGATCCACCTGGGGCAGCAGGGCATTGGAAAAGGTTTTGCGGTTGGGGCTGATACCGCCCACCGAGATTCCCCCGAAACCCACGCCATGGTAACCCCGCTCGCGACCAATCAGGCGTGAGCGGGTGGGCTCGCCATTGGCCCGATGGTAGGCCAGGGCGATTTTCAGGGCCGTATCCACAGCCTCTGATCCCGAATTGGTAAAAAATATTTTGTTAATGGTGTCTGGCATGAATTCGGCCACAGCCCGGGCCGCTTCAAAGGCGACCGGGTGCCCCATCTGGAAACCGGGGGCGTAATCCAGCACATTCAGTTGCTCAAGTAGCGCCTGCGTTATTTCTTCACGGCCGTGTCCGGCATTCACACACCATAAACCGGCGCAGCCATCCAGCACCTGTCGATCATCGATGGTGGTGTAATACATGCCTTTGGCCGCCTTTAGCAGGCGCGGGGCTGCCTTGAAGCTTTTGTTGGCGGTAAACGGCATCCAGAAATGGGAGAGGTCGGGTGTCTGGCTCATGGCTTTACTCCGAAAAGTGCGTGATTATCCAGGGGGCTTTAAGATGCCTGTGTCTGAGATGAAATATTTTTTATGATATGTAATTAACCCTTGCATTATGGCATGTGCTTAATCTGGAAAAACAGGCGGGTTTTACCTATGTGGACGGGCTATGTGATTGTTTTGCAACACGTTTAAGTGGGATAATAACGGTTCTATGAGAAATTTTTTGATCGCATGCCATAGCAATGGCCCTATTTTTATAGTAGTACTAATACCAGTATAAATAATGGGCTTGTTAAGCAGGGGTAATCAGCGATAATTATTGCATTGTTGGCAAAAGGGTTTTTGTCAACCTAATAAAACCACTCATTTAGTTGTGCGGAGAAAAAAATGGCGCAAACACTTTACGATAAACTCTGGGATGCCCACGTTGTAGACCAGGGAGAAGACGGGACCTGTTTATTGTATATAGACCGTCAGTTGTTGCATGAAGTAACCAGTCCACAGGCTTTTGAAGGTCTGGCTCTTGCCGGGCGTAAACCATGGCGTTTAAGCGCCAACCTGGCCGTGGCAGATCATAACGTACCTACTCAAGACAGGGCCGAAGGCATTGCCGATCCTGTCTCAAGGTTGCAGGTTGATACCCTGGATAAAAACTGTGAAACCTTTGGTATTACAGAGTTCCGCATGAACGATATGCGTCAGGGAATTGTGCACGTGATTGGCCCTGAACAAGGCGCAACCCTGCCAGGCATGACGGTTGTCTGTGGTGATTCGCATACCAGCACGCACGGCGCTATGGGTGCCTTGGCGTTTGGTATTGGTACTTCTGAGGTCGAGCACGTTCTGGCAACCCAGACATTGCTGATGAAGAAAAACAAAAACATGCTCATCAAGGTAGATGGTGAGTTGCCTTTCGGCTGTACCGCGAAAGACGTGGTTTTACATATTATTGGCGTCATTGGTACGGCCGGCGGCACTGGTCATGCTATTGAGTTCGCCGGTAGCACCATTCGTGCCTTGTCGGTAGAAGGGCGCATGACCGTATGTAACATGGCCATCGAAGCGGGTGCCCGTTCTGGCATGGTGGCGGTTGATGAAAAAACAATCGAATATTTCCGTGGCCGTCCTTATTCGCCAACCGGCATATTGTGGGATGAAGCGGTCAAGTATTGGAAAACATTGCACACTGATCAAGGCGCCAAGTTTGATACGGTTGTAGAAATCAATGCCAAAGACATCAAGCCACAGGTTACCTGGGGTACGTCACCTGAAATGGTGCTTTCCATTGAAGACCGCATTCCCGACCCCGACAAGGAAAAAGATGACGTCCGCCGCAGTGGCATGGAACGCGCCCTTGAATATATGGGCTTAAAGCCCAATACGCCTATCGAAGATATTCGTATCGACCGCGTTTTCATCGGCTCCTGTACGAACTCCCGCATCGAAGACTTGCGTGCTGCTGCCAAGGTGGCCCGTGGTAAACATGTGGCGTCAAATGTCATCCAGGCCATGGTGGTGCCCGGTTCCGGTCTGGTCAAGAAACAGGCCGAACAGGAAGGCCTGGATAAAATATTTATTGAAGCTGGTTTTGAATGGCGTGAGCCAGGCTGCTCTATGTGCCTGGCCATGAATGCCGATCGTCTTGAGCCAGGCGAGCGTTGCGCCTCAACCTCAAACCGGAACTTTGAAGGCCGTCAGGGACAGGGGGGACGTACTCATCTGGTTAGTCCTGCCATGGCTGCAGCTGCCGCAATTGCCGGTCATTTTGTTGATGTCAGAAAATTAGGATAATTGAAATGGAAGCGTTTACAACACATGAAGGCCTGGTAGCCCCCTTGGATCGCGAAAATGTGGATACCGATTTAATTATTCCCAAACAGTTTCTGAAATCCATCAAGCGGACCGGTTTTGGTCCTAACCTGTTCGACGAGTTGCGCTATCTGGATCATGGCGAACCGGGCATGGATAACAGCAAGCGTCCGCTGAATCCTGATTTCATCTTGAATCAGCCTCGCTATAAAGGTGCCTCAGTTTTGCTTGCCCGTAAAAACTTTGGCTGTGGCTCAAGCCGGGAGCACGCTCCCTGGGCGCTCACCCAGTACGGCTTCAAGGCCATTATCGCTCCTTCTTTTGCGGATATTTTCTTCAATAACAGCTTCAAGAATGGCTTGTTACCCATTGTGCTGTCTGAACTGGACGTATCGCGCCTGTTTGATGAGGTCAAGGGTTTTGCGGGCTATAAATTGCGTATCGACCTTGAGCGTCAGGTTGTGATCGCACCTGATGGCCGTGAAATGCCTTTCCAGATTGACGGATTCCGCAAATACTGCTTGCTTAACGGGTTTGACGATATTAGTCTTACCCTGCAAAAATCAGACAAGATCAAGGCATTTGAAGCAGAACGGCTGGCTCGCCATCCATGGCTTGAAGGCAATGCCGGCTTGGTTAAATAACAGGATATTTACATGACTTATAAAATTGCTGTATTGCCAGGTGATGGCATTGGAAATGAAATTGTTGATCAGGCCGCTCGTGTTTTAACGGCACTTAAGCTGGATATCTCGCTTGAAGAAGCCCCAGTGGGTGGTGCGGCTTACGATCAATTAGGACATCCTTTGCCTCCTTCTACACTAGAACTGGCCAAAAATTCAAATGCTATTCTATTTGGTGCGGTGGGTGACTGGAAGTACGACTCCTTGCCGCGTGAACATCGCCCTGAACAAGCTATTCTTGGCTTGCGTAAAAGCATGGGTCTGTTTGCCAACCTTCGTCCGGCCATTCTGTATCCGCAATTGGCCAATGCTTCTTCCCTTAAACCCGAAGTGGTTTCCGGCCTCGATATCCTGATTGTCCGTGAACTGACCGGCGATATTTATTTCGGTACGCCCCGCGGCGTACGTACCGCCGAAGACGGTGCTTTCAAGGGCGAGCAGGAAGGTTTTGATACCATGCGCTACGCAGAAACCGAAGTGCGCCGGATTGCTAAAATCGCCTTCGAAGCAGCCCGCAAGCGTCAAGGGAAATTGTGTAGTGTTGATAAGGCCAATGTACTGGAAACCTCCCAGTTCTGGCGTGATATCATGATTGATGTGGCCAAACAGTACCCTGACGTTGCCCTGTCACATATGTATGTAGACAACGCTGCCATGCAGCTGGTGCGTGCGCCTAAAGAGTTTGACGTGATTGTTACCGGCAACCTGTTTGGTGACATCCTGTCCGATGAAGCGGCCATGTTAACCGGTTCTATCGGTATGTTGCCTTCCGCTTCCCTGAATGCTTCCAACCAGGGCCTGTACGAGCCAAGCCATGGCTCTGCACCGGATATTGCCGGCAAAAACATGGCCAACCCACTGGCCACTATTTTGTCAGCAGCCATGTTGTTGCGTTATTCATTAAATGAAACCGCTGCGGCTGACAAAATTGAAGAGGCCGTTCGCCAGGTATTGGCTCAAGGGTTGC
>JAVESC010000150.1:0-4546 GCA_034006805.1 Advenella sp.
TGCCTGATCCACCGGTTGAGGCCAGCCCTCCCTTTGCATCCTGAATAAGGGCGCGGCCAATGCAGGCCTGCGTTGGTGGGCAGGAATAAGGCCCGTCAGGAAATAGCAATGCGATGCCAAAAGAGCACCGGTCGCTGGCAGGGGCTCCATATCAATGACTTATAAATAAAGAATAGCGGAGACAGGACATGACTACATTTAACCAGAAAGACGATAGTGTTGTCGTTATTATTGGCTCAGGGGCTGGGGGTGGCACGCTGGCCAACGAGTTATGCCAGAAAGGCATCAAGGTGGTGCTGTTTGAGGCAGGTGCCCGGCAGAGTATAGAAACCTTTGTGCAGGATGAGTGGAAATCATTCCAGCAATTGGCCTGGCTGGATAACCGGACTACCTCGGGTAGTTTTCGGCTGGTGCGGGATTTTCCGAACCTGCCCACATGGATCTGTAAAACGGTAGGTGGCACCACCACTCACTGGGCAGGGGCGTCGTTGCGGTTACAGGATCATGAGTTCAGGGCCCGGACCCATTATGGTGATCTCAAGGATGCCAACTTGCTGGATTGGCCCATTACCCTGCAAGAGCTGGAGCCGTATTATGCCAGGGCGGAAGATAAATTGGGTGTGACCAGAACCAATGATATTCCCGGATTGCCGGGCAATAATAATTTCAAGATCATGTATGACGGTGCTACCAAAATTGGCTACAACAAGGTCAGTACAGGACATATGGCGATTAACAGCCGGCCCCGTGACGGCCGGGGAGTCTGTATCCAGCAGGGCTTCTGTTTTCAGGGCTGTAAGGTGGGTGCGAAGTGGTCTACGTTATATACGGAAATCCCGGCAGCTGAAAAAACCGGCAACCTGGAATTGCGCGATCAATGCCATGTGGCGCAGATTGAGCATGACGATACCGGCAAGGTGACCGGCATTGTTTATTTTGACAAGGACGGCAAAGAACAACGCCAGGCGGCGCGGGTGGTTTGTGTGGCGGGCAACTCCATTGAAACGCCACGTCTGTTGCTGATGTCGGCTTCGTCCAAATTCAAGGATGGGCTGGCGAACAGTTCCGGGCAGGTAGGCCGCAATTATATGCGTCATACAACGGGTTCGGTCTATGCGGTGTTTGATGAGCCGGTACATATGTATCGGGGAACGACCATGGCGGGTATTGTGCAGGATGAAGCCATTCACAACGAAAAACGGGGGTTTGTGGGGGGGTATGAGCTTGAAACCGTGGCCCTGGGCCTGCCGTTTTATGCCGCTTTCTTTGATCCGGGCAGTTGGGGGGCTGATTTTGCTTCGTATATGGATGCCTATGATTATACGGCTGGTTTGTGGATTGTAGGCGAGGATATGCCACGCACCAGTAATCGCATTACCCTGAACACCGACGAGAAAGATGCCAATGGCCTGCCCATTCCCAATGTGCATTTTGACGACCATCCTAACGATGAAGCCATGAGGGACCATGCCTTTAAGCAAAGTATTGCGCTTTATGAAGCAGCGGGCGCGAAAAAAACGTTTCGCACGCCGCCTTATCCGTCAACCCATAATCTGGGCACTTGCCGCATGAGTGAAAAAGCCGAAGATGGTGTGTGCAACAAATATGGCCAGACCCATGATATTGCTAATCTGTTCATTTCCGATGGCAGCCAGTTTACTAGTGGTGGCGCCGAAAACCCGACCCTGACGATTGTTTCGCTGGCTATCCGGCAGGCAGAATATATCGCTGACCAGATGATGAAAAAACAGCTTTAATGCGTTTGTCCGTTAAGTTAGATCTGTTTTTAAATGGGTTAAAACAAAGCGCAAGCCTTGGCTGTGGCCAGTGTGGGTTGGCGCTTTGCTCCGGTTAGACGGCATTTGGTATAAGATTGTGTTTTGCCGACATAATCTTAAAGTATGAACGAATTTATTCAGATACTGGCTTCTTCTTCCCATCTATGGCTTGCAGTCCTTGTGGGTGGTGTCTTTGGCATGTTGTTATGTGCTCTGCTTATGTATTCACGCCAGGCAGGCAGCCGGGCCAATATTGCCGTGCTTGAACAGGCGCTGGGTGACCGTACGGCGTCGCTGGAGTTGCAGGCACAGCAGTACGATGAGTTGCAGGATGACTACCGTATTCTGGATGGCCGTAAAGATGCTTTGGGCAATGAGCTGGCAGCCGCCCTGGCGGAAAAAAACCATCTGCAACAACTGGCCGGTGACTTGCGGCTGCAGTTGCAAACGCGAGAATCACAACAGCAGTCATTGCAGGCAACACTGGCAGAACTGGAAAAAAAACAGGCAACCCAGCAGTCGGAAATGCAGCACAAGCAACAAAGCCTGGATGAATTGCGCCAGAATTTTGCCCAATCCAAGGCACAATTGGCGATTGAATTCCAGAACCTGGCTGACCGTATCTTTACGGAAAAAGAACAGGCTTTTTCGCGTAATAGCCAGGTGTCCATGGAAAGCCTGCTCAAGCCGTTTCGTGAGCAGATTGACCGCTTTCAAAGCCGGATCAACGAGGTGCATGACCAGTCGGTGCAGGGGCAATCGCTGCTGCAGTCGCAAATCAGGCAGGTGTCTGAGGTTGGCATGAAAATGACTCAGGATGCCGATGCTCTGGCCCGTGCCCTGAAAGGAGATAAAAAAATCCTTGGTAACTGGGGCGAAATGCAGCTTGAACGGGCACTCGAAATGGCGGGTCTGGTCAAGGGTGATCACTTTCAGACTCAGGCCCATTTCCGGAACGAAGCGGGCCAAAGTCAGTTACCCGATTTTGTGCTTTACCTGCCCGATGGCAAGCATATGGTTATTGATAGCAAGGTATCCCTGAATGATTACCAGCAGGCGGTCAATGCAACGCAAGAAGGGGTCATGCGGTCTTCCCTGGATGCGCATGCCAAGGCCGTCAGGAATCATATCGACCAGTTGTCCGACAAGAATTACAGCAATTTGCAGGGTATGCACAGCCCCGGTTTTGTGCTTATGTTCATGCCGGTCGAAGCGGCTTACATAGAGGCACTCAGGCATCCGTCCAACCTGTTTCAGTATGGCTATGAAAAAGGGGTGGTGCTGGTCTCGCACACAACCCTGATGCCGGTGTTAAGAACGGTTTCCTATTTGTGGATGATGGCACGCAGCAATGAGCAGGCCACCGAAATTGGCGACCGGGCCGTCGATATTTATAATCAGGTGGTCAGGGTGGCTGAACACCTGTCCCGGCTGGGCGGAACACTTAACACGGTGGGTACGCATTACAATGCCGTGGTTGGTGCATTGGCCGGCCGGCAGGGCTTGATTGGCAAGGTGGAGCGTTTCAATGAATTGTCAGCCAAGGCCAGCCGCAAAATGGTTGATCCCGAGCCGATTCATCCGGATTTTGATGCCAGCCGGCTGGATGCCTTGGTGAAAAACAGCCCGCTTCAATAGCGGTCAAGCGCTTTTCTGAACCGGGCAACGCCTTCAGTAATTTGTGCTTCATTGCTCATGGAAAATGACAGGCGAAACGCGTTTTCATCGGGCTGGTCGGCATAAAAACCGCTGCCGGGCACGAACATGACTTTTTCGTCAATCGCCAGGGGCAAGAGCCGGGTGGCATTGATATCCGAGGGCAGGTAAGCCCAAATGAACATGCCGCCTTCGGGTTGGACCAGTCTAAGCTGGCCGTTAAAGTCGCTTGAAAAAGCGGTCAGCATACATTGGGCCCGCTGCCGGTAGGTGTCGATCATATAAGGCAAATGCTGTGCATAGCGTCCCGAGTTCAGGTAATGGGCAGCAACCGCCTGCATGAACGGTGCCGAACACATATCATCCACCTGCTTGGCCAGCACGCAGCGGCGCAAGATCTCGGGGTGGGCGATCATCCAGCCAATGCGCAGGCCCGGCGCCACAGTTTTGGACAGACTGGACAGGTAAATGACCTGGTCCTGTACAGGGGTTGAGCGGGCCAGTTCTGCAAGAGTGGGCAAGGGCTGTCCGCTAAAGCGCAACTGGCCATAAGGGTCATCTTCAATCAGTAAACAATTAGTGGTGGCTAGCAGTGCCAGCAGTTTTTTGCGTTTTTCCAGTGATAGGGTAATGCCGCTGGGATTGGCAAACGTGGGAACGCAGTAAAAAAACTTGGGCTGGTGCTGTTGCAGCAGTCGTGCCAGTTCCTCAAGATCGGTACCGTCCTCTTGAACTCCCACGGTGACAATATTGGCACCGGCCAGCCGCAGGCCCTGAATGGCGGCCGGGTAGGCGGGGCGCTCTACCAGCGCGGTATCTCCCGGTGCAATCAGGGCCCGCACCAGCAATTCATAAGCCTGCTGTGAGCCGCTGGTTACCAGGATGTCATCTTGGCCTACCTGAAGGCCGCGTTGTATGGAAAGGGCGGCTAATGTTTCGCGCAGGGCTGGCAGGCCTTCGCTGGAACCGTAAGACATGGTTTCCTGCAATGAAGCTGATTGGGCGGCAATGGACGCCTGCAAACCAGGGAGATCGAACAGTTCAGGGGCGGGGTAGCCACCAGCAAAAGATATCATGCCGGGCGTGGACAGGTATTTGAACAATTCCCTGAT
>JAVESC010000144.1:0-4920 GCA_034006805.1 Advenella sp.
CGTACGGGAAATTGTTAGGTCTATATCTTCGGAAAAGCGATAAATCATACCATAAGCCTTGGAGAGCGATGTGCCGCCTTTGAATGTCAATTGCCCCTTTAACTGCATTGCATTTGTCAGTCTTCGAAGCGTCCAACAAACCCAAAAATCTTTTTCAATAATAATGGGTGTTAAGTCACGCCGTGCAGCCGCTTCTTCAATGTATATTCTGCGATGCTCTGATGATTGTCGGGCAAAATTATCCATGTTTGATCGCACCAATTTTCAATACAACATCCGCCATCCAGCCAGGCATTTTTGAACGCGCACGCATAAGCGTTTTCATATCATGATCATTAAGTCTCTCTGCAATACGTTGGATAGTATTTGCATCAACGTTTTTTCGACCCAAGTGCGCCATTGTTTGGACAACTGCATTAACGCTATCTGAAGCATTATTGATAAGTGGCGTACGTGCATGTTTGAGTGTTAGCGTTCGACCTGTGACTTTTTTGATGCGGGAAGGTCCACTTGTTACGTACGCTGCACGAGCAGGCACCTGAGTGGAAATACCTAATTGATTCGCAGCGTTAGCACCCGAGGCAAACACCTGCTCACCACTTTGCGTGGAAACGGCTTGCGCCAGATGATCAACCGTTGGACTAAGCGTTCCAAGCTTGTCATGGAGTTTTGGGTAATCATACAGGCCATGGCCAATACGCCTGATCGTTCCTGCTTGTCTTAAACGCGAGAGGGTGACATCAACCGAGCCACGAGACCCGAAATCAATAAAATCCCGAGGCGTAAAAACCCAACCTCGGCCTTTAGCCCGAATTCGCCTTAGTATTTTTTCAGATATACTGACCATATTAAGCACCTCCTTTCTGTTAGATAATAACAGCTAAATATCTAACATTCAACCAGGATAAATTATTGTCATTTTTATATTTATTTCAATTACTTAACAGAAAATATGTATTCCTACACAGGAGCATAGGCATGCAGCCCCTCCCCACGCATCGCCAACTTACTTACGCAAATGCTTCCAGCAAGTACCCGCTTACTTTATCGGCCACATCTTGCCAGCTGGCCTGTGCGCCAACGGTTTTCATGTCAATGGTTTTTAATTGGGCATAGCCGCAGGGGTTGATGCCTTCAAACGGGCTTAAATCCATGTCTACATTAATGGCCAGGCCATGGTAGGTGCAGCCACGACTGACTTTCACGCCCAGGGCGGCAATTTTGGCCAGTTCGTTATTGTCCATGGGTACATACACGCCCGGCGCGCCCTCTTTGCGGCAGGCCTGGCTAATGCCATAGTCGTTAAGGGTGTGGATGATGGCGTCTTCCAGCGTGCTGACATATTCTTTGACGAACATGTTGGCGCGGTGCAGGTTGATTAAGGGGTAAATAACCACCTGCCCGGGGCCGTGGTAGGTAACCTGCCCGCCCCGGTTGCAGCGTATAACCGGGATATTCCCGGCGTTCAGGATGTGTTCGGGCTTGCCAGCCTGCCCCAGGGTGTAAACAGGCGGATGCTCTACCTGCCAGATCTGGTTTTCAGCGTCGAGCAGGCGGTTTTCGGTGAAGGTTTTCATGGCCTGCCAGGTACTTTCGTAGTCGGCCAGGCCTTCTAGCCGTTTAAGCTGCGTCATGCGTTTACAGCACCACCTTGACCAGCTCGTGCCCGTGCAGGGTGCGGTAGATGTTGTCCAGCTGCTCGCGAGAGGTGGCGCGCACGGTAAAGGTTAAGCCAATGTAGTTGCCGCCTTTGCTGGGACGCATTTCCACGGTGCTGGCATCAAAGCCGGGGTCGTATTGCAATACCAGCTCCACCAGCCTTTGGGCCAGTTCAGGGTGATTAACGCCCATTACCTTAATGGGAAAGTCGCAAGGGTATTCAATTAAGGATTCTTCAGGGGGTATTTCTTTCATCATAATTGTTCAATTTCCAAGTCGTAAGCGGCACGCAGCTTTTGGTATAGGGGGCCGGCAACGCCCTGGCCCACCGGCTGGCCATTGTATTCAAGAATAGGCAGCACTTCTTTGGTGGCCGAGGTAAACAACAGCTCATCGGCCTGGGCAACCTGTTCTTCGCTAATGTTTTGTGCCGTAAACGGGATGCCACACTGGGCGGCCAGTTTTTCCATTAAGCCGTAGCGAATGCCTTCTAAAATCAGGTTGTTTTTAAGTGGTGCCAGCAGCGTACCGTCTTTAACCACCCAGATGTTGGCCGAAGAGGCCTCGGTTAAGAAGCCGTCACGAAACTGGATGACGTCGTCTACGCCTTTGGCATGGGCATATTCTTTAGCCAGAATGTTGCCCAGCAGGGAAACACTTTTAATGTCGCAGTGGTACCAGCGTTCGTCGGGCATGCTTACCACCCGGAAACCCTTGGTCCGCAGTTCTTCGGAAGGACGCTCAAACGGCGAGCTCATTAAGAAGATGGTGGGTGCAACCGGCGGGTTTGGGTAAGCATGATCACGTTTGGCCACGCCACGGGTAACCTGCAGGTACACAAAGGTGTTGCTGGTTTCCGCTTTGTTAACCATGTCGGTCATGAGTTGGATCCAGTCCTGGGTGGTTTTGCCGGTTTCCAGTTTAATCGCTTTAAGGCTGCGCTCTAACCGGGCCACGTGTTCGTTCAGGCGGAATGGTTTGCGGTTATAGGCTGGTACGACTTCATAAATGCCGTCACCAAAAATAAAACCCCTGTCTAAAACCGAAATTTTTGCCTGGCTGAGTGGCAGGTATTCGCCATTCAGATAAACCAGGCTGTTGCTGCTAATGCCTTGTATCACCATCAACCTCTATGCCGAGTAAATAAGGCCGGACTGAAGTTATTCAAGGCGGCCCGAAAATAAAAAATGTGTTAAATGCCCGTATCGGTTTCAACGCGGGAAAACCACCCCGGCGCTATGCGCCACCCCTCCGCAGGAGGGGAATTATCCGACTTGTTCCCTTAGGGGCTTACTCGTTCCTTTGAGGGCTTACTTGTTCCCTGAGGGGGCTGCTTTTTGGGGTCAGTTCACTCCTGCGTGGGAACTCGCATTTAATTTTAAAACATGCCTAGCAGTTTGTCCCACATGCGGCCAACAAAGCCGGCTTGGGCAACTGCTTCAGTCACCACCAGGGGTTCTTCTTTAAGGATTTTGCCATCGAGCACAAACTGTACATTGCCCACGGTTTGGCCTTTGGCCAGCGGAGCCACCAGTTTGCCGTTGTATTGGGTAACGACCTGGACGGCATTTTCCTGGCCACGGGGTACCGTAACGATAACCGGATTCAGCGAACCCAGGTTAACCTGCTTGGTTTCACCTTCCCAGACCCGTGGCTGCACCAGAGGTTTGCCGGCTTCGGCAACGGTTTTGTCGCTGAAGTTCTGGAACCCCCAGTCAAGCAGGGTTTGACTGATCTGTTCGCGGGCACGCACCGAATCAGCCCCCACTACAATCGTGATAATACGGCGACCATCGCGCAGAGCCGTGGAAATCAGGCCGTAACCCGCCTCATCGGTGTGACCGGTTTTCAGACCATCCACCCCGATATTGCGATACAGCAAACCATTACGGTTAGGTTGCCTGATTTTATTGAAGGTAAATTCAGGTTGACTGAAATAATGATAATAGCTGGGGTGATCTTTAATAATATGTTGAGCCAGCACCGACAGATCACGCACGGTGGTGTAGGTGTCTGGCGAAGGCAGGCCGGTAGGATCACCAAAACTGGTGTTGTTCATGCCAAAGGCTTTGGCTTCCTGGTTCATTTGCCCCACAAAAACGCCTTCACTGCCAGCAACCACTTCGGCCAGCTGAATGGTGGCATCGTTGCCTGACTGCACAATCATGCCTTGCAGCAGGTCACCCACCGACACTTGTTTATTGACTTCAATAAACATGCGCGAACCACCGGTTTTCCAGGCTTTTTCAGAAACCGTTACCATTTGGTCCAGGCTGATGCGTTTGTCGTCAAGGGCAGCAAACACCAGGCTGGCCGTCATGAGCTTGGTGAGCGAAGCCGGAGCAAGTTTCATGTCGGGTTCGACATTGCCAATAATCTGGTTACTGGTGGCATCAAAAACCATCCAGGCCTTAACCGGTGGGCTAGGCGGCGCAACGCTGGCAAACTCGCTAACCACCGGAGTTTGTTCATTGGTAAGCGAGATGCTTGAACGGGCTTCGGGTGTTTGTGCGGCCACCGCTGCGGGGTTATTAATAACCGAGGTGACAACCGAGCCGTTTACTGTTGTTTCTGCCTGGGCAGGTGTTTTGTTTTTATCATAATAATAGTAGCCACCCCCAGCGAGTGCCACAACGATAAGACCAAGAAATAAACGACTGGAAGACATAAAAAAACAGTACCCGGTTAAAAATGATTAAGTAAGGTAATGACATGAAAAACCATGCAATTGCCGGTTATTATAAGCCCTGTTGCCAGTAAACCCACGTCAGCACAGGCTTATTTCAGAATTTGGTCCAGCCTGATTTGTATCAATTTTTTCAATTGAAGCAGGAACCCATGAAAAAAATGGGTCGCTTCAGGCATAACTGTGACCGGAATCTGGAAGGGCCTGATCCAGTCGAAGACTTCCTGCAAAGGTACAACCTCATCTTTTTCACCATGTACGACCAGCAAGTCGGCCGGTAGTTCAATATCGCGATATTGAAACCGCCATACCGCAGGCCCCAGTAACATCATGGCATCGGGCAGCTTATGCTGGGCTTGTTTTTGTTCGGCATAAAGTTGCGCAGCCACGGCCGTACCAAATGAAAATCCGGCCAGCACCCATTTCTTATGGCCCACTTCGGGGTAAAGCTGTTCTATTTGCTGTATAAGCATTTGCATGTCACGGGTTTCACCCTGGGCCCTGTCAAATTCGCCTTCAGACAAACCAACACCCCTGAAGTTGGGACGCACCGCAACCAGGCCATTTTGGGCGCA
>JAVESC010000151.1:0-4449 GCA_034006805.1 Advenella sp.
TTGGGCGCCCTGGTGTATGGCTGGTTCTGTGTGCGCTTAAGCGGTATTTACCTGGCCATGCTGACCCTGGCGTTTGCGCAAATTACCTGGTCGGTCGTGTTCCAGTGGGACAGTTTTACCGGTGGCTCCAATGGCCTGATCGGGATCTGGCCGCCTGATTGGTTAAACAGTCCACAAGCCTATTACTACTTTACGCTTATCATTGTGGCAGGCAGTGTGCTGGCGTTGCGTCGCCTGCTGTTTTCGCCGTTTGGTTATGCCATGCGGGCCGGGCGTGACTCGGTATTGCGCAGTGATGCCATCGGCATTAACGTGAAACATACCCAATGGCTGGCCTTTGTAATCGCCGGTCTGTTTGCCGGTCTGGCAGGGGTGCTGTATGTGTATTCCAAAGGCAGTGTTTCTCCTGAAGAACTGCATATCAGCAAGTCCATAGACGGCCTGGTCATGGTGTTGCTGGGTGGCGTGCAGTCTTTGCTGGGGCCCATTGTTGGCGCGTTTTCCTATACCGTGCTGCATGATTATGTGGTGGGCATGACCAGTTACTGGAAGGCCCTTTTTGGTCTGGTTATTTTAGTGCTGGTCTTACTGTTTCCACAGGGCATTGCCGGGTTTTTTGCCCAGCTGGGCAGGCGTTTGCAAGCCCGGCAATCCATCACCCCTAAAGGTCAGCCATGAGTTTGTTTCAGGTTAATGATCTTCATAAAGCCTATGGCGATTTCATGGCAGTCCGGGGCGTGAGTTTTAGCCTTGAACAAGGCGAAATGCTGGCCCTGATTGGTCCCAACGGGGCGGGCAAATCAACCACCTTCAACATGATTGGCGGGCAAACCACCGCCAATCAGGGAACGGTTTACCTGAACGGTCAGGCTATTTTGGGCAGGCAGGCACGAGATATCTGGCAGTTGGGTGTGGGTCGCACGTTTCAGATTGCCGCCACTTTTGCATCGCTCACGGTGGTTGAAAACGTGCAAATGACCTTGCTGTCATTTCACCAGAAAATGTTTTCTTTTTTCAGGCCGGCCGCGTCGCAGTACCGGGAACAGGCATTGGGCTTGCTGGCGCAGGTGGGCATGGCCGACCAGGCCGACCGGCCCTGCAGCGAACTGGCCTATGGCGATGTGAAGCGGGTGGAACTGGCCATGGCCCTTGCCAATGATCCGGTTTTATTACTCATGGATGAGCCCACGGCAGGCATGGCCCCCCAGGAACGCAATGCATTGATGGCCCTGACGCATAAACTGGCCAGGCAGCGCAATATGGGTGTCCTGTTTACCGAACATAGTATGGATGTGGTGTTTGCCTATGCCGACCGTATTATTGTGCTGGCCGCCGGCTGGCTGATTGCCGAAGGCTCTCCCGATGAAATCCGCAACCATCCGCAGGTCAGGGAAGTGTACCTGGGCTCGGGAATCGGATTGGAAAAACTGAAAGAAGGGTTGACAACATGAGTGCCATCTTGCCGGAAAAATCAATGCCGGGGGCGGGTGAAACAGATTTGTTAACGGTTGCAGGCCTGAATGCCTGGTATGGCGGGGCACATATCCTGTTTGATGTGAACCTGACGGTGGGCCAGGGTGAAGTGGTAGCGTTAATGGGCCGTAATGGCGCGGGAAAATCAACCACCCTCAAATCCATCATGGGCCTGCTGGATCGCACCAGTGGCAAGGTGACTTTCATGGGCCAGGATATTTCACGTTGGCAACCTTACCGGATTGCCCGGCAGGGCCTGGGTTATGTGCCTGAAGACCGCCGGGTGTTTTCCGACCTGAGCGTAACCGAAAATCTGGACGTGGGGCGCCAGCCCGTGCGGTATTGGCCCGATGGCCGTGAAGCGGTTTTCTGGACCAGGGAATCCCTGTTTTCCCTGTTTCCCAATTTGGGCAAAATGCTGGATCGGCCCGGTGGCAAGATGAGCGGGGGCGAGCAGCAAATGCTGAGCGTGGCCCGGACCTTAATGGGTAACCCTTTCATGGTGCTGCTCGATGAGCCCTCGGAAGGGGTGGCACCAGTGGTGGTGGAGCAAATGGCCCGCATGATACTGGCCCTTAAAGAAAAAGGGCTTGGTATTTTGCTGTCTGAGCAGAACCTGCACTTTGCTGAACTGGTGTCGGATCGGGCCTATGTGCTCGAAAAGGGACAAATCAAATATAGTGGTTCCATCCAGTCACTGATGGAAAATGAAGCGGTCAAACGGGCTTACCTGACGGTTTGAGTTTGAAGCGTGGATGGTATGTAACCAAAGGGATAAACATTAATGCCAAATAACCATGCAACACAAGCGCTTGCCGAACCCGCCCCTGTCACTGCGGCCCTGGTCTGGTTTCGCCGTGACTTGCGCTGTGAGGATCATGCCGCGCTTTATCATGCTTTGCGGGTCGCACAAAAAGTGTATTGTGTGTTTGTTTTTGATACCGATATTCTAAATGCTTTGCCCAGTCGAAAAGACCGCCGGGTTGAGTTTATTCATCAAAGCGTGCTGGCCCTTGATGCCGGCTTGCAAGCCCTGTCATTGCGTGCGGGCGGGCAGGGCAGCGGCCTAATTGTCAGGCAGGGGGTGGCCCATCATTGCATTTCCGAACTAGCCTGGCAGCTGGGCGTGCAGAAAGTATTCACCCATCGTGATTATGAGCCGGCGGCCATAGAACGTGATCAAAGCGTAGCGGCCAGCCTTGATGTCATGGGCATTGGTTTTGCCGATTTCAAAGACCAGGTTATATTTGAAACCCATGAAGTCTTGACTCAGGCAGGCAAGCCATACAGTGTCTTTACCCCTTACAAAAATGCCTGGCTAAAGAAAGTGGACGATTTCCAGCTAAAAGCCTATCCGGTTGAAAAGTATGCCGCCCGGCTGGCCTGCAAACCACAAGGGGAAAGTATCCCGTCATTGGAGCAGATCGGTTTTGAGTCTGGCACCTGGGAATCATTGCCGATGCCGACCGGTAGCAGCGGTGCGCAAACCCTGTTTGAAGACTTCGCCACCCGGATGGCGCACTATAAAGAGGCGCGTGACTTTCCGGCGGTCAAGGGGGTGTCGTACCTGTCGGTGCATATCCGTTTTGGTACGGTGTCTGTGCGCAAGCTGGCCCGTTTTGCCCTGCAACAAAACAATGATGGCGCGGCTACCTGGCTGTCAGAGCTGATCTGGCGAGAGTTCTATCAGGCCATTCTGTATCATTTCCCGCATGTCGTGAACCGGTCTTTTCAGCGCGCCTGCGACCGCATCGCATGGGACAGCAATCCTGACTATTTTGCGGCCTGGTGTGAAGGCAGAACAGGCTATCCCATTGTGGATGCCGCCATGCGCCAGCTGAACCAGACCGGTTATATGCATAACCGGTTGCGCATGATCACCGCTTCATTCTTGTGCAAGGACCTGGGTATTGACTGGCGTGAGGGTGAAAAATATTTTGCCGATAAACTGAATGATTATGACCTGGCCTCGAATAACGGCGGCTGGCAATGGGCAGCCTCTACCGGGTGTGATGCCCAGCCCTGGTTTCGCATCTTTAATCCGGTGACCCAGTCCAAAAAATTTGATCCCGAAGGAAAATTCATCCGGCGTTATGTGCCCGAGCTGAAGCAGGTGCCCGATAAGGCCATTCATGAACCCTGGCAGATGGCAGGCGTGTACTTGCCACCTATTGTGGATCATGCCCAGGCACGCGAACGCACCCTGTTGCGATACGGGGTGCTAAAAACCGGCGATTAAGCCCAGGAAGCGGGTTGCCGCGCCGTCAGGCAGCATGCTTGACGGCGCATTACACCGCTTGTCAGGTGTTGGTGTTGTCGATAACTGTGGCGCTTGCTGCGGCTTTGCATTCGGCCATGGCGTAGTGTCGCGTGGCTTCATCGGCAAACATGGGGCTGGTCCCAATAATTTGACCATTACCGGCTTTCAGGTTGAAGAAAAATTTGCCGTTTGAAGATGTTTCGGCCACATAATGGGCGTCTTCGGTACAGTTTTTTTGTACGGAAGCCAGACCATTTTGGGCGGCCGCAATGGTGGTGTATTGTTCGCTGCTCAGGATGGTGGAACCATTTTCAGCCTTCAGTGAAAAATGAAATTGGCCATTGCTTGATTTTTTTAGATCGAAAGACGCAGACATGTAGGACTCCTTGAAAGCGGGACAAATCAGTGTTGGGAACAGAAAAATCCTATACAAGCTATGATAATGATCTTCAGGATAAAAAGAAATCTTTTCAGCATGTATTTTTAAGATTTTAATTTTCCGGGTGGTGATGGTTTCTCTCTTGCCGTTGTAAAAGGTGGTTGAAATGAAAAAGATTTATCTGGCCGGCCCCGATGTATTCAGGCACGATGCCGTTGACTATGGCCAGCAGCTTAAGGCCCTTTGTGAGTCATTCGGTTTTGCGGGCTTGTATCCGCTGGATAATCATGCCCCGGCGGGGCTGGATAAGCCGTTGCTGGCGCACTGGATTTACCAG
>JAVESC010000152.1:0-4427 GCA_034006805.1 Advenella sp.
TGAAGATACCGCTGAAATGTCACTCAACCACCAGCATGTGGTTCGACTGGAGTCGCGCCAGGCTGGTTATGATGGCAGTGGCGAGGTGGCAATTCGTGACCTGATCCGCAACAGTTTGCGGATGCGCCCCGACCGCATTCTTGTGGGCGAGGTGCGGGGGTCTGAAGTGATTGATATGTTGCAGGCCATGAATACCGGGCACGAAGGGTCCATGGCTACCATTCACGCCAGCTCGGCACGCGAGTGCCTGTACCGGATGGAAATGCTGGCCGGGTTTGCCGGTTTCCATGGCAGTGAAGAAAGCTTGCGCCGCCAGATTTCCGGCGCTCTGGACTTCATTATTCAAATTGGTCGTTTGCCCAATGGCAAGCGGCGGATTTTATCGGTTACCGAAGTAATTGGCATGAGTGATGGCATTATTACGACTCAAGAGCTTTATCGCTATGAAGCGGTCACAGACGCCAATGGTGAAGAAAAAGACCAATGGGTGAGTATGGGTATTTTGCCGCACTGCAGTAAGCTGGAAGGTCATAAAGGCAAAATGCGTGAAACGGTGGTGAAGTCGGCACCTGTAGTTGCCCAGACGGCATCGCGTGATGCCGCTGCGGGTTTCTGGAGCAGGAGGCGTTAATGAACAGTGTGGTTTTATTGGCGCTAATGGCTCTGGTTCTGCTTGTTCTGGCATTTGTATTGTTGCAGGGTGCCCGTCAGCAAGGCAAAAAAGATACCAATGACCAATTTGTACTGGATCAGCTTGAGCGGCGTCTAGGGCAGGAAGAAATCTCTGAAGCCGATGCCTTGCGTCAGCGCAAAGTCTGGAAAGGTGGCCCACGGAACTGGAATGAGTTTTTATTGCGCGCCGGTGTCGTGCCAACCACCGGGTTCTATGTCACATTCTGGCTAATTGTCTTAATCCCCACCATACTGGCGGGGGTTTTTGGTGGCGTGATTGCCGCCGGTGCCGCCTTCGTCCTGATGCTTGCCCTGTCTTTATTCCGTTTATGGCTGAAGGCCGAAAAGCTTCGCAAAAACCTGGTGCGCCAGTTGCCCGATTTTCTGGATCGGGTGGTTCGCATGATGACCATTGGCAACAGCATGGGGTCTGCTTTCCATAACGCGGCAGCGGGTACCGAGTTGCCCCTGCGTGATGTCATAGATAAAACCGTCAGCCTGAACCGTTCTGGCAAAGAAATTGACGTTGCCCTGCATTATGTGTCGCGCCAGTATGGCCTGCATGAATTGTATCTGCTGGCTTCCGTTATTGGCGTGGCTTTAAAATATGGGGGCCGTAGTGACCAGGTGCTAGAGCGAATGTCCGCATTTATGCGTGACCTTGAACAGGCCCGTGCAGAAATGAAAGCCATGTCGGCCGAGCTGCGCCTGTCGGCCTGGGTACTGGCCTTGTTACCGGTAGGCCTGGCCTGCTTTATTCTGGTGTTCAACAACGCCCTGTTTATGGGCATGTGGGAAGACCCGGCAGGCAAGATGATGCTGGTGGGGGCGGTGGTTTTGCAAGTGTCCGGTTCTTATTGGCTGTATCGCCTGGCCAAGTCTATCTAGCATGAGGGAAATGAGATGCCGGATTTAACAAGTATGATCAGCCCTGCCGGCCTGCAGGCAGGGGCCTTGATATTGCTGGCCATTGCCGCCCTGGTGGTGGCCATCTACCTGATTGAAACCATGGTGCGCCAGGAAAAAAGCAAAGACCAGATCGAAGAAGTCTTGCACAAGCGGGAGCGGGCCGATACCTTGGTCTTTTCCGGTGCACAAGTAGCGGCGGAAGAAGAACACCAGCGTTTGGAAAGCGCGGTTGTGAAAGCAACGGAATTGGGAACGCGCTGGGGCCAGAGCCGTTTTGGCGATCTCCTGCTGGCTGAAGAAGACAGGGCTTATCTTGAATTGGCGGGTTTTGAAGACTACGGCAAGGCAAAAGCGTTGTTTTCATTTGTTCGTGCGGTTTTATGTATAGGTTTGCCGGTTATTTTACTATTTGTGACGGGGCCTGTAAAAATCATGGGCGGTCATTTAATGACCTATGCGCTGTCCATTTTCTTTGGCTTTGCGCTGGGCTGGATGCTGCCCAAATGGGTGCTAATGAGACGGGTTAACCAACGCAAGAAAGCGGTTGATGATGAATTGCCGTTGCTGGTTGACCTGTTGCGCCTGTTGCAGGGGGTGGGTATGTCCATGGACCAGAGCCTTTATGTTATTGTGAAAGATTTCAAGGCGGTGTTTCCGGTTTTAAGCCTGGAGCTAGAGGTGGCGGTAGAGCAGTATAACCGTGGCATGCCGCGCGAACAGTCAATGGATCGCATGATTAACGGTATGGACAACGACGACCTGACTGCCATTTGCCATTTGATTGCGCAGGTGGACAAGCATGGTGGTGCGGTACAGGAACCCCTGACGCGTTTTAGTGAACGCCTGCGCGAACAGCGCCGTTCAGGATTGAAAGAAAAAATTGGCAAATTGACAGTCAAAATGACCGGAGTCATGGTGTTGACCTTGTTGCCCGCGTTAATGATTGTGACCGCAGGCTCTGGCTTTATTGCCGTGTTCCGCGGATTATCTCGAATGGGAGGTGGTTGAAAATTATGAAATTGGTGAAGAAAGCAACAGCGATTGCATGTGCAGGTGTATTGGCAGGGTGTGTGAACAGTTCTTCGGATTCGGCCTGGCGGCTGATGGAAGACCAGCAGCAGGAACAGGCCATGATTCAGCGTCAGGAAATGGATGACGCGCGCAAGAAAGCGCCTGAAAAAGAACAATTGCTCATCATGACCATTAAAGAAGCGCAAGACCAGGGGCGTTATTTCGCTTCTTTGGCGTTTATTGACGAACATGATGTGAAATACGGCAAATCGCCCGATGTAGAAATTTTGCGGGCCGAAGCCCTTAGAAAAACCGACCAGCATGCGCAAAGCGAGAAAATTTACCGCAGCCTAACCAAAACCCGCCAAAAGGCCCAGGCCTGGCACGGGCTTGGCCTAATGGCCGGCCAGCAGGGTGATTTTGCCGAAGCGGCTAAAAACCTGGCCAATGCGTCTGCCGCAGCCCCTTCAGATGCCGTTATTCTTAGCGACCTTGCCTATGCCAGAATGCGTTTGGGTGATATTGAAGGTGCCCGTATTCCCATTGGCAAGGCCGCCGAGTTAATGCCACAAAACCCCAAAGTATTAAGTAATATGGCCCTTTACCTGCTGGTTCGTGGCGCCACGCCCGCAGCCGAACAGGTCATGCGAAGCGCCAACCTTGGTCAGCAGGCCCGACAGGAAATTTACGCCATTGCCGATCAGGTGCGTCGTATGCCACCGGCCCCCATGCAGGCGGCCGGCAGTGCGTCATCCCGTGATGATGGCAAGCAGGTCAGGGGGGTAGACAACCTGATGGCATCTTCAGACGAAGTTAAAAAAAAACAGGGTGAAGTGGTAACTGCTTCAAGCTATCGACAGGCACAAAATAGTCAACCATCTGAATTTGAGTTGCAGTTGCCCGCCAGTGCACCGCTTCCGGCTGATATCCAGCCCCGGCCCAACGCACAGCCGCAAGCCCAAATCCAGCCAGAACCAGCACCACAACTGGTTAATATAGAGCAAGCAGCGCCCCGGGCATCCGAATCGGCCCGTGTAGCGGCACAACAGCAACCACAGCAGCAACAATTGGTCAGGGGTAATGAACAGCCATTGCAAATGGCACCGCCTACCAATGACCCCATTGCCATGATGCAACCTGATTTTGTCTGGCCATCTGTGGCGCAGCAGCAGGTTGAAGAGAAGCGTCAGGCTGAGTTGGTACAACGGCAGGCCGAAGAAAAACGCAAGGCTGAATTGGCACAGGAATTGGCTGAAGAAAAGCGCAAGCTTGAACTGGCACGACAGCAAGCCGACGAAAAACGTCAGTTGGCCCAGGTTCAAGCCCAGCAGGAAGCCCAATCACAGCAGCAACTGGTCCGGGGTAACGAAGCACCCCTGGACATCGCACCGCCCAGCAATGACCCGATTGCCATGATGCAACCCGACTTTGTCTGGCCGCCAGTGACCCAGCAGCAGGCCGAAGAAAAACGTTTGGCCGAAGTGGCACGACAGCAAGCTGAAGAAAAGCGTCAGCTTGAGTTGGCGCAGCAGCAAGCTGAGCAGCAACGGCAGGCAGAGCTGGCGCAGCAGCAGGCTGAGCAGCAACGTCAGACAGAGCTGGTGCAGCAGCAGGCTGAGCAGCAACGTCAGACAGAGCTGGTGCAGCAACAAGCCGAGCAGCAACGCCAGGCAGCGTTGGCGCAACAGCAGGCTGAACAGCAACGGCAGGCAGAGCTGGCGCAGCAGCAGGCCGAACAGCAACGCCAGGCAGAGTTGGCGCAGCAACAGGCTGAAGGCAAACGTCAGGCTGAATTAGCTCAACAGCAAGCCGAAGAACAGCGGAAACTTGAATTA
>JAVESC010000153.1:0-4420 GCA_034006805.1 Advenella sp.
TTTTCATTCTGTTTTAACAAATTAAAAGAAAAATGGCAGAAAGACCGGTTTTTCAGCTTTATTTGGCCAATTTCCACGCTGATCATTCTTATTCCAAGTTTTAATGTTTTCAAGCAAACCATCTTGTCTGAACGGGGATTTACTACAGACCCTTTATTGGCAAAATTGGATTTTTATATTTTTCAAAATGACCCCGGCCTTATTCTTCATGAGTTTATCGGGAACCAGAATACAACTATATATATAGACAATTTAAATAACTCATGGTTTATACCAATGATTTTAAGTATTTTTCTAGTAGCATTTTCTAACTCACAAAAGCTTCGTATTCGTTATGTAAGTGGTTATATATTCGTTTGGATTTTTATTGGCTCAATCATGGCTTATTTATTGCCATCAGCAGGCCCTTGTTTTTATATTGATTTTATAGACCCTAATCATAATGGCTATGCACAATTAATGAGCTATTTACATAGCCACCATAATGATTCCACCCCTATTAAAGCGATAGCTTATCAACAATATCTTGCTAGTGTATTTGGAAAACCAATTGTAACAATTGGAGCTGGAATTTCAGCTATGCCCAGTGTTCATGTTGCACTAGCTACACTTTTTGCACTTGGAAGTTATTATTATAATAGATATTTAGGAATCTTAATGGTTATTTATGCACTACTTATTTGGATCGGCTCTATCTATTTAGGGTGGCATTATTTTGTAGATGGCCTGGTATCTTTTATTTTAGTAATTTTATTCTGGAAAGGCTTTACTTTCATAGAAAAAAAATTATCTATATTCAAATAAAAATAATATGCATCATACAAACAAAAATTTGGTAATCCAACAAATTATAAAAGCCACACGTATTATTCTTCCTTGCACACTCGTATTCCTTGCAATGGATATTTGGCCTTTTTTTGCCGAACCCTTAAGCAGGGGCCAAACCATTGGGCGGGACGCCTATAATTTCTGGGCAGCGGGTATGCTGGCTTTTGAAGGGCGTACAAGTGAAATTTATAATAATGAAGCATTTTCACTGGCTATAAAGCAGTTACTTGGGCCAGAAGCTGGGCAGCACGTTTTCCCCTATCCCCCTACTGCTTTACTTGGTGTTGCAGCATTTGGCTGGCTATCGTACGAAGCAACATTATTTCTATGGTCAATAGGCGGTTTTATTGCCTTTTTAATCGCAATAAATGCACCTAACTTCGAACGCAATATTTTATGGTTAACAATTCTTACTCCATTAGCGTGGACCAATATAGTCTTGGGACAAAATGGACTATTCAGTGCAGCTCTTTTCATAGGTGGCCTACGCCTGGCACATAGCCGGCCAATCTTTGCTGGCATTTTAATTGGATGTCTCGCTTATAAACCAACCCTGGCACTCTTAATACCATTAGTACTTTTACTTGAGCACCGCTGGAAAGTTATTTTTTCAGCCACCATCACTTTATTGACTCTATGTATTTTACCTGCTCTTATCTGGGGTCAGGAAATATGGGTTAGCTATTTATATGAAGCAGTACCATTCCAGCGAATGCTTCTTGAGTACGGCACTGGTCTCTCACAATTCATGAAACTGACACCATTCATGAGCGCTCATTTATTAGATTTTGATCTAAAATCAGCATATATCATCCAAGCATTTTTTGGGCTTTCTACGATAGTTATTGTTTTTATATACTTTATTCTTAAAAAACACGATACACATTTTTCTGGTTTGGATATCACAATTTTAGCTACTGCTACAGTTATTCTTATTCCATATACCCATTTTTATGACCTAACACTTATTGCCGGAGGTTTACTTTTATTATCAAAAGAATCATTTGTTACAAAAAACAATTTTTTAATCAAAAGCAATACAATTACCATTCTTTACACTATTCCTATTATTGGACTTCTATCCAATCTATTTTATTTTCCTATTAGCCCTCTCATTTTATTTATTGGTTTATTAATATTATCCTTCCAAAGAGTTAATCCACCCAAAAAGACATAAAAAAATTAATATGATTTTAGAAAATCTAAAAAATAACAAATCATCATAAAAAATTAAATTTTATTTTTTTTCTTCAATAAATATCTAGGCCTATTTTTACTTTCAAGATATATTTTACCAATATACTCACCTAGAACCCCAATACCAATTAACTGTATTCCACCCAAAAACAAAATTGAAACCAAAAGAGAAGGATAGCCTTTTACAGGATTTCCCCAAATTAATGTATCAAGAATCATCCAAATACCATAAACAAAAGCCAGGGTAGCAATAAAAAAACCAATATACGACCAAATTCGCAATGGAAATATTGAAAAGCCTGTAATTCCTTCCAGCGCCAAATTCCATAATTTTTTTCCATTGAATTTGGTTTTCCCCACGGTTCTTTTATTACGCGTGTACTCTACAATTTCAACAGTGCCACCAACCCATGAAAAAATACCTTTCATAAACAAATTTTTCTCTGGTATTGTTTTTATATCTTCTACAACAGCTCGTGACATTAACCGAAAGTCACCTACATTTTCTTCTATTTTTAAATTGCTTATTTTATTATGTAAACGATAAAACCACTCTGCCGTTTTACGTTTAAAATGTGTATCGGAAGAACGATTAGACCTTTTCGCCAGAACTACATCAGCACCATCCAGCCATTTTTCTATCATTATTGGAATAATTTCAATAGGATCTTGCAAATCAACATCAATCGGTATAACGGCATCCCCTGATGCATATTCAAGTCCAGCTATTAATGCAGCCTCTTTACCAAAATTACGTGTAAATGAAAGAGAAAGCACCAATGGATCTGCCATTGCTAGCGCATCAATTATTGATTCTGTAGCATCTGTACTACCATCGTTGATAAATATTATTTCAATATTATATTGTGACAAACCTTCAAAATCACGTACAGCATGATAAAAAAATGGAATTGCTTCTGCCTCATTGAAAACAGGGACAACCAAAGAAATTTTCACGTTAATTCCTGACAATATCTATTTTAGAAAAGCATGTTTATGGACCAGACCAAAGAAATTTCTAATTTCTTAAAATATACTCATTCTTCATTTATTTTATTTATAATAATTAAAAACTCAATATACTAATACCATTAAATTTCCGAAATCAAAAAATACTGCTATTTTCTCATACTAATCCAAAAGGAGAAACTATTATTACCACTGAATTAATTTCTCTATTACTTGCGTTGTGGGGGGCTGGGTTATCCACAGCATTGGCACTCATCAAAATTTATGAGTTTCGTAAAAATAGTTTTCGTATTGAAGTGACATACAATTTTAGAGGCCTTCCTCATCTGGGTCATGATATAAACATTCACAACATATCTGACAAATCCCCTGTAGTCATTATCTATTGGGAACTTTATACCCAATCAAAGTCCTGGTTTAAAAAAAATACTTATGTTTTTGAATCAGCTGAGGATGAATGCCAGATAAAAATTGATCCACATCATACAAAGACGCTTCATTTTATTAATGAAAAATATTTCTATCTTCATAAAAGCAATATATTAAAAGATAAAAAAATTTTCATCAAATTATATATTCCAGGACGAAAACCTGTTCAGAAACTGGTTTACAACCCCTATTCCAAACCTCTCTCTGATTAATTTTTTTCATCCTAAATTAGTTCAATTTCCTGTAGGCATTCCCATGCGGAGCGTGAAAATGAGATAAAACAAACCAAGTTCAAGGCTTCAGCAGCAAAGCCCCCGTTCTTTCCCTTGACTCCAGCATTTCATGCGCCCTGGCGGCATCAACCAGCGCAAAGGCCATGCCCGGTTCGGCCTTAATGGCTCCCTGCTCCAGCGCATTGAACAGGTTGTGGCTCATACTGTCCAGCATGTGTCTTTCACGGGTGTAGTGAAACACGCTGGGCCGTGTCAAGCTGTTGGATTTGGCAAACAGGGCAGAGACTTCAAACGGTGCCACGCTGCCCGACGATTGCCCGAAGTTAACCAGGTGTCCACAAATAGCCAGGCTGTCCAGCGAGCCCTGGAAGGTGTCTTTACCCACCGAGTCATAGGCCACATTTACGCCTTTGCCATTCGTGATGTCTAGCACCTGTTCCACAACGTTTTCTTCACGGTACAAAATGGTGTGCGCACAGCCGGCCTGACGGGCCAGTTCGGCTTTTTGGGCATTGCCAACCGTGCCTATTACGGTGGCCCCCAGGTGGCTGGCCCACTGGCATAGCAAACGCCCCACGCCACCGGCAGCGGCATGCACCAGTACCCGCTCACCGGGTTTAACGGGGTGCACCTGTTTTACCAACATTTCTGCGGTCAGGCCTTTTAGCAAAAGGGTGGCGGCCAGGTCGTCACTAATGCTGTCGGGCAGGCGGATGGCAAGGTCGGCAGGCAGCAGGCGCTCAGAGGCGTAAACGCCATAGCTG
>JAVESC010000154.1:0-4383 GCA_034006805.1 Advenella sp.
CCAGACTGGTCAGATGCTGGCTGCATTACTGGGCTGGCCTCAGGCTACTTTTGCCAGCAAAATTGAAATCGAAGGCGATAGCGCCAAGGTTACCCGTGAAGTTGACGGTGGTCTGGAAACTATTTCAGTTAAATTGCCGGCCATTATCACCACAGACTTGCGCCTGAATGAGCCACGTTATGTAACGTTGCCCAACATCATGAAAGCAAAGAAAAAACAACTGGATACCTACACACCCGAAGATCTGGGTGTTGATGTGACTCCCCGCATCAAAACACTGAAAGTGTCAGAGCCGCCAGCACGCAAAGCCGGTATTACCGTTCCTGATGTGGCTACCCTGGTAGATAAATTAAAGAATGAAGCGAAGGTGATTTAATATGACAATCCTGGTTATTGCAGAACA
The DNA here is from genome assembly GCA_034006805.1 of Advenella sp. Taxonomy (GTDB): domain Bacteria; phylum Pseudomonadota; class Gammaproteobacteria; order Burkholderiales; family Burkholderiaceae_B; genus Advenella. Next base: position 404 of record JAVESC010000154.1, read on the forward strand.
TGATAATGCAGAATTAAAAGCAGCCACATTAAATACCGTTGCCGCCGCAGCAAAAATTGGTGGTGATATTCACGTTTTGGTTGCAGGTAGCGGTGCGCAGGCGGTTGCCGAACAAGCTGCCAAAGTTGCTGGTGTAAGCGCTGTCCTGCTGGCAGATGCGGCACAATTGGCCGATTCTTTGGCTGAAAATATTGCCGAACAGGTTATTGCTATTGCGGCTGATTACAGTCACATCCTGTTTCCAGCCACAGCATCCGGTAAAAACGTGGCGCCCCGCGTTGCGGCCAAACTTGATGTTGCCCAACTTTCCGACATTATTGCCGTAGAGTCTGCCGATGTATTCCAGCGTCCTATTTATGCCGGTAACGCAATTGCAACCGTAGAATGCACTGATGCTAAAAAAGTCATTACCGTTCGTACGACTGCGTTTGATGCGGTTTCTGCCGAAGGTGGTTCTGCCTCTGTGCAAAACGTTGACGCGGTTACCGACTCTGGCCTGTCTTCATTTGTAGGTCGTGAAGTTGCAAAAAGTGATCGTCCTGAATTAACTGCTGCTGCCATTATTGTTTCTGGCGGTCGTGGTATGGGTAGTGCCGAGAACTTCAAGATTCTTGATCCATTGGCCGACAAACTGGGTGCAGCACTGGGTGCTTCACGTGCTGCGGTTGATGCCGGTTATGCCCCTAACGACTGGCAGGTTGGTCAAACCGGTAAAATTGTTGCGCCACAACTTTATGTTGCGGTTGGCATCTCTGGTGCCATTCAGCACCTGGCCGGCATGAAAGACTCCAAGGTTATTGTTGCTATCAATAAAGACGCAGAAGCACCTATTTTTGGTGTGGCTGATTACGGTCTGGTTGCTGACCTGTTCACCGCCGTTCCTGAACTGGTTGGTGCGCTGTAAGGCACCGTTTAAACAGGGTAAAATGCAATGCATAGTTGGTATTTTGCCCTGTTAAGATAATAAAAAAACGCTTCATTTGAAGCGTTTTTTTATGGCTGGCATTAACTACATTTTTTCTATCCGGTCTGCCCGATTGGCAGAATCGGGGTGACTGGAGAAAAAACCGCCACCGCCACCACCCAGTTTGCGCAGGGCTGATACTGCATGGGATTTATCGTAATTGTTTTCCTGCAGGATTTTCAGGCCATAAGCGTCAGATTCCAGTTCATGCGATTGTGAATACTGGGCATTAACCAGATTATGGGCCAATGTGCCAATTTCATTGCCCGACAGTGATGCAACTATAGAGTTTCCACTTGCCGCGCCGGCTTTGCGTGCCGCCAGTGTAAGCAGGTTGGTGCGTGCCTGTGATTTTGAATGGCCATTCATGACGTGACCAATTTCATGGCCAATTACAAACAGCAGTTCGGGGTCTGTCATTTTATCCATTAAGCCTGAATAAACGCGAATGCTGCCATTGGGCAAGGCAAAGGCATTAACTTCCGGATTAAGGTAGACTTTGTAGTCTAGGGTTGTGCCATTGTAGCTGCGCAGGTTGCGGGTAATATTGTTAAGTCGCTTGGTATAACTGTTATTGGCACCGGCAACCGTGTTTTGCTGGTCCAGTTGCTGTTGGGACTGCACCGCCAGCGTCTGGATTTCGGCATCGTTAATGGTGGCGGCCTGGAACAGAGAAGAGGCCGCATCAACCATGCCCGCGCTATTCATGCCTTCACAGGCGCTTAATGAGCCAAGCAACAGGCTGGAAATAATGAGTTTCTTTATCATGATTACTCTCATACTGATAAAATAAATGTGAATCAGGGTTCTATGGTGCGTATGTCTGGCTTGCCAAAAATGGCCACATAACTGGAGTAAAAACCGCAATACATGCTGACCGCAATAATCATGACCAGTATTTGGGCAATAAACGCCACCAGCATAAGTGGCAGCCCCATTAGAACCAGCAGGTCTGTCAGAAGAAACTGACAGGCATAAAATAAGATACCCCAAATGGAAAAGTAAACCATAAAGGCAATTTTATTACGCCAGGAAGCAACCATGGAATAAAACAGGGCTTTTTTAACACTTAGGTTTTCCCACCCAATTAATTGGGGTACATTCCAGAAAGAAATGGCGGTTAAAAATGTAAGGATTGCCCATAAAGCATACTGAAAAATGCTAATGGAAAAACTGGGAATGTCGGCCAGTGTCAGTTTGTAGTCGGGATCGGAAAGTAGCCTGGAGATTTTTTGCATATCTTCATGGCTGAGGGCATTCAAGGTTGGATAAAATGAGATGAATGTAATCAGCATGAAAATGCTGGCGTATAAAAAACCAATTATGGCCAGGCGCCGGATAACATCGGGCTTTTTAAGCGGCAGGACCCATTCGGCTGGAATGACTTTGTTGTTGCTGTCGATAGAACGGCAGGCGGTTACCATGACCAGGCTGGACACGGGAATGCTCACAATAAAAAGCGGCAAGCCGATGAGGGGCAGGATAATAAGAATCTGGCTAAGGAAATTGATAATAAACGTGATGGCCAGTAGTGCCAGCGGCTGTTTTCTGAACAAGGCGAAAGCGGCCTGAACCCATTGTAATCCGGCAGAAAAAGGTAGTTTAGCGGCTTGCATAATTGATTATGGCAATTGTGGAAGAGTTGATTCGGTACGCAGTTTGAGAATGCGCTCGAAATGGGTCGGGTCGTGCGGTTTCAGGGTTTGTGCCGGGCGCGGTATAAAAAAATCATACAGACGGGATGTCCAGAAACGCAAGGCAGCGGCCCTGAGGGCAACTGGCCATACCTGTTGCTCTTCATGGGTGAAAGGGCGGATGCGGTGATAGGCTTGCAGCCAGGCGTTTGCATGATCCTTAAGCAAAGCACCGGTTTCGCGTTCTATACACCAGTCATTAACAGCAACCGCCACGTCGAAAATCCATTTATCGCAACCGGCAAAGTAAAAGTCAATAACACCACCCATGCTTGGGTTTTCAAACGTGCCATCAAACAGGACATTATCGCGGAACATGTCGCAGTGGCAGGGGCCGGCGGGCAGGTTTTGCCAAAGGGCTGAACCCTGGACACGGATTTGTTCGTCTAGTGAGGTTTGGTACAGCTGCGTTAGTTCCTGGTTAAGGAATGGCTGGATGCTGGGGTAGGTGGCCTGCCACCAGCCAAGCCCGCGTAAATTTGGCTGCCTGATTGGAAAATCTACCGCGGCAAGGTGTGCCTGGGCCTGGGTTTGGGCCGCAATAATGCAATGGTTGACACTGGGTGAGGCCTCGTAGCCACCCGCCAGGCGGGTCACGATGGAAGCCGGCTTATTCTTGAGTGTACCAATACGCTTGCCATCTTTGCGAGTTTGTGGCATGGGTACTTTGACCCCCTTGCTGGCCAGATGGTGCATTAATTCAATGTAAAAGGGCAACTGTTCGTGGGTAAGCACTTCGAATAGGGTCAGGACATATTCGCCATGCGTGCTGGTCAGGAAAAAGTTGGTGTTTTCGATGCCGGCCGTAATGCCTCTTAAGGAAACAAGCTCACCCAGGTCATATTCAGCAAGAAATGCTTCGGCTTCAGAGGTGGTCAGATTTGTAAAAACAGCCATATCAGGTATATATCATCAATTAAGTTAATGCAGATGCCCGGTATTTTAGTCCAGGATGAATAGTCAATGATACATTCATTTAATACATTTAAAAATAAAGCGCGGCCATATAGGGATATTCCCAAATAATGTTTGGATATAATAAATTTTTTAATCCTGGCATTTTTGGATAGACGATGAATTTCAGTAATGGCCTTAGCGTGCTCAGAGAACAATGTAAGCAAGCCCGCTGGCTTTCTGGGCAACCCGCTTTGCTGGTATGGGCATTGTTCATGGGTGTGCTGGGCGCGCTGGCCACGATTGCTTTTTATTGGGGTATCCATCAGGTCCAGCTGTTGTTGTCGGGGCAATCAGGGTCTATCGTTTCGGTAACGCGTATCTGGTCTGTTCCTGAGCGAATACTGTATCCGGCGCTTGGCGGCCTG
>JAVESC010000031.1:0-28080 GCA_034006805.1 Advenella sp.
TATACACCAATCCCGGGCCAATCTGAAACCGGGATTTACCGGCAAGGAGTTTTATTGGCATTCAGACTTTGAAACCTGGCACGTGGAAGACGGCATGCCGACAATGCGTGCGTTAAGCTGTTCTGTGCTGCTGACAGATAATAATGAATGCAACGGCCCGTTAATGCTGGTGCCGGGCTCACACATGCAATTTATTTCATGTGTTGGCCAAACGCCGGGTGAACATTACAAACAATCGCTTAAAAAACAGCAATATGGGGTGCCAGACCCACTCACCTTAAGCTTGCTGGTAGAGCAGGGCGGTATTAAGACCATGCAAGGCAAGGCCGGTTCGGTGGTGTTTTTTGACTGCAATACCATGCATGGATCAAACAGTAATATTTCTCCCTGGCCAAGGTCAAACGTATTCATGGTGTATAACAGTGTTGAAAATGCGCTTGAACAACCCAGGTATGGTTTGGCACCACGGCCTGAGTATATTGCCACGCGATCGGATTTTTCAGCACTGGTACCGTTGGAAAGCGCTGACAGCCAGACACCGTCCTAGTTGGCATTGGAATTTTTTTGCCAATGGACAATGGTGAAGGTTACCGATGGTTATTCGGCTTAAACAGGAATCCGGCACACTGGGCGTTCATGCATTGCATGTCTGGTGTGCCGGATTTTTTTGTCTGGAATATGCTTTCCCTGTTCTCAGTAATGCTTAAAACTCAAAAGTTCCGGCTGGACGGTGTCATCACGGCCATGTAAAATCTGCTTATATTTTTGTTCAATTCGTAACTAACTCTTCCTTAAGTTGCTACGATTAGCCAAGGCTTCATTAATGACAGACCGTGTAAACACAGACTTACCGCAACAGTCGTCCCCCACAGACTGGCATACTTTAACACCCGCCCAGGTATCGCAAGTGTTGCAAACTGGCAGAGGCGGCCTGACTCAGGAAGAGGCCCGGCAACGTTTGGAAAAATATGGTTTCAACCGTTTGGCACCCCCTAAAAAACGCGGGCCGCTATTGCGCTTTTTGATGCAGTTTCATAACCTTCTGCTATATGTCATGATGGGCGCAGCGGTTATTACGGCTTCGCTTGGTTACTGGGTAGATACCGGCGTGCTAATGATGGCGGTGGTGCTTAATGCCATTATTGGTTTTATTCAGGAAGGCAAGGCGGAATCGGCACTGGATGCCATCCGCGACATGCTCTCGCCACACGCTACGGTCATCCGGGACGGCCAGAATCATGATATTGACGCTGGCGATCTGGTGCCTGGTGATATGGTGGCCCTGGCTTCGGGAGACCGGGTGCCGGCCGATTTGCGTCTGATAAATGTGAGGAACTTACGTGTTGAAGAAGCCGCGCTGACCGGTGAATCCCTGCCAGTAGAAAAAAACACGGAAACTGCCGAGCCCGAGACGCCTTTGGGTGACCGTTATGGCATGGCTTATTCGGGCACGCTGGTTATTTATGGTAAGGCGGTGGGTGTGGTAGTGGCAACCGGTACTCAAACAGAACTGGGTAAAATCAACCAGATGTTATCCGGTATCCGCAACCTGGCCACCCCCCTGTTGCGCAAGGTAGACCACTTCGCTCGCCAGCTGGCCTTCTTTATCCTGGGCTTATCGGCATTGACTTTTGTGCTGGGTACTTTATGGCGCGGGCACAGTCCCCAGGACATGTTCATGATGGTGGTGGCACTAACCGCTTCTGCCATACCCGAAGGCTTGCCTGCCATTATGACCGTCACCCTGGCATTGGGGGTGCGGCGCATGGCCCGGCGCAACGCGATTGTCCGCCTGTTACCGGCCGTTGAAGCCCTGGGTTCGGTAACGGTTATTTGCTCTGACAAAACGGGCACCTTGACCCGTAACGAAATGACCGTACAGCGTGTGGTATGTGCCAGCCACAGAGTCAATGTAGAAGGCGTGGGCTATGAACCGGCTGGTGATTTATGTATTGACGGACGCTGTATTACAACTGCCGAATACCCCGAACTGGCTCTGGCCATTCGTGCTGGTGTGTTGTGTAATGATGCCCGTTTGTTGAATGAAGAGGGCAGGTGGTGGGTAGAGGGCGACCCTACTGAGGGCGCCTTGCTGGTACTGGGGGCAAAAGCGGGCCTTACCCTGAATGAGCCCAGTCAGAATGCCTGGCCCCGGATTGATGCCATTCCCTTTGAATCCCAGCACCGCTTCATGGCCACTTACCACTGTGACAGCCAGCAAGAACCCTGGATTTTTGTGAAAGGCGCGCCGGAACGTATCCTGGACATGTGCGGCTCGCAGCTGGACAGTAACGGCGAACAGGAACTGGATATCGATTACTGGCGACGCATGTCCAATGACATGGCGGCCCAGGGCTTGCGTCTGCTGGCGCTGGCATGCAAGCGCTCAGCACCACAAAGCGATTTGCTTGATCATAACGATATGGAATCGGGCTTTGTCATGATTGCTTTGCTGGGCATTATGGATCCTCCCCGTGAAGAGGCGGTACGTGCCGTGCGCGAATGCCACCGTGCCGGTATCCGCGTCAAAATGATTACCGGCGATCATGTGGAAACTGCGCGTGCCATTGGCGAACAGCTGAATATCGGTGTTGGCAAGCCTGCCTTGACCGGTGCGGAAGTGGCGGTGATGGATGACGATACCTTGCGTAATGTGGTCATGGAGGTGGATGTTTTTGCCAGGGCGGCACCTGAACACAAGCTGCGTCTGGTGCAGGCCCTGCAAGAGAGCAACCAGGTTGTGGCCATGACCGGAGACGGGGTGAATGACGCCCCGGCCCTGAAATGTGCCGATGTTGGCGTGGCCATGGGCATGAAAGGCACCGAAGCGGCCAAAGAAGCATCGGATATGGTGTTGGCCGATGACAACTTTGCCACTATTGCCAGTGCCGTGCGTGAAGGCCGGGCTGTTTATGACAACCTGAAAAAATTCATTCTTTTCATGCTCCCCACCAACGGTGGGGAAGTCCTGGTGGTGATTGCCGCCATCCTGTTTGAATTGACTTTGCCATTAACACCGGCCCAGGTGCTGTGGGTCAATATGGCCACATCAGGCACGCTGGGTCTGGCTCTGGCGTTTGAGCCGGCCGAACGGGGCATTATGGACCGGCGCCCACGCCCGCCCGGCGAAGCCTTGCTCTCGGGCTTTTTTATCTGGCGTGTCTTCATAGTGTCGGTCATTATTATGGTTGGAACGCTGGGGGTATTCTTGTGGGAATTGAATGCGGGCACCAGCCTTGAGGTGGCACGGACCATGGCGGTTAATATTGTGGTGGTTTGTGAAATATTCTACCTGTTCAACAGCCGCTTTATGCTTAAATCGGTGCTAAGTCGCGAAGGCTTGACTGGCAACCGTTATATCTTGCTTGCCGTGGCCGCCTGCATCCCTTTGCAACTGGCCTATACCTATTTGCCAATTATGCAAACCATCTTCAATTCTGCCAGCCTGTCACTGCTGGAATGGGGCAAGGTACTGGCTGCCGGGTTGTTACTGTTCCTGCTGGCTGAGCTGGAAAAAATTATTGTCCGGCGTACCGGGCTGGCGGCCAGGCTGGGGTTGGGCTGATGGGAAGATGATGAATTAGAAGTGGTTCATCATTAACGGAAAGTTGTGTTAATGAATAATGTTTTGAGGCGCAAAGTTTAATAATTGAAAATTTATATGCCGGTTTGACTGTGTTGGTGACTGCATGCTGGCCTTATTGTTTACTTTAGGTCATACTATTTATCAATTGCTAATAAAAAATCTAAAGTAAGGTTGACCTTTTTGTTATTTTTGAAGTGATAGGGTGTACCAGCATTCATGTTAAAAAAAAGAAAAAACAATACTTTACCAACAGTCATACCATTTATGAACTGTCCGGCCAAAACATTTTATGATTCAAATGGCATGCCCCAATTGGGTCGTAGCGTATTCAATCACTGTCAAATAGTCGGGGCTGTAGCTAAGGAGTTAATCCATCGTTCCGGGATGAAACATCTGTATCCGCCAGGGGCTTCTTTTACGGCAGCAACCCATGACATAGGTAAAGTGAGCCCCACTTTTTATAATAAATTGCATCAAGCTTGTAATTTACCAATACTTCCGGGTTTCAATGCCGCGTTGGAAAAAAATTGGGGCGGCCATGCTGGAGTGAGTCAACTTACAGCAAAAGCACTTAATGCACCGGAATATATTCCGGAAATTTTAGGCCAGCATCATGGTTTTTCTCCAAATGTAAGCAGTTATAAAGCTACATCTGAAGTTTTTGGGGAGCATCCCTGGCAAGATGAAAGACAAAAACTGGTTGACGCATTACAGTTGGATTTGAATGAAAGTTGGTCAAAGGTAATAAATTACGCGACTGCCCGCTTGTTATCGGGTTTAACATCAGTCGCAGATTGGATCGGTTCTGGCCAGCATTTTGAAGATCCATCTTCTACTTGGCAATTAAATATTGGCAAGGCGCTGGATGAAGCAGGGTTTATTCAGCCTGTTTATAAAACTGGTTTAAGTTTTGAACAAGTTTTTGGATTTACGCCTAGGTTGGCCCAGCGTTTATTGGTTGATCAAGTCAGTCAGCCAGGCGCCTATGTGTTGGAAGCGCCCATGGGCTTGGGTAAAACCGAAGCGGCCCTTTATGCCGCTTACAAGATGCTTTCAGCAGGAAAAGCCAGTGGTGTGTATTTTGCCTTGCCAACCCAGCTTACCTCCAACAAGATATATGAGCGCTTTAATCTGTTCCTGGAAAAAATATTATCTGAGTCCTGTAAGCACCGTTCTCTATTATTACACGCAAATGCCTGGTTATTAGATACCGAAATGGGTGAAGAAGGGCGACCCGGTGGCGCCTGGTTTAATCAGGCCAAACGAGGCTTGCTTGCCCCTTTTGCTGTAGGAACAATTGATCAGGCATTAATGGCAGTCATGAATGTTAAGCATGGCTTTGTGCGTGCATACGGTTTGTCTGGGAAGGTTGTAATCCTGGATGAAGTACATACTTACGATGTTTATACTGGCACATTATTAGAAGCATTGATTGCCTTGCTGGTTCAACTTGATTGCACGGTAATTGTATTAAGCGCAACGCTTAATCAGGAACGTCGCCAAGCGCTTTTGGGTGTTGCCACCCATAGTAGTGCTTATCCGTTGATTACCGCTTTTCCCCAGTCAGCATTAAGTGTGACAGAAGTTCCAGTTCCTGTGCGTGAGTCACGCGATTATGCAGTGTTAATACAGAATAAAGAACAACTGGCGACAGAAGAAGTACTATTGCGGGCAGAACAGGGCCAACAGGTACTGTGGATTGAAAATACCGTTAAAGAAGCACAACAAAAATTTTTGGAACTGGCAGCACGGGCTTGTGAAGCAGGTATAGATTGTGGGTTACTGCATTCCCGTTTTACTTTGTTTGATCGTGAAAAAAATGAAAAAGAATGGGTGAATATATTTGGAAAGCCTGGTTGGAAAGATAAACAAAGGTCTTTAAAGGGGCGTATTTTAATTGGTACCCAGGTACTTGAGCAATCATTAGATATTGATGCTGATTTTTTGGTTAGCCGTTTTGCCCCCACGGACATGCTTTTGCAGCGATTTGGTCGCTTATGGCGTCATCATGAGACACCGCGTAATAAGCATGCAAAACCGGAAGCCTGGTTATTAGCCCCCAACTTGCATAAATCAATAGAGCAACCTGAGATTGGTTTTGGCGCCAGTGCTTATGTATATAGCCCATACGTACTTGCCCGGAGCCTGGAAGTTTGGCAACCCATCAAAAAGATAAATCTCCCTGGGGATATTCGGCCTCTGGTAGAGGCAACCTATCACAGCCGAGAAGAAGAGGGAAAAATGGCCAAGCTATTACACGATTTGACGGAAGGTAGCAGGCACCGTATTGGGCAGAATACGTTGCGCCAGCTTGCGCGGGTGGGACTTGCCCAAGCAGGAAGAACTTTGCCGGAATCAAAGGCACAGACCCGTTATAGCGAAAGTGAAAGTGTTGAGGTGTTGTTGTTGAAAAATATTCGTTATGACATCGCATCTCAGGCGGGGGTGTTGACATTACTTGATGGTGAGCAGATTTATTTACCCCATAATCGGGTAAAGCTTAATTATCGGCAGTGGCGCCGTATCGCTATTAAATTGATGCGGCAAATTGTTCATGTGCGCCCAAATGACGCCCCTAAACAAGTTAATCGTGAGTTGCTGAAGCAGTTTGGACTACACCATTGTTTCTATTTGGGAAACCCTGTTTTTCCGGAAGATGAAAGCCTGCTGCGTATTGCTTTGGTTGATGACTCCGACCAACTCAGGGGAATTGAAAATTTGCGTCTACATGACAAATATTCAATTGAATATCGTCATGATTTAGGGTATCGATTAATTAAAAATTAAAACATTTGGAACCGGAAAATATGTTATGGAAAATCAATTTAATTTGATAGATGAGCCTTGGATACCCGTGGCAGATCGTGGAAGGGTAAGTTTAAGGGATATTTTTATATGTACGGATTATCAAAGTTTGGGAGGAACTCCCGTACAAAAAATAGCGGTTTTTAAGTTGTTATTGGCGATTGCACAGGCTGCGACCACACCTGAAGATGAAGCCGAGTGGCAAGCATTGGGTATAAAAGGTTTGGCGCATAAATGTTTGGCTTACCTTGAAAAATGGCATGACCATTTTTATCTTTATGGTGAAAACCCTTTTTTGCAAATGCCTGCCATTAAATCAGCCAGGGCATTATCTTTTGGTGCTTTTTTACCTGAAATATCAACTGGTAACACCACAGTTTTAACAGAAAGCCAAGTTGAGCGGCAATTGTCTTCGGCCGATCAGGCTTTATTGTTGTTGCTACAAATGGGTTTTGCCCTTTCAGGCAAGAAAACAGATAACAGAGTCGTGTTGTCAAAGGGTTATCAAGGCAAGAGTAACGCGAAAGGTAAACCATCAACAGGCAAGACGGGGCCTTCCGTTGCGCATATGGGTTTATTGCATAATTTTGTGATGGCAAGAACCCTTTTGGATTCTTTGTGGATAAATCTTTTTACAAGCAAAGCAATAAGAAATGCCGGTATTTTTCCGGAAGGAATTGGAACGGCGCCATGGGAAAATATGCCAGAGGGAGAAGCATGTCCTGTAGCGCTTGCATTGAAAAATTCTTATATGGGTCGGTTAATGCCAGTATGCCGATTTTGTTTGCTTGCTGAAAACGCTATGCACTATTCCGAAGGTATTGATCATGCCGGATACAAGGAAGGTGTACAGGATCCAAGTGTTGCGGTAAATCATTCTGGTAAAGAACCCAAAGCCCTTTGGACAGATCCCGAGAAAAGGCCATGGCGTGAATTAACCAGTTTGCTTGGTTTTTTTGAGCAAACTGGTTCACAGGGTTTTTTGAGTTTACAAATTACCTATGGTCTTGAGCAGGCCATAAACACTCAAGAAGAATTCAGTATTTGGTCTGGTGGTCTGAGGGTAAGAAGTAATGCCGGAGAGCAATATGTCTCAGGAACGGATGATATTGTTGAATCCCAAATTTGGCTTCATCGCGATATTTTAGGAGAAAGCTGGTTTGTTCAGCTCAAGTCAGAAATGGCGGTCCTGGATGGTTTGGCTAAGACTTTATATGGCAGGATTTTAGGGTATTTTAAAGATTTAACGGCTGATGGCACAAAAATTGCAGCACAGGCAACGCATATGTTTTGGACGCTTTGTGAGAGAGACTTCCAGTTATTGGTAGATAACTGTGAGTACAGTGAGGCTGCCAATAAAAACCGTGATCAATTACAAAAAAAGTTTGTTGCTTATCAGCATTATGTTTACGATTTTTTTTGCCCCAATGAGACCGCCAGGCAGATTGATGCTTGGGCAAAAAATAGACCCGTTTATAAATTTATTACAAGTGAGGCGTAGTAATGGAGCACCAACAACCTGTCGAGATGAATAAGACCAAAGAGCAGCAATTTGTGCAGTTTGTTATTGCTAAATGCAATCAGGATAAGGGCTTTGCTGCGCGGTTACGTCGTGCAGACAATCCTGCCACAGAGTACCAAAGTTGGGAAATTCTTGGCCCTTGGGTTGATTTGGATAATCGTTTCCAACGATTGCCGTATGCAACAGTAGCTGCGGGCATAGCTCGTAGCAAGGTCGAAAATAATGGAAACCTAGGCATAGGTAAAGCGATTGCCTTTGCTTATGCAGACAGGCAAAACGATGCTCAGGCCAAAGCGAAATTACGTCGATTATTGGCTTGTGAGGATATTTCAGAAGTGTGTCGTATTATTCGTCCGATATTGACCTTGGTTAATAGTCGGGTAAACAGGGATTTGGACTATGCCAGGCTTTTGGCTGAACTTCGTTATTTTGGAGAGCGTAGCAAAACTCGTTGGGCACAAGATTTTTACAGTACACGAGACTCGAAGGGACAAGGAGTTAAATAATGAGTTTAATCGCAAGTGTATTGCATCTGGATCGCCATGCGGTGAGCGAATTAAGAATTAATGATGTCTATTCTCTGCATAAGGCAGTATATAGTTTATTCCCTGATATTCGTAGTCCTGAAGCAAAATGTCATAGCGTACCAAGTGGTTTTTTGTATGCAGATAAAGGGGGGAGTTATCATCAACGAAAAATTTTATTGCTTTCCAATCGCAAACCAAAGGAACGGGTTCATGAAAAGTATGGGTATGTTCAAAGTAAAGAACTTAACCAAAATTATTTGTTACACAGCCATTACCGGTTTGAGGTAATCGTTAACCCAACACGCCGCGATAGCGCAAGTCGTAAACTGGTGCCAGTTAAAGGCAGGGAGGCCATAGCCTTATGGTTTGCCGAACGGGCTGAACAAAGTTGGGGATTTAAAGTTAGTCTCCCTCATCTTCAGATTGGAACTATCAATGTTGAGCAGTTTAAAGATAAAAATAAACATTGCATAACCTTGGCACAGGCACATATTACAGGCCGTTTGGAAGTAATTGATCAACAGCGGTTTGTCCAAAGCTTTGCTTCAGGGATTGGGCGTGGGCGTGCTTTCGGATGTGGGCTTTTGCAAATTGTCCCGGTAGTTGAAAATCCCTTTGCGTAATTTATGTTTATGTGTCGAATTTTATTAATTTTGAAGGAAAAAAAATGAATAACGTTTATACCAATACCCGTATTGAGTTTCATATATTACAAGCATTTCCTGTTACTTGTTTGAATCGTGATGATGTTGGTGCGCCTAAAACTGCCGTTGTTGGTGGTACTACACGTGCCCGTGTCAGTTCACAAAGCTGGAAGCGGCAGGTACGTTTGGCATTGAAAGATTTTGGAGTGAAACTGGGTATCCGTACAAAAAAAATAGAACAGTTATTGCATGATGCCCTTCTTCAGGAGGGGGCAACCGAAGATCAGGCTACAGATTGTTCGAAGGCTATTGCTAAAGCTTTAAGTGATGATACTTTGTTGTTCATTAGTGAAAATGAAGCTCAAGCTTTTGCTGAATATGCTCGAGAGTTGGAGTTTGACTCATCAAAAATCAAAGATAAAGATTTGGCTAAAATTGCTAAAAAAGCGTTGAATCCGGCATTAAACGGGTTGGATATTGCTTTATTTGGCCGGATGGTGGCAAAAGCCGCCGATATGAATGTAGAAGCGGCTGCTTCTTTTGCCCATGCTATTTCTACTCACAGGGTAAGCAATGAAGTTGAGTTTTTTACTGCAATTGATGATTTACAAGAGGAACCTGGCTCAGCACATATGGGAAGTTTGGAGTTTAATTCGGCCACATATTATCGCTATGTCAGTCTTGATTTAGGGCAACTGGCTCAAACCTTGGGTGTTGATGTAGAGTTAAAACCAGCCATTGAGGCTTTTGTTAAGGCTTTGTTTGTTGCGGTGCCAAGTGCACGTCAAACAACCCAATCAGGTGCAAGTCCATGGGAATATTCGCGGATTATGGTGCGAAAGGGCCAGCGAATACAAGTGCCCTTTGAAACAGCAATCAAGGCCGAGGATGGAGGTTATTTGCAACCAAGTATTCGAGCTCTGAAAGAGTATTTGGATAAAAAAGAAAAAATGGCAGGAAGCCTGTTTGGCACATTGGCAAGTTATGATTGGGGGGAAGATGAAAATTATTCTGTCGATCAGTTAATTGAAGACTTGGTTAATACATGTGAGACTTGCCATGGCTGAATCTTACCTGCTTTTATGGTTGGAGGCACCATTACAATCCTGGGGGCATGACTCAAAATATGGTCGGCGTGACAGTCTTGATTTTCCAACAAAATCAGGCGTATTGGGTTTGTTGTGTTGTGCCATGGGTGCGGGGGGAGAACAAAAGGAGCTTCTTGCTCGTTGGGCAGATAGAAATATGTTGGTAAAAGCGTATGCCCCACAGGATCATAAGGGAAATTTATTACCTCGTTTGCCCATGCTGAAGGATTTTCATATGGTTGGCAGTGGCTACGACGATAAAGATCCCTGGCAAAGCTTATTAATACCTAAAAAAAGTGATGGGGGTAAAGCAGTTGGTGGCGGCACCAAGATGACTTACCGTTATTATTTGCAGGATATGGCTTTTGCTGTGATTCTGACGGCACCATTGGATGAATTGGAGCAATTGCAACAGGCTTTGCATAATCCGGTATGGGATTTGTATTTGGGCCGGAAAAATTGTGTTCCGACTGAGTTTATCGGGCAAGGTATTTATTCAAGTCAGATGGAAGCTATAGATTATGCCAATCAATTTGCTATTGCTGAAAACCGTTCAGTTAAGCGTTCAGCTATTTTCCGAGTGCTGGAAGGTGAGCATGAAGATGGCGAAATTTTAATATTGAATGATGTTCCCATCCAATTTGGAAGCCATAAAATATATCGTGATCGTAGGGTAACTATACAAAAATATGACTAAAACCAAACAGAATGGGCAACGTTTGCTGATAAAAGTAACCCGTGCAACCTTACCCCAAATAAAAGACAAGTATCCTTTTATTTATCTTGAAAGGGGTAGGTTGGAAATTGATGATAGCAGCATAAAATGGGTTGATGCTGATGCTCAAGTGGTTCCTTTACCAGTAGCTACCCTTAACTGTATTTTGTTAGGCCCGGGTACTACAATAACTCACGAGGCAGTAAAAGTCGCTGCTGCCGCAAATTGCTCTATATGTTGGGTAGGAGAGGATAGCCTACTGTTTTATGCAGCAGGTTTCGTTCCCACAGCTGATTCACGAAACTTGCGTAAGCAAATTGAGTTGGCTACAGACCCAGCTCAATCTTTGAAGGTTGCGCAGCGGCTTTTTGCAAAGCGTTTTCCTGATACTGATTTAGAGGGAAAAACGCTTCAGCAAATAATGGGAATGGAAGGGCACAGGGTACGAGCTTTATATCAAAAAAAAGCAGAGGAATATCAGGTTGGTTGGAAGGGAAGGCAATTTGTACCCAATAAATTTGAGCTGAGTGACATAACCAACCAAATATTAACGGCCAGTAACGCGGCACTTTACGGTATTTTATGCTCTGCTGTGCATAGTTTAGGCTATTCTCCTAGCGTGGGTTTTATCCATTCAGGAAGTCCGTTACCGTTTGTTTATGATTTAGCCGATTTATATAAGGAATATTTGTGTATAGATCTTGCTTTTAACTTAACGAAAGATATGGCAGGTCGCTACAATAAGCACAAAGTTGCGTCTGGTTTTCGTCAAAGGGTACTTGAAATAAATCTGTTAGAGCAGATACCCTTGGATATTACTGAAGTATTTGGTGAAAAACGTGCTCGTCGTCATCGCTAATGATTTGCCTCCGGCAGTACGGGGCCGTATGAAATTATGGTTTACAGAGCCGAGGGCTAACGTTTTTGTTTCGGGAGTAAAAGATTCAGTAGCGTTAACGGTAATTGATTATTTGCATCAGCATTGTCCGCCAGATTCTGGAGTAATGATTTTTCGGACCTTGCCAAATCCACCTGGGTATGAAATTCAAACGATTGGACCAACCAGAAAAAAATTAATAGAAATAAGTGGGTTGCAGTTGGTAATAGAAACGTTGAAAACGTAAATAAACAATATGTAGTATTGACTTGATAGATCTTTAACAATATATTGGTGTCTTCCCCACGCCCGTGGGGGTGTTTCCACGCGCGGCACGGGTGATTGCGTGATCACTATGTCTTCCCCACGCCCGTGGGGGTGTTTCCCCTATTTCAAGGATATGGCCTTTATTGTGGGCGTCTTCCCCACGCCCGTGGGGGTGTTTCCGAATGGTGACATACCGGACGATGACCTTATGGGTCTTCCCCACGCCCGTGGGGGTGTTTCTGGGTTATAAGGGTGACGTTTTTAATATGCCCAGTCTTCCCCACGCCCGTGGGGGTGTTTCTTTTTTCTATTAAAACAGGCGCGTTTTTTACAGGTCTTCCCCACGCCCGTGGGGGTGTTTCCGCGGAGGGTGAACTATCCGGCTTTCCCACTTTGTCTTCCCCACGCCCGTGGGGGTGTTTCTATCTGGCCCAACAATACGCAAGGACGGGCGATGTCTTCCCCACGCCCGTGGGGGTGTTTCTCTACAGGTTAGCGTATTGGATGCGCAGACCCGGTCTTCCCCACGCCCGTGGGGGTGTTTCTGCGCCAGTTCCGATTAAAAGTATTTGTTTAAAGTCTTCCCCACGCCCGTGGGGGTGTTTCTGTGTCGTATCAGCAAATCTTCCTGCGACTTCAGTCTTCCCCACGCCCGTGGGGGTGTTTCTTGTTCGCCAGTGCATTAATGACCGGCACGGTTGTCTTCCCCACGCCCGTGGGGGTGTTTCTAAATACGTTCTTTAAGAATGTCACTGTACACCGTCTTCCCCACGCCCGTGGGGGTGTTTCTAACTTCAACGGGTCCAGGTTCAATGCCATCAAGTCTTCCCCACGCCCGTGGGGGTGTTTCTTTGATAGCAGCACACTAACAAAACCGGTGAGCGTCTTCCCCACGCCCGTGGGGGTGTTTCCACCCAAAAACATTACAGGCGTGTTTATTGGTGGTCTTCCCCACGCCCGTGGGGGTGTTTCCCAAGGACTGGCAGGCAGTCAGGGCAAGGGAAAGTCTTCCCCACGCCCGTGGGGGTGTTTCTGTCACAGGTATTGCAATGGCAATTGTGGGCGTGTCTTCCCCACGCCCGTGGGGGTGTTTCTATCTAGGCCAGGTATTGCAAACAATTGATTCAGTCTTCCCCACGCCCGTGGGGGTGTTTCTGTTCATTTCTGCTCCATTGCTGCCTTGGCTGTGTCTTCCCCACGCCCGTGGGGGTGTTTCTACCTGCTATTGCGGCATATCCTGCGGACGCGGGTCTTCCCCACGCCCGTGGGGGTGTTTCTTCATACGTCCTTTCAAGGGCAATGGATTTGTCGTCTTCCCCACGCCCGTGGGGGTGTTTCCGAAAGCTGAGGTAAGTATCAACATCACAAGAAGTCTTCCCCACGCCCGTGGGGGTGTTTCTCTTCGCTCCCGCTTCCCGCAGCATCGCTTTAGGTCTTCCCCACGCCCGTGGGGGTGTTTCCTTGAAGAAGTGGAAGTTTATTGCTTACCAAACGTCTTCCCCACGCCCGTGGGGGTGTTTCTACGCTCTGTTGTAGGGTATTCGGTCATGACAGGTCTTCCCCACGCCCGTGGGGGTGTTTCCGTTTTTGATGCACTCACAAGTCATGCTCATAAGTCTTCCCCACGCCCGTGGGGGTGTTTCCTAGAGCTTGCTCAAATGAGAGGTGGGTGTGAAGTCTTCCCCACGCCCGTGGGGGTGTTTCTGAAGGGAAGGTGTGTGGTGATAGTGTGAGGGTGTCTTCCCCACGCCCGTGGGGGTGTTTCTTATACGAGGGGTTTGTTTTTGAAGATGTTGTTGTCTTCCCCACGCCCGTGGGGGTGTTTCTAAACTATCGTGTCGAGTAAAGAAATAGTAAAAGTCTTCCCCACGCCCGTGGGGGTGTTTCTCTTTTTTAGGTTTAAGCCAGCGCCCCGCGTGGGTCTTCCCCACGCCCGTGGGGGTGTTTCTATGCAAAAAGCCCAATGAACTGGGCAATTATTGTCTTCCCCACGCCCGTGGGGGTGTTTCCATGGGCATTGAAAACCTGCCCCTGATTGATCTGTCTTCCCCACGCCCGTGGGGGTGTTTCTACCACTCACACTACCACCCCCTGAACTTGAAGGTCTTCCCCACGCCCGTGGGGGTGTTTCCGGATATAGTATTGTTGATCACCTGCATTTCAAGTCTTCCCCACGCCCGTGGGGGTGTTTCCACGTGCCCAGTCCCTAACATCAAAACCTTCCAGTCTTCCCCACGCCCGTGGGGGTGTTTCCATTACGCAAGATACGTTGATGATTTTGTGCTGGTCTTCCCCACGCCCGTGGGGGTGTTTCTAGCTGGCTACCCACAAGGGTCGAGAAGCCAGTGTCTTCCCCACGCCCGTGGGGGTGTTTCTTGGTGGCTTTAAGAAAAAATTCCTTAGCGAGCGTCTTCCCCACGCCCGTGGGGGTGTTTCCAAAATCGAATTCGTCATTATCCACAAAGACAAGTCTTCCCCACGCCCGTGGGGGTGTTTCCATCTATAAGGATTTAAGGAATGATAACCCAAAGTCTTCCCCACGCCCGTGGGGGTGTTTCCCACATCCTCACCCCCTTTCAGCAGCCTATAAAGTCTTCCCCACGCCCGTGGGGGTGTTTCTTGTTGCGGTTTGGTTGTAGGGGGCAGGGTAGGGTCTTCCCCACGCCCGTGGGGGTGTTTCCGCACGCATTCAGAGTTCGGGGGATTGAATGAAGTCTTCCCCACGCCCGTGGGGGTGTTTCTCATTTCCTTCAGGGTATTCCAATCAACCATGGGTCTTCCCCACGCCCGTGGGGGTGTTTCTCAGCCATTGAGCAAGCAGAAGCTGTGACGGCCGTCTTCCCCACGCCCGTGGGGGTGTTTCTCAGGCTTCGGACATTTAATCAGCCAGGGTAGCGTCTTCCCCACGCCCGTGGGGGTGTTTCTGTGGTTTCAATACGCTCCTTACCGTTGCTTGAGTCTTCCCCACGCCCGTGGGGGTGTTTCTTGCCTTGACCTGTACGACTGGCCGCCCAGTCTGTCTTCCCCACGCCCGTGGGGGTGTTTCCCAAAAATTGATGGCTTACGGGCTTGTCGCTACGTCTTCCCCACGCCCGTGGGGGTGTTTCTCAACCGGTAAGCCGTCATCATTAGGTCGAACTGTCTTCCCCACGCCCGTGGGGGCAGTGCAGTGTCACCGGGCAAAGCGCTTGAAGTCCTGTTCAAGTTGACGCTAACTTAGGGTCGGATTGGCAGGGACTTCGCCTAGGGCTTGCGATCTGATTTCTTTGTTATTGACCTTGTTTGCCTGACGTTGCTATTTTTTTCTTTACTCATGTAAACTTTAGATACACTATTGGACAGTGATGTATAGGCTGGTTTTAATTTAAAGAGTAAAAAGGTTAAGGAGAACGTACATGTGGGATTTTAATATCGGGCGATCCTTGACATTAATGATGCAAACAATGCCTTTTATTTTATTGCGCTGCGCAGTGTATTTTGGCATTACGCTGGCGTATGTCTTAATGACGGGCATTGGGTCTGGCATCGGTTGGGGTATTGGCGGTTTGGGCGATGAAGGCACTCAGGCAGCGGCCGCATTCTGGGGTGGTGCCATTGGTTTTGGCACAACCGCAGGGGTTATGTATTTTCTTCGGGAATACATTTTGTATATGGTGAAAGCAGGCCATATCGCGGCAATGGTGCAGTTGCTTGACAGCAAACCCATACCGGGCGGAAAATCGCAAATTGAGTACGCCGGCTCGGTCGTGAAAAGCCGTTACGCCCAAGCCAATGTGCTGTTTGTGATAGACCAGCTGGTCAAGGGTGTTATTACTGCCATTACAGGGCTGTTGCAGGGGTTGGGCAGTCTTCTTCCCATCCCGGGCATGCAGCAGATGATGGGGGCGGTGCGTGTCTTTTTGCGGGTGTCGGTGGGCTTGATTGATGAAATCATACTGGCCTATGCGATAAAAACAGAAAGCGGCAACCCCTGGAAGTCGGCACAAACGGCCCTGGTGCTGTACGCACAGAATGCATCGGGCATGCTCAGGAATGCGGCCTGGCTTACTTTGTTAATGTATGGGCTGTCATTCCTGGTGTTTCTGGTGTTGCTGGCACCGGCTGCCGCCCTGGTTTATTTCATGCCGGGCACCTGGTCGGCAGGCAGTGTTGTATTTGCCCTGTTGTTTGCCTGGTCAATCAAGGCTGCGGTTATTGAGCCTTTTGCCATTGCATGTTTGTTGCAATCCTATTTCAAGGCGATCGAGGGGCAGAGCCCGGACCCTACCTGGACATCCCGTCTGGAAGGGGTTTCCAGCAAGTTCGCCAAGTTGAAAGACAAGGCGGCCAGCTGGGTGGGAGATACGCCTGGGGTGGCCAGCCATGAGGACAGCCTAAAAACGAATGGAGGCCGATAATCCGTTAATAAATGCAACATTAATTCAAATGCTGCTTGACGCTTATAGTATCTATGGAGTTCAATGCGAATATGATGTGTCATGAACAGATCGGCGCATTTTGCTCCATTGGTATTGTTTAAATAAATATTAAAAAAATAAATATTAAAAAAACAATGGCCGACGCTACCACTTAATTGCTATTTCATCGGTTTATTTTCGTTTCCAACGTTGTTTGTTAGTGAAAACAGGGTTTCACAAGTAGGCATGAGGGAGGAAGTATCATGAGAGAGTACAAGGCGTTATGGTGGACATTAATCGCCGTTCTGACGATAACATTTGCAATTTTGGGCTTGGCGGGCGTAGAGGTTTATAAGCACGCCCCTCCCATTCCCAATCAGGTGGTAACGTCTTCCGGCAAGGTTGTCATGACCAAAGACGATATTTTGAATGGGCAAACGGCCTGGCAAAGTACCGGTGGCATGCAGATAGGTTCCATTTGGGGGCATGGTGCCTACCAGGCACCAGACTGGACGGCCGATTGGTTGCACCGGGAATTAATGTCCTGGCTGAATCTGGCTGCGCTAGACAAGTACGGCAAGCCTTATGATGCGTTGGATTTTGATAGCCAGGCAAGCCTGAACTATGCGGCCAAAAAAGAATTCAGGGCAAATACCCTGAATGCCGAAACGGGAGACGTGACGGTATCCGAGCGGCGTGCACAGGCCATTGAGCAAACGGCAGACCATTATTTCAGGCTATATGGTGACGATCCTGCGTTGCAGCAAATGCGTGACAACTATGCCATGAAAGAAAATACCCTGCCTAATGATGAGCGCAGGCAGGCGTTAACTAAATTCTTTTTCTGGACATCTTGGGCCGCCTCAACAGAAAGGCCGGGCAGTGTGGCCACATACACCAATAATTGGCCACCTGAGCCGTTGATTGATAACCAGCCGACAACCGAAAACGTACTGTGGTCTTTGGCCTGTGTGATTATCCTGATTGCCGGGACCGGTTTTCTGGTGATGGGATGGGCATTTTTACGCCGCCATGAACCCGAACCCCAGGCGCCTGTTAATGACCCGCTTTCGCTGGTGGGGCTAACCCCGTCACAAAAGGCCTTGGGCAAATATTTGTTTGTCGTGGTTGCCTTGTTTGCCGCACAGGTTCTGCTGGGCGGATTTACCGCGCACTATACCATCGAGGGGCAACACTTTTATGGTATTGACGTTTCACAGTGGTTTCCCTATTCATTAACCCGCACCTGGCACTTGCAACTGGCCATTTTCTGGATTGCCACCGCATTCTTAAGTGTTGGCCTGTTTCTGGGACCATTGGTTAATGGTGGGAAAGATCCGCCGTATCAAAAGCTGGGGGTGAATATATTGTTTGTGGCTTTGGTGGTGGTTGTGGTTGGCACGTTGGCCGGTAATTTCCTGGCCATCAAACAGGTTATGCCAGAGCATCTGAATTTCTGGTTGGGTCATCAGGGGTATGAGTACCTGGATCTTGGCCGGGTTTGGCAGCTGGCCTTGTTTATTGGTATTGTTTTCTGGCTGGGGCTAATGCTCAGGGCCTTTATTCCTGCCATGAAGCAGGGCGGTGATAAAAATCTGCTGGCCCTGCTGTGCACGTCTACCATTGCGATTGGCCTGTTTTATGGCACTGGTCTGTTTTATGGCGAGCGTACCAATATTACGATTATGGAATACTGGCGCTGGTGGGTGGTGCACTTGTGGGTAGAGGGTATTTTTGAGGTTTTTGCCACCACCGCTTTGGCCTTCGTGTTTTCCAGCATGGGGCTGGTTTCCAGACGCATGGCAACCACGGCCAGTCTGGCAGCGGCATCCCTGTTTATGGTGGGGGGCGTACCGGGCACTTTTCACCACTTGTATTTCTCGGGTACCACAACGCCTATTATGGCGATTGGTGCCGCGTTTAGCGCCCTGGAGGTCGTCCCCCTGATTTTGCTGGGTTATGAGGCATGGGAACACTGGAGTCTGAAAGCACGCGCGCCGTGGATGGAAAAAGTGAAATGGCCATTGATGTGTTTTGTGGCTGTTGCATTCTGGAATATGGTGGGTGCCGGTATTTTTGGTTTCATGATTAATACACCGATTGCCTTGTTCTACCTGCAAGGCCTGAACACGACAGCGGTGCACGCGCACGCGGCCCTGTTTGGTGTTTATGGGTTCCTGGCCATTGGTTTTGTGCTGCTGGTGCTGCGTTATATTAAACCGGGTCTGGTGTTTAGCGATAAATTGATGGGCACCGGATTTTGGTGGCTGAATGCAGGGTTGGTATTAATGATTTTCACCAGCCTGCTGCCGGTCGGCCTGTTCCAGTTTGAGGCCAGTGTGGGGGTGGGTATGTGGTATGCACGTAGTGATACCTTCCTTCAGCAGGGCTTTTTGGAAACCTTGCGATGGGTCCGTACTTTTGGAGATGTGGTGTTTATTGTGGGGGCCTTCTCAGTTGGCTGGCAGGTTGTGCTTGGCCTGCTTCATTCGGGCGATCATGATGCCAATGTTACGGCAGGTGGTGGTGCCCATGCAAGGGCTTCGGCCAGAAAAGAGTTGTAGTTTTTAGCGTGATGCGACAACAAGGGACTGAATCTTGGCAATGGCCGGATTCAGTCCTTTTTTTATTGGCTTAAAACCATGAGGTAGTGGAAACCGGTTTGCCATCAAGAAGATTGATAAAGCCAACTGTAATGCGGTATATAAACCAGATATAGGCGGCAATGAAAATAATCCAGCCAATAAGAATAATCATTAGAATAAAGCCGATAATGCCTGCCACCAGGCCTACCCAGAAGGTTTTGATCAGGTAAAGCATATGGTCATAATAAACCGTGCCTTTGAACTCGTCTTTTTTAACATAGGCCATGATAATGGCCACCAAACCAAAAACACCGGTAAATAGGCCCAATGTCATCAAAATATAAATAATTATGGAATAGGTTTTAGGGTCGGTAGCCGGAGAGGGGGTGGGGGTGATTTCATTGTTCATGGCGCTTCCTTCAGTTTGGTTTTGTTTTATTTGTTTATTGCAATTGTGCAAAGATTGTCCGCGTATTGTAACAGCGATTTTTGGCCGTTTTTATGGCGATGCCTTGATTAAGGTGATGTTCTTTTTCAGTGTATTGCGGTAGGCGGGTTATAGGCAGGCAGCGGTTGTTTTTTAACTAAAGGTTAAAACAGGGGGGGCAATGCCTGAACAGTAAAGTATAAAGGGTGTTCGAGGTATTGGTCAAAAATGGCGCATTAACAAAAAAATGCTTGTTTTTCAATTGCTTGGAATAGCTGTACAATCTTATTTGAAAGTTGTTCACAAGGATTTCAACAATAACAGTGGATAACATTTAAAACTGAAGCAAACCTATCAATGTAATCACCCCTTTTATTAGGAGGTATTGTCATGAGAGTGCTTATTTTAATGATTCCCAAAGGTTATGACACGGCGAGCAAGTCGATCGTATCTGATAACGTGGCTTTGGAGTCCATGATGAAGTATAACGATCTGCTGTTCAAGGCAGGGGTTTTGCTGTCATTGAACGCCCTGCATCCGCCCGCTTCCGGGGTCAGGATCAAATACGAAGGCGGGAAGCAAATTATTCAGCATTCCCCTTATGAGGGGGTGACTGAAACATTGGGTGTTTATTGGATGCTTAAAGTAAATTCCATAGACCAGGCGGTGGAATGGGCCTTGCTATGTCCCTTGCAGGAAGGCGATGTGATTGAAGTAAGGCGGCTTCATGAAACCGATGATTTTTCTGAACAGGCCCGTGCCATTTTTGAAAAGTATCCGGATGTTCATGCCCGTATTAAAAAATACGCCCAAAAAAAACCGCTTAATGAAAGTGAGCAAAATTGGGAAGGTGAGGGCGGTGCCATTCTGGAAAGCCGTTAGGCAAAATCAATGCCGGGGTTTGGGTTGGCGCTTTTGCCATTGTTTCAGCGCCTCCCGGTAACGCGCCATCTCCTCTTCGTAAAGGTCAAATACGCAGGGGTCGCACCCGCTATGGCAGCATTCATCATTGTCAGGACGTACCGGAGGAACTGGCCTGGGGTCTGGCTGATCCTGTTTTTGCGGTTTTTTCTGCAAGGTTTTCTCCCAATAAAAAAGGCTGCTTTACTGGCAGCCTTTTTTATTGCTTGGCATAAATTTGCCCGGGTTTATTCAACCGTCAGGTGAGATGAAGGCTTGTTGGCGAGTTTTTTAAGCTCCAGGTTCAGGACACCATCTTCGTATTTTGCCGTGGACGCAGCTTGGTCAATTTCATTGCCAAGACGGAAGCTGCGGCTGACCGAACCATAGTAGCGTTCACTGTGCAGGACGCGTTCACCTTCTTTCTTTTCAGACTCCTGCTTGACTTCAGCGCTAATGCTGAGTGTATCACCTTCAATTTTGACTTTAATATCTTCTTTCTTGACACCAGGCAGTTCTGCTTTTACCAGGAAGGCATCTTCTTTTTCCGAGATGTCTGTTTTGATGGTAAGCGCGGGGGCATTTTTGGGAAAACCAACGGGTTTCAGGAAAAAACCGTTAAACAGATCATTTAAATCTTCGTAACGTGTCAGATTGCTCATGATATTTACATACTCCAGGTTAAATGTTTCTTTATGATATAAAGAAGCATTTTGGTTAGGGAAATAATAAATTTGAACAGCGCTGTAACAACCTGTTTAGTATATGAGTATCATGTTTGCAATTTCAAGTCTTGTTGATTTGATTTAATTTATGTTTCTGTATGTTTGATTAAAGAAATTAACTGCAACCATGCTTATAATCGTTTAACAGTAGTCCTGTAAACTCTTGACTGGAGATATGAATGAAAGGCTTTGTAGATAATATTGAAAAACTGACCGTTGAAAACGAAAATTACCGGAAGGTTTTATATACCGGAAAAAACTTGCAATTGGTACTGATGACCCTGCAACCCGGAGAGGAAATCGGTCAGGAAGTACATGAAACCCACGACCAGTTTTTACGTATTGAAGAAGGTCAGGGTACCTTGTATCTTGACGATGCGACGCATCAGGTGGAAGATGATTTCGCCATTATTGTGCCGGCCGGTGCCGTGCATAATGTGGTAAATACCGGCACGGTTGCCTTGAAACTTTACACAATTTATGGTCCTCCAGAGCACCGTGATGGCGTGTTGCAGCCTACCAAGGCCGATGAGGTTGAAGAACATTTCGATGGTAAAACAACCGAGTAATCCGCTTTATGGCCGTTTGTGTGTTTTTATTGCCTGAAACGGTACAAAAGAAAACGGTTTTCACATAAAACATTAAAAACCCCGCAATAAAAGGTGCATGCCTGCAGTGCGGGGTTTTTCGTGCGCGGGCTGGGCAAGGCGTCAGCCTGTTCGGCCAATGGGCGTTTTTGCTTTAATACAAAGAGCTGGCCCACAGCGAAAGCAGGGCGATAGCGCTGAAAAAAGCAATAATAAACCCAATGGTCAGGACGATGATTTTTCTTTTTGTCTGCATTCTTTTATTTGCCATTTAAAGTTGAACAGCCAAGTTCGATTATGTGGATGGTTTGCAAGAAGGGCAATGCATGAAAGCACTATAAAAAAGCAAGGCAATTCATCTGGCACAATAAAGGTACGGATGAAAAATACCGGGTTTTCCCGAACCGGTTTTGCATAAAGTCAATTTAAGGGAAGAAAAAAAAGTGCAGCTCAGTTATAATTTCCATTTCATGCTACAGCCCGGTCCAAGGGCTTTTTTACAATGACTAAGTATGTGTTTGTTACAGGTGGTGTGGTCTCTTCCTTAGGCAAGGGTATTGCTGCCGCTTCTTTGGCCGCCATTCTGGAATCACGCGGTTTGCGTGTGACAATGTTAAAACTGGATCCCTACATTAACGTAGACCCAGGCACCATGAGCCCGCTTCAGCACGGCGAGGTTTTTGTTACCGAAGATGGTGCCGAAACCGACCTTGACCTGGGTCACTACGAGCGCTTCATTTCCGCTCGCATGCATAAATCCAACAACTTCACCACCGGGCAAATCTACGAATCGGTATTGCGTAAAGAGCGCCGGGGAGATTATCTGGGTAAAACGGTTCAGGTCATTCCTCACATTACCAATGAAATCCAGGATTTCATTATTCGTGGCGCCAAAAAAGCCTACGACGGTAACGCCGATGTCGCCATTGTTGAAATTGGCGGTACGGTTGGCGATATCGAATCCTTGCCGTTCCTCGAGGCTGCCCGTCAAATGAGCCATCGCCTGGGGCGTCAGGGTGCCGCTTTTGTGCATCTTACACTGGTTCCATTCATTGCTTCTGCCGGCGAGCTTAAAACCAAACCTACCCAGCATTCAGTGCAAAAATTGCGTGAAATCGGCATTTATCCCAATACCTTGCTGTGCCGTGCCGATCGTCCTATCCCCGACGATGAGCGTGCCAAAATATCCTTGTTTTCCAACGTGCCATTAGATGCGGTTATTTCTGTATGGGATGAAGACTCCATTTATAAAATTCCGGCAATGCTGCACAAGCAAAAACTGGACTCCATTGTTTGTGATGCGCTGGGTATTACCGCGCCTGCCGCCAATTTGTCCAAATGGGATAATCTGGTTAACTTGCTTGAACACCCTGAACATGAAATCCAGATTGGTATGGTGGGTAAATATGTTGATCTTACCGAGTCCTACAAGTCCCTGACTGAAGCCTTGGCGCATGCGGGCATTTATACCAAAACCAAGGTTCTCATCAACTATATCGATTCCGAAGATATCGAGAAAAACGGTCCTGCCTGCCTTGACGGGCTTGATGCGATTTTGGTGCCCGGTGGTTTTGGCAAACGGGGTACCGAAGGCAAGATCCAGGCTATTAAATATGCCCGTGAAAACGGCATTCCATATCTGGGTATTTGTTTGGGCATGCAGCTGGCAGTGATTGAATTTGCCCGCAATGTGGCGCAACTGGGCGGGGCTAACAGTACCGAACTTGATCCTTCCACGGCTCATCCGGTAGTGGCGCTTATTACCGAATGGCAAGATCGCGAAGGCAAGCTTGAAACACGCAGTGAAAATTCCGATCTGGGTGGTACCATGCGCAAGGGGTCACAACGCTGCCCCGTCAAGGAAGGTACCCGTGCTTATGATATTTACGGTCCCGAGGTCAACGAACGTCATCGCCATCGCTATGAAGTGAATAATGTGTATGTGCCCCGTCTTGAAGAGGCAGGCATGGTGATCAGTGCCCGTACGCCAACCGAGAACCTGCCTGAAATCATGGAAATCCCATCACACCCCTGGTTCATGGGTGTGCAGTTTCACCCTGAGTTCACGTCAACGCCTCGCGCAGAACATCCCTTGTTTGTCAGTTATATCAAGGCGGCACTGGATGTCCAGGGCCAGCGTACCCCAAAGGATAAAGCATGAATTTATGCGGATTTGAAGTCGGCCTGGATAAACCGTTTTTTCTGATTGCAGGGCCTTGTGTTATCGAGTCCCGGCAAATGGCCTTCGATACGGCAGGTGCTCTTCAGGAAATCACCCGCCGTCTGCAAATACCATTTATTTATAAAAGCTCTTTTGACAAGGCCAATCGTAGCTCGGGCAAGTCCTATCGGGGCCCCGGCATGGAAGAGGGCCTGCAAATCCTGGCTGATGTGCGTGATGCACTAAAAATACCGGTGTTAACCGATGTTCACGATGCGACCCAGGTCAAAGAGGTCGCCGCGGTTGTAGATGTGTTGCAAACACCCGCTTTTTTGTGCCGCCAAACTGATTTCATCCAGGCCTGTGCGGCCACGCTTAAGCCGGTTAATATTAAAAAGGGGCAATTTCTGGCTCCCGCCGACATGATTCAGGTGGTTAACAAGGCGCGCGAAGCGGCCATTAATGCCGGGGGTGACGGCTCCAACATCATGGTTTGTGAACGTGGCGTTTCGTTTGGCTACAATAATCTGGTGTCAGATATGCGTTCCCTGGCAATTATGCGGCAAACCGCTTGTCCCGTTGTTTTTGATGCCACGCATTCGGTACAGCTTCCGGGCGGGCAGGGTACGTCATCGGGCGGCCAGCGCGAGTTTGTTCCCGTCTTGGCTCGTGCAGCCGTTGCAGCAGGTATTTCCGGTCTGTTCATGGAAACCCATCCCGACCCTGCACAGGCCTTGTCAGACGGGCCCAATGCAGTGCCATTGCACCATATGGAAGCCTTGTTAAAATCCCTGGTCGATATTGATACGATTGTTAAGCAGCAGGGTTTTATAGAAGATCGGTTCTAAGTCTGGCATAAAAAGTATTTAAGTATTCCGTTGCGTTGACGAGACTCTTGGGGACGCAGCGGTTTATTTTTGTCTATTTAATTGACAGTAAAATAATTTCAACTAAAATAGTTTCATGATCAATTAATTTTTGAAGTGTTACTATCATGTCTGCGCAGCCCATTAATGTCGATGATGAAGATCCAGGCACTGGAAGACGGCTACCTTTTCGGCAGTCACTCCTGGCTATTTTCGGCCTATGCTTTGTTACTATCCTGGTTGGACTGGATCAGTCTATTGTTAGTACTGCCATGCCGACTATTGCGGCAGAATTGAACAGTTTTGATTTATATGCTTGGGTAGGCACATCTTATTTGCTGGCTTCGGTTATTACAGTACCCATTTTTGGACGTTTGGGTGATTTCTACGGCCGCAAACCGTTTGTCATTGCCTCAATTATTATTTTTACCACTGCATCCATACTTAGTGGCATGGCTGACAGTATGATGTACCTGATTCTTTCCCGCGCCTTGCAGGGGATTGGCGGCGGCATGCTGGTGGGAACGGCATTTGCCTGCATTCCCGACTTGTTTCCGGTCGCGGCAATTAGGCTGAAATGGCAGGTTTTCTTAAGTTCATCTTACGGTATCGCCAGTGTAGTTGGGCCTTCTTTGGGCGGTTTTTTAACCGAATATTACGGTTGGCGATCCATCTTTTTCGTGAATGTCCCCATTAGCCTGTTGGGGCTATGGTTTGTTTGGCAATACTTGCCGCTTATCCGTTATGAGCATAAGCAAACCATCCGGCTGGACTGGATTGGAGCCGTGTTAATTACCTTGGCATTGGGCAGCCTGCAATTGTTTGTTGAAATGTTGGGGCGGCATGGCATGGGTTGGGAAGTGGCCATGCTGGGGCTGGTGTTTGTGTTGTTTACGGTCATTTTGATTAAATGGGAATCTTATTGTCCTTATGCGCTGATACCCCTTGAGCTTTTTCGTGTAAAAAGCCTGAATGTATTGTTTTTATTGTCGTTGTTGCTGGGTTTTACCCTGTTCAGCCTGTTGTTTTACATTCCGCTTTTCCTGCAAGGGGGCTTTGGACTGTCTCCGAATGAGGCAGGTATCTTAATCACGCCTTTGGTGGTGTGCGTAACGGTAGGCAGCATTATAAGCGGACGGGTTGTTACCCGGCTAAGCCGCCCCAACCATATTTTATATGTGGGTTTTATACTGGTGTTGATTTGTATTCTGGGGACGATTTTTTCCAACCGTGGCGGTTCATCATATGTTTTTATGGCTTATATGGTGCTTGGCGGCGTTGGGCTTGGCATGATTATGCCCAATTTAACCATTTTTTCCCAAGAAGTGGCGGGCAAGTCGAACCTGGGTATTGCCACTGCCCTGGTTCAATCTATCAGGATGATTGGTGGCATGTTGGGAATTGCCATTGTGGGCTCCCTGATTAATTATTTGTATGCCACCGGCATGACAAGGCAATTAAGCGGCAATATACCCAATGACTCATTTCCGGACTTATATGACCCCCAGCTTTTGGTGAATCCTCCCCAGCAGCTGGCTTTGCAGGAACAGGCGCGGCAAATGGGGATGGGTGATATTCAAAGCTGGATTGATATTGGCCGTGAAACCCTGACGGTATCCATCCATTCGGGCTTCTGGATTGTGTTTGCCTTAACCTTGTTGGCCGCTGTTTGGGTATACCGATTACCTTTGATAGATTTGAAAGGCAAAAAAACAGTCCGAAAAAAGGAGGGCAAATAAATGGCTTTGGAACTTGAAATGATGCAGCGGGTAGGGCGTATTTACCGGACCTGGGCAAGGTTGTTTGAATCCGAAGTGGGCATTCCGGGGGTAAGGTGGCGAATTTTGCTGGCGTTGGGGGATGAACCTGTTTCTCAAAAACAACTGAGCAGCTCGCTGGATATCGATGCGGCTACCCTTACGCGACATGTCAAAGCCATGGAAACAGAAGATTGGGTCAAGCGTTCCATGGACCAGAATGATAACCGGGTAACCAATGTATTGCTGACAGAAAAAGGACGGGAATTCAGGGCTGAAACCTGGGTCAGGCGTGATGCGTTTCTGGCCAAAATAACCCTTGGTCTTCCTGAAGATGAAATTCATGTGCTGATCGCCACGCTTGATAAAATACAAGCCCGTCTTTGTCATGTACAATTTAGCCTATGACAAAAACCTTTGTAATACTTGAACAGGCAGGAAATTCATAACCATGAGTGCTATTGTAGATATTATCGGCCGTGAAATTTTGGATTCTCGCGGAAACCCGACTGTTGAATGTGATGTTTTATTGGAATCCGGCGCCATGGGGCGTGCGGCGGTTCCCTCTGGGGCATCAACCGGTGAGCGTGAGGCCATTGAATTGCGTGACGGTGATAAATCACGTTATTTGGGTAAAGGCGTTTTAAAAGCCGTTGAAAATGTTAATACAGAAATTTCTGAAGCCCTGATTGGTCTGGATGCACAGGAACAAACCTTTATTGACCGCACCCTGATTGATCTTGACGGCACCGAGTCCAAAGAACGCCTGGGCGCCAATGCCTTGCTGGCTGTCAGTATGGCGGTTGCCCGTGCGGCGGCTGATGAATCCGGCCTGTCTTTGTACCGTTATTTTGGCGGTAGCGGCCCAATGAGCATGCCCGTTCCCATGATGAACGTGATCAACGGTGGCGCGCATGCCAACAATACCCTTGATCTGCAAGAGTTCATGATTCTGCCAATTGGTGCCAGCAGCTTCCGTGAAGCCCTGCGTATGGGCGCAGAAGTTTTCCATGCACTTAAAAAGATTATTCACGATCAAGGCATGTCAACCGCAGTGGGTGATGAAGGTGGTTTTGCACCTAATGTGGCCAACCACGAAGCCGCCATCCAGCTTATTCTGAAAGCCATTGAAGACGCGGGCTACGAAGCCGGTACACAAATTGCCCTGGCCCTTGACTGCGCCAGCTCCGAGTTCTACAAAGATGGCAAGTACCATTTGGCTGGCGAAGGCGGTATTTCCTTAACGTCACAAGAGTTTGCCAATCTGCTGGCTTCCTGGTGCGATAAATATCCTATCGTTTCCATCGAAGACGGTATGTCTGAAAATGACTGGGAAGGCTGGAAAATCCTGACCGATTTGCTGGGCAAAAAAGTGCAGTTAGTGGGTGATGACCTGTTCGTTACCAACACTAAAATCCTGAAACAGGGTATTGACCAGGGTGTCGGTAACTCTATCCTGATCAAAATCAACCAGATTGGTACGTTAACCGAAACATTTGCCGCCATTGAAATGGCCAAACGTGCCGGTTATACCGCAGTAATTTCACATCGTTCAGGTGAAACCGAAGACTCAACCATTGCCGATATTGCCGTGGCCACCAGCGCCATGCAAATCAAAACCGGTTCGCTGTCACGCTCTGATCG
>JAVESC010000155.1:0-4283 GCA_034006805.1 Advenella sp.
CATAATGCTGGCGACTTAACATGCCCCAAAAATCGTTCATGTACAATTGCCAGGCCAGGTTGATGACCGCACACCATAGCAGGGCAAGCGCTGCATTAGGCGCTGCCAGCAAGAAAGGCAGCATCAAGGCCCCCCAGATGGCAAACAGGGTCCAGGGGTCGGCCCCCGTTTGATACACCTGGCCAATAAGTGCCAGCAGGGCACCGGTAATGACCGCAGCCAGAAACAAAGCTCCCTGGCTGCCCAGCCCCGCTTTTGCCTGACCGGTTTTTTTGGCAGAACGCAAATAAACCAGAAATGCCAACACGCAGGCAATTATAAATAAAAGCTGTATTCCAAGCAGTTTTTGCAAGCCTGAAAAATAGCGCCAGTTTGCCGCAACCCAAGTAACCACGCCACTTGAGGCAAAGGCAACGCCCGCCACCAGAGCCAGGAAAACCAGGAATCCCTGCCAATAATTTAAAAATAAATATTTCAAATTGTCATCTTGCACTTGCATGAACTGTTTTTCCTCTCGTATTATCCACGCCATACACTTATTAAAACCGGATCGGGTTTCACCATTTTGGTCAAACAGGCAGTATCGTAACGCGATATTTTATAAGATACTCCCAAAGTCCACGGTTTGGATACTCGGAAGCATATGACTAAAACACTGATTATTGCCGAAAAACCATCGGTAGCCCTTGATATTTCAAGGGCCTTGGGCGGGTTCTCCCGCGAAGGTGATTATTTTGAAAGTGACGAATACGTCCTTTCCTCCAGCGTGGGGCATTTACTAACGCTGATCAATCCCGACGATGTCGTCCGGGGCAAGTGGTCGTTCACCCATTTGCCAGCCATTCCGGCCAAAGAATTTGATTTGAAGCCCACCGATAAAAGATCAACCGAGCGCCTGAAATTATTAGTGAAACTACTAAAGCGCAAAGATGTCACAGCGATTATTAATGCCTGTGACGCCGGCCGTGAAGGTGAGCTGATATTTCGCTACATTGTGCAGTATTCAGGGGTTAAAAAACCCGTCAAGCGCCTGTGGCTGCAATCCATGACCAAAACGGCCATTGTTGAAGCGTTTGAAAACCTGCGCGACGATGACACCATGAAGCCACTGGAAGCGGCTGCGCGTTCCCGTGCGGAAGCCGACTGGCTGATTGGCATTAACGGCACCCGCGCCATGACCGCCTTCAACAGCAAGGAAGGCGGTTTTTTCAAGACTCCGATCGGGCGAGTGCAAACCCCCACGCTGGCCATTGTGTGCGAACGTGAAGAAAAAATCCGCGCTTTCCAGTCACGCGACTACTGGGAAGTACATGCCACGTTTGTAGCGGCAGCCGGCCTGTATGAAGGCCGCTGGTTTGATCCCAACTTCAAGAAAGACGAACACGACCCCGAGAAAAAAGACAACCGCTTGTGGTCTGTCCCCAGCGCGCAGTCCATTGTGGCGGCCTGCCGGGGTAAAAACGGTACGGTTACCGAAGAGTCCAAGCCATCTACCCAGATGTCGCCCGCCCTGTTTGACCTGACCTCATTACAGCGCGAAGCCAACTCCAAATTCGGTTTTACCGCCAAAACCACCCTGGCCCTGGCGCAAACCCTGTACGAACGCCACAAGGCACTTACCTACCCGCGTACCGACTCCCGCTACCTGCCCGAAGATTATCTGGGCACGGTCACGCAAACGTTTGACACGCTTTCAGCCAGTGAATCCCACCTGAACCGGGGTCACAAGGCATTGGCCAGAAAAATCCTGTCCAATGGCTGGGTCAAGCCCAACCGTCGCATCTTCGATAATAAAAAAGTGTCTGATCACTTTGCCATTATCCCAACCCAGCAGGTGCCCAAAGAGTTAAGCGAAGCCGAGGCCAAGATTTACGACTTGGTCACCAAGCGCTTCATGGCCGTATTTTTTCCCCCTGCCGAGTACCGTATCACCACCCGTATTACCGAAGTATCGCAACATCGCTTCAAAACCGAGGGCAAGGTCCTGGTCAAGCCAGGCTGGCTGGAAATTTACGGCAAAGAAAGCCAGGGCGACGATGCCAACCTGGTACCGGTGGCAGACAACGAATTGGTACGCACCGAAGACATTGCCCCCAAAGCCCTGCAAACCAAGCCCCCCGCACGCTACACCGAGGCCACTTTGCTAAGTGCCATGGAAGGCGCCGGCAAGCTGGTGGACGAAGGCGAACTGCGTGAAGCCCTGTCCGAACGCGGTCTGGGTACGCCAGCCACGCGGGCAACCATTATCGAAGGCTTGCTAAACGAACATTACCTGCGCCGCGAAGGGCGCGAGCTGGTGCCTTCGGCCAAGGCCCGCCAGCTAATGACGCTGTTAACCGGGCTGAATGTGCAAGAACTGACTTCCCCCGAACTGACCGGCGAATGGGAGCACAAGCTTAAGCAAATGGAACAGGGCAAGCTTGACCGCGAAGCGTTCATGCACGAAATTGCACAAACTACCCAGGTCATTGTCAAGCGCGCCAAAGAATATGAACAGGCCACTATTCCCGGTGATTACGCCACCTTGCACACCCCCTGCCCGCAATGTGGTTCGGTGGTTAAGGAAAACTACCGCCGCTACGCCTGCACCAGCTGTGATTTTTCAATTACCAAGCACCCGGGCGGACGCACGTTTGAAATTCCCGAAGTTGAAGAACTGCTTGAGAAAAAAACCCTGGGCCCGTTAAGCGGCTTCATTAGTAAAATGGGCCGGCCATTTTCCGCCATTTTGCGCATTACCAATGAAAACAAGCTGGAATTTGATTTTGGCCAGAACGATGATGACGATGCCGAACCGGTTGATTTCACGGGCCAGACAGCGGTTGGCAAATGCCCCAAATGCAGTGCGGGGGTGTTTGACAATGGCATGAATTACATTTGTGAAAAAGCCGTGGCACAGGAAAAAACCTGCGATTTCAAATCGGGCAAAGTAATTTTGCAGCAGGAAATTGCCAATGAACAAATGGCCAAACTGCTGGAATCGGGCAAAACCGATTTGCTGGACGGATTTGTTTCAAATCGTACCAATCGTAAATTCAAGGCCTTTTTAACCTTGCAGGCAAACGGCAAAATCGGCTTCGAATTTGAACCTCGCCCAGCCAAGGCAGCGTCAAAAACGGCGGCTAAAAAGGCTGTAAAAGCAGCGGCTGATGCCGATGACAAGCCAGCAGCCAAAAAAACCGCTGCCAAAAAAGCCACTAAAACCGCCAGCAAAACCGCCACCAAGACCGCTGCCAAAAAGGCAACAAAAACGGCTGCCAAAAAAGCTGCCTCCAAAACAGCGGTAAAATCAACCACAAGGAAGCTGGCTTCAGACATTCCGGATGATGACGATCCGGCTTTCTGATCCTGTTCCAGACCAAGCCCTGCAGGCATCTTCTGCAGGGCGTAACCGGCATTGAAAGGCATGAGCAATTTTATCCAAAAGTACAATATTCCAGGTCCCCGCTACACCAGCTACCCAACCGTTCCCTACTGGGACGAGGCCTGTTTTACGGTGGATTCATATAAAGAAACCCTGGTCCGCAGTTTCAATGAATCCAATGCTTCCGAAGGCATCAGCCTGTACATTCACCTGCCTTTTTGTGAAAGCCTGTGTACTTTTTGTGCCTGTCATAAACGCATTACCAAAAAGCATGCGGTTGAAGGTCCCTACATTGATGCCGTTATCAAAGAATGGAATATGTACCTGGAACTGCTGGGCAGCAAGCCCCGAATCAGGGAAATCCACCTGGGTGGCGGCACCCCCACTTTTTTCAGCACCGAAAACCTGACCCGTTTGCTGCGGGCAATTTTTGATACGTCCGAGATTGCCCCCGATCACGAGTTCAGCTTTGAGGGCCACCCCAACAATACCCGCCGCGAACACCTGGAAACCCTGTATGAACTGGGTTTCAGGCGCGTCAGCTTTGGGGTACAGGATTACGACCCGATGGTGCAAAAAGCCATCCACCGGATCCAGCCTTATGAAAACGTTTTCAATGTGACCGATGCCTCACGCAAGATCGGCTATCACAGCATTAGCCATGACCTGATTTTCGGCCTGCCGTTCCAGACCTGGAAATCCATGGAAACCACCATCAAGCGCACCATTTCACTTAAGCCCGATCGCCTGGCATTTTATTCTTACGCCCATGTACCCTGGATCAAGGGCGTGGGTCAGCGCGGTTACGATGAAAATGATTTGCCAAGTGGTGAAGAAAAACGCGCCCTGTATGAAAACGGTAAAAAGCTACTGGAAGAACTGGGTTATGTCGAAATTGGCATGGATCACTTTTCCCTGC
>JAVESC010000156.1:0-4279 GCA_034006805.1 Advenella sp.
CGGCGTGACTTTATCGGCTGTTTATAGTGGCCATCAGTTTGGCGTTTGGGCTGGGCAGCTGGGTGATGGCAGGGCGCATTTGCTGGGTGCCGTGGCAGGGCACGATGTTAACGGCCTTCCCTGTGACTGGGAGCTGCAGTTAAAAGGAGCGGGGCTAACCCCCTACTCCCGCATGGGAGACGGTCGAGCCGTTTTACGCTCTTCGGTGCGCGAATATCTGGCCAGTGCAGCCATGGTTGGCCTGGGTATACCCACCACGCTGGCCTTATGCATTACCCAATCAGATGACCCGGTCTATCGGGAAACCACCGAAACAGCGGCTATTGTCACGCGGGTAGCCCCCAGTTTTGTCCGTTTTGGTTCTTTCGAGCACTGGTATGCCAATCGCCGCCCAGACCTGCTTCGCGAGTTGCTTAATTATGTGGTTAGCCATTTTTTTGCCGATGAAGTCAAGGTGGCACAAAGTGAGGCCGATTTGCCGGCAATGGTTTGCGGATTCCTTGATAGTGTTATCAAGCGTACCGCTTTGTTAATGGCCGACTGGCAGTGTGTGGGTTTTTGTCATGGTGTCATGAACACAGACAACATGTCCATTCTGGGTTTAACCATTGATTACGGCCCGTATGGCTTCATGGACGGGTTCCAGGCCAATCATATCTGCAACCACTCCGACACCGAAGGCCGGTACGCCTGGAATCAACAGGCATCGGCAGGTTTGTGGAATTTATACCGTTTGGCCAATTGTTTTATATCGCTAGGGGTTCCTCAAGAGGCGCTAATCCAATGTCTTGATCGCTATGAACCTATCTTTACCGATGTTTTTCGCGAAAAAATGATACGCAAAATGGGGTTGGTGCAGTGGCAGGAAGGTGATGAACAGCTGCTTGAGCAATGGTGGCAGATGCTGCATACCCAAAAGGCAGACTTTACGTTAAGTTTCAGGTATTTGTCAGAAGTCATGCAAGACGACTCTCGCTTTCTTTCGCTTTTTTCAGACCAGTCTGCTGCGCAGCAGTGGTTGCAGCAATACAAAGCGCGTATTGCCGGCCTTGAAGGAAACGAACAGGAACGGGTGGATGGCATGAATGCGGTTAACCCTTTATATGTCTTGCGTAATTATCTGGCCGAAAAGGCTATTTGGGATGCCAAGCGTAAAAACCCGGCAACCATGGAAAATTTGTTAACGGTATTAAGAAGCCCGTATGTGGAACACGCAGGCATGGAACAACTTGCCGCCTTGCCACCCGAGTGGGCAAACGAGATCGCGGTAAGTTGTTCTTCTTAGGTAAGATACATTAACAGCAGAAATAAAAAACAATTTGGATAAGAGAAAAAATGTCAGGTAATACATTAGGAAAAATCTTTACGGTCAGTAATTTTGGTGAGTCGCACGGGCCGGCCATTGGTTGTGTTATTGATGGCTGCCCGGCCGGCATGGCGCTGTCAGCTGAAGATATCCAGCAGGAACTGGACAGGCGCAGGCCCGGTACCTCACGGCACGTGACCCAGCGTCAGGAGCCCGATCAGGTAGAGATTTTGTCAGGTGTTTACGAGGGTCAAACCACCGGAACGCCCATTGGTTTGCTCATCCGCAACCAGGACCAGCGCAGCAAAGATTATTCGGCCATTTCAGACACCTTCCGTCCCGGGCATGCAGATGCCACTTACTGGAAAAAATACGGGGTTCGCGATCCGCGGGGTGGCGGTCGTTCTTCGGCCCGTCTAACCGCGCCCACGGTAGCGGCTGGTGCGGTGGCTAAAAAGTGGCTTAAACAAGAGTTTGGCACTGTTATCCGTGGCTATATGAGCCAGTTGGGTCCTATCGAAATCCCCTTCATTTCCTGGGAGCATGTTGCCAATAACCCGTTTTTTTCGGCTAACCAAAGTCTGGTTCCGGAACTGGAAAATTACATGGATGAATTGAGAAGGGACGGCGATTCTATTGGTGCGCGTATAGAGGTAGTGGCCCAAAACCTGCCTGCTGGCTGGGGAGAACCTATTTATGACCGTCTTGACGCCGATATTGCCCATGCCATGATGGGCCTGAATGCCGTGAAGGGGGTGTCGGTTGGTGCCGGGTTCGAGTCCATCGCGCAACGCGGCTCTGAACATGGTGATGAATTGACGCCTGA
This sequence comes from Advenella sp., assembly GCA_034006805.1. Classification (GTDB taxonomy): domain Bacteria; phylum Pseudomonadota; class Gammaproteobacteria; order Burkholderiales; family Burkholderiaceae_B; genus Advenella. Next base: position 2,133 of record JAVESC010000156.1, read on the forward strand.
TGGCTATTTAAGCAATCATGCAGGCGGCATCTTGGGGGGCATTTCCACCGGACAGGACATTACGGTGTCCCTGGCTATCAAGCCAACTTCCAGTATTCGCATCGAACGTCAATCGGTTAACAAGGCAGGCGAGCCGGTTATGGTGCAAACCCTGGGCAGGCACGATCCTTGCGTGGGTATTCGTGCAACGCCGATTGCCGAAGCCTTGCTGGCGCTGGTCCTGATTGATCACGCACTCAGGCAGCGGGCTTATCGCTGCTGATTGCCGGTTGTGGGCAATTTCCTGCCAATAAAAAAGGACGGTATCCAAACCGTCCTTTTTTTGCTGCAATGAAAAGCGCTTAGAACAATGCTTTCAGTACGGTTCCCGAAACAGCGCCCAGGCTGATATCTGGATAGCCTTCTTTCTGGCAAACACCCTTAATAATAATTTCATCACCATCTTCAAGGAAGGTGCGTTTTTCACCCCAAGGCAATTCGATGGTTTTTTTGCCGCCTTCGCTTAGTTCCAGCAATGAGCCTGCTTCTTCGGGGTTGGGACCCGACAGTGTGCCCGAACCCAGCAAGTCGCCGGGTTGCAGATTGCAACCATTGACGGTGTGGTGCGTGACCATTTGGGCAATGGTCCAGTAGGCATCTTTGAAATTGCTGCTGGCCAGATGTGCCGGTTGCTGATTGTTGCTGCGCGATTGCTCGGTGCTTAACAAGACTTCCAGTTTCAGGTCATAGGCACCAGCCTGGCTGTTTTCTTCAGAGCTTAGGTACTCAAGAGGCTGAGGGTCTTCGGCCGGATGAGAGAAGGCAGTCTTGAAGGGTAGCAGGGCTTCTGTGGTAACCACCCATGGGGAAATCGTGCTGGCAAAGTTTTTAGCCAGGAATGGGCCAAGCGGTTGGTATTCCCAGGCTTGCAAATCACGGGCAGACCAGTCATTTAAAATGCACAGGCCAAAAATGTGTTTGGGGGCGTCTTCTATTGTGACGCGATGGCCAAGCGGGTTGCCGCTGCCAATGAAAACACCCAGTTCCAGCTCGTAATCAAGGCGTTTGCAAGGACTTAATTCAGGTTTGCCATCTTCAGTGGTTGGGCGCAATTGCCCAACCGGACGATGAAACTGCTGGCCTGATACGCCAATGCTTGACGCGCGGCCATGATAGCCGATGGGAATCCATTTGTAGTTGGGTAACAAAGGATTGTCGGGGCGGAACTGTTTGCCAACAGCAGTAGCATGATGGACGGAAATATAAAAATCGGTGTAGTCGCCAATTTTTGCTGCCGTCGTGTATTCGGCATTGGCCTGGGGTACCAGTAGTGGCTGGATGGCGGCTTGCAAGTCAGACCCGCTTTGCAGGGCGCGGGACAGGGCCAGGCGTAGTGCAGACCAGTATTCCTGGCCCAGCGCCATGAGTTCGTTCAGGTGGGTGCCACGGCAGGCATTCAGGGCCTCTTGGGCTTTGCCATCAAACAGGTTCAGGTTTGCCAGTGCGGCCAGGTCAATAATCTGGTTGCCAATGGCAACGCCTGGGCGGAATGATGCTTGTGATCCGGCCTGGCGAAATGAAGCAAAAGGCAAATTCTGGATAGGAAAACCGTTACCCGGTACGTTGGCGGATTCTACCCAGCTTTGCAGTTGGGGGTTATGTGTCTCGTTTAGTGTTGTCATGCGTTTGAATAATTTAAAAAAGAGTTTGAAATTATAGTTGAAAACGCAACCATTGTAACGGGATCTCCTTGAAAAAAGCGAACAAGGGTTTTCCTGCATGGTACTGCGTTTTATTGCCCGGTTTGGCGTAACGGAAAAACCGTAACAGATGATACTTTACCGGATAAGTAAAAAAACAGCCAGAGGCAAGTCCGGCTGAGGCTGAAAAAGTTTTATCTTGCCGTGCTGGTTTTGTATTTGTTGGCTACCGATTAATGTCTTAATCCACTTGTTTCAGGACATTGCCCAGCACATTGAATATATGTCCGATTTGTTCCTGATTAATAATTAACGGAGGAGAAATGGCGATAATATCGCCGGTGTAGCGCAACAGCACACCTTGGTCGTAGCATTTCTGGAAGACTTCTGCGGCACGGGCGCCAGGAGCCCCGGCTCTGGATTTAAGCTCTATGCCCGCCACCAGGCCAAGGTTGCGGATATCTACAA
>JAVESC010000157.1:0-4251 GCA_034006805.1 Advenella sp.
ACTCGTGTTCCCAGTAAAAATCTTGATACAGATGATTCGCTGAATGATTTTGATGATGATCTTCAGGAAGAAAATACTCTCCCAAGCAAAAAAACCAAGGCGCCAGCTTCTAGCGGACGCAAGCCGGGACGCCCATCAAAGCCTAAAAGTAACGAGGATGATTTTCTCGATAATGGTGATGAAGAGGCGGAAGAAGTCCCTGAGCTTAAACCTGTAAAACGTGGTAAGCGTGCTAAAGATGCCAAAGACGTTGTTACGGGTTGTTCCAGAAGTCCTTTTTCAGCTGAAGAACTCGAAGCGCGCCGGAATCGGCTCAAGCAATTAATCAAACTGGGTAAAGATCGTGGTTATCTTACTTACAGTGAAATTAATGACCAATTGCCCGATGATCTGGTAGATGCTGAAGCGATTGATAGCATTATCAGTACCTTCGGTGATATGGGTATTTCAGTCTATGATCAGGCACCCGATGCCGAGTCGTTGCTGCTTAACGATAATGCGCCAATGGCTTCCCCCGATGATGACGTCGAGGATGAGGCCGAAGCGGCATTAACAACGGTTGATTCCGATTTTGGCCGTACTACTGATCCTGTCCGTATGTATATGCGTGAAATGGGTACGGTAGAGCTGTTGACCAGGGAAGGCGAAATTGAAATCGCCAAACGAATTGAAGATGGCCTTAAGCATATGGTCATGGCAATTGCCGCTTGTCCTACAACCATCAAGGAAATCCTGAATCATATCCAGCGCGTACGCGATGGCCAGGCTCAAATTGATGAGGTCGTTGATGGCCTGTTGTCTGAGGATGGCGAAGAATATGCCGGTTCAGGTGTCGTGGAAGATGACGAGGAAGATGTACCTGCCGGTGGCATGAGCAGCAGGCAGATAGAGACCTTGCGTGATGAGGCGCTTGCCAAATTCGACTCTGTCGAACACTGGTTTGGCAAGATGAAAGATATCTATGAAGAGGGCGGTTACAAAACGCCTGAATACATGGAAGCCAAACAAGCCGTTCTGGGTGAACTGATCGGAGTGCGTTTTACCGCGAAAATGGTAGAGCGTCTGGCAGACTCCCTGCGTACGCAGGTTGAAGAGGTTCGCACGCTGGAACGAACGATTTTACATACATGTATTGATCGTGTTGGCATGCCACGTTCTTATTTCATCAAAGTGTTTCCAGGCAATGAAACCAATCTTGATTGGGTTCATAAGGAAGTGGCGAAAAATCCATCTTATGCCGCTACCCTTGAACGCTCAATTCCTGATATTCATGAGATTCAACAAAAACTTATTGACCTTGAAAAATCCGTGATATTACCTATCAAGGATCTGAAGGAAGTCAATAAGCGCATGGTAACGGGTGAAGCCAAAGCCAAGAAAGCCAAGCGAGAAATGATCGAGGCCAACCTGCGTCTGGTAATTTCAATTGCCAAGAAATATACCAATCGTGGCCTGCAGTTCCTTGATCTTATCCAAGAGGGTAATATTGGTCTTATGAAGGCGGTGGATAAATTTGAGTATCGCCGTGGTTATAAGTTCTCTACCTATGCAACATGGTGGATTCGCCAGGCAATTACCCGTTCCATTGCTGATCAGGCCCGCACGATTCGAATTCCGGTTCACATGATTGAAACCATCAATAAGATGAATCGTATCAATCGTCAAATTTTGCAGGAAACTGGCGTTGAGCCCGATCCGGCAACTCTGGCACAGAAAATGGATATGCCCGAGGAAAAGATTCGCAAGATTCTGAAAATTGCCAAAGAGCCCATTTCTATGGAAACCCCAATTGGCGATGACGATGATTCCCACCTGGGTGATTTTATTGAAGATGGCGCTACCCTGGCTCCGGCAGATTCTGCGTTGTATGGGTCTATGCGCGATGCCTTCAAAGAAGTTCTTGACTCGCTGACACCTCGCGAAGCAAAAGTGTTAAGAATGCGTTTTGGTATTGGTATCAGCTCAGATCAGACGCTTGAAGAAGTGGGCAAACAATTTGATGTTACCCGTGAGCGTATTCGCCAGATTGAAGCAAAAGCCTTAAGAAAGTTGCGCCACCCTAGCAGGGCAGATAAACTTAAAAGCTTCCTTGAAAATCAGTAATTCTTGAAAATCAGTAATAAGTATGGTTTAATACTGGTCTTTCTGGATGTAAATGAATATTCAGGAAAGCTTATACAAAGAGGGTAAGCCAAAAGACTCATCATCCTTTGGTTGCATTATCCCCCTGTAGCTCAGTTGGTTAGAGCAGAGGACTCATAATCCTTTGGTCGCTGGTTCGAGTCCAGCCGGGGGGACCAATAAAACGCTTTGTATTCAATAAATTAGCCGCTTTTATAGCGGCTTTTTTATTGCCTGAAATAGTCAAAAATGCAATTATATTTGCCATTGGCAAATATCCAGTAGTGCATACAGTACTGGGTAAGCAGAAAAAAATTAAGTTGCCTGGTCATATTAATGATGCTGAGTTGATTGTTTTACTTGAGCCAGTATGGCATTGCGACTTCTTATTTTGTTGTAAAAAAGCTGTGTTATTAATGCTTTAACAATTTATCGACATGGCAATTAAATTGGTCAGAAATACCCTCATTTCTCAAAAGCCTGCGCTGCCGAATTTAAAGCGGCTTTAATCAGTAGTTTTTTTCTTCACCGAACATTTGGTTTCAATCCATTTTTCTAAATTGGCCACTTCCCTGAACGAGTTATAAGAAAATAGATCTTACCAAGGTAAGGTATTTATTACTATTTTTAGGATTCAATTATGAAAGCCAGACAGTGCAGTTCTGTTGGGGTGTTTTTCTTCGGTTTTTTGATGTTGTTTGCAGTTATATTTGGTTTTGGCTCAGGCAAGACTTATGCAAATGATACGGCCGGTTTTCAGCATTTATTGACTTTACAGGATGGTAAAGGGCAATCGGCTAAAAAATGGATACAAGAAGGCCGACCTACACTGGTAAAGCTGTGGGCAAGCTGGTGTCCATTATGTTTGTCAGAACTGGAAACTACCCAGAGCTGGGCTCAGGACGAGCGTTTTGCGGATATTAATCTGGTTTCTGTGGTTTCTCCTGGTAAATTGGGAGAAAAATCATTGGTCGATTTCAATGAGTGGTATGCGGGTTTAAGTTACCCAGATCTACCAGTGTTGTTGGATCCTGAAGGCAAAACAATTAAAAATTCCAGTGTTGCCGTGTATCCCAGCTGGGCTTTATTCGATAAAGACAAACGTCTGGTTCGGGTAATTAAAGGCAGTTTACATAGGGATCAGGCAATTGCGCTGGTGCAAGACCCCAAATCAGATTTAAGGAAAATTGCCCAGTCATTTTACAAGCCAGTCAAGGATACGGCTTCGATAGCGATGAGCCAAAAAGTCATTTATCTGGCCGGTGGTTGCTTTTGGGGGGTAGAAGCTTACTTTGAACGTATCCCTGGCGTTATTAATGCGGTTTCCGGTTATGCGAACGGTCGTACAGACAACCCCAGCTATGAGGATGTGATTTACAGGAAAACGGGTCATGCTGAAACTGTCAGGGTTACCTACGATGCAGATCGGTTAAGCCTGCCTGATATCCTTACTTATTATTTTCGTGTTATTGATCCAACCAGTTTGAACAGACAGGGTAATGATCGCGGTACGCAGTATCGTACCGGGGTTTATTTTACTGATCCTGACGAAAAGCCCGTAATTCAGGCGGCATTGGATGCGGAGCAAAAAAAATACCGCAAGGCTTTGGTTGTAGAAAATCAGCCCTTGGTGCATTTTTATGATGCCGAAGAATATCATCAGGATTATTTGGTTAAAAATCCCAATGGATATTGTCATATTGATTTAAGTAAGGCCGAGATCCCGCTGGAAAAACAGAATTCAGTAACTAATAAGGTTGATTGGAAAAAATTTCAGAAACCTGAGGATTACTTATTGCGTCAAAGTCTGACTGAAGAGCAGTATCGTATTACCCAGCAAAATGGTACCGAGTTTGCGTTTAGTCATGCTTATGACCATTTGTTTGAGCCGGGCTTGTATGTGGATATCGTGAGCAATGAGCCTTTATTTAGTTCTCGGGATAAATATGATTCGGGTTGTGGTTGGCCAAGCTTCACCAAACCCATTGATGAGAATGCGGTAAGCAGGCATAAAGACCTAAGTTACAACATGCAGCGTATAGAAATACGTAGCAGGATTGCGGACTCTCATTTGGGGCATGTGTTCCCGGATGGCCCAAAAGACCGGGGCGGTTTACGTTATTGCATAAA
>JAVESC010000032.1:0-27060 GCA_034006805.1 Advenella sp.
CTTTATTTCAGTTGACCAACAAATGCGTACCAATGTACCGCATATTTTTGCGATTGGTGACTTGGTGGGGCAACCTATGCTGGCACATAAAGCCGTACATGAAGCGCATGTTGCGGCCGAAGTGATCGCTGGCCAGAAAAGCTTTTTTGATGCCCGTGTTATTCCTTCTGTGGCCTATACCGATCCTGAAGTGGCATGGGTTGGCCTTACCGAAGAACAAGCCAAAAAAGAGGGTATCAAAATCGAGAAAGGGGTCTTCCCTTGGGCGGCTTCAGGCAGGGCTATTGCCAATGGCCGTGACGAAGGTTTTACCAAATTGATTTTTGATGCCGAATCCCATCGCATTTTAGGTGGTGCTATTGTTGGTACCGGTGCCGGCGATTTAATCAGTGAAGTGGTTCTGGCCATTGAAATGGGTGCTGATAGCGTAGATATTGGCAAAACCATTCACCCACACCCAACACTGGGTGAATCTGTTGGTATGGCAGCAGAAGCCGCACATGGCAGCTGCACCGATTTACCGCCTGTCAGGCGTAAATAATACCGTTTCGTGTCAGGATTAACGCTCTCTTATTTTCCGGTTTTCTGGAAAATAAGAGAGTTTTTTCTTGGTGTCGCTTAAAATAAGCTATTAACCGTTAAGTATTTAAAATTATTGCAATGATTGCCGTACCTACAGAACAGCATTCCCTTGATGAATGGCTGGCTTATCTTGAATCCATTCATTCAACTTCCATTGACATGGGTCTGGATCGCGTTAGTGAAGTGGCCAAGCGCCTGGAAATCAATACGTCCAGTGTAAAAATTATTGTAGGTGGTACCAATGGCAAGGGTTCTACCTGTGCCATGCTTGAATCCATCTACCTGGCGGCCGGTTATTCTGTTGGTATGTACACCTCACCGCATTTAATTCATTTCAATGAGCGTATTCGTTTAGATGGCAATATTGTTCATGATGCAGCCATCATTGCGCAACTTGCCCATATCGAGAAGGCGCGTGGTGAAATTTCCCTGACTTATTTTGAATACACAACGCTGGCGGCTTTGTTGTTGTTCAAACAGCATAATGTTGATGTGGCCGTGCTTGAAGTCGGTCTGGGTGGCCGGCTTGATGCGGTCAATATTATTGATGCCGACTGCTCTATTGTTACCAGCGTAAATGTAGATCATACTCAGTGGCTGGGCAATACCCGTGAAGAAATCGGATTTGAAAAGGCGCATATTTTCAGGGCAGGAAAGCCCGCTATTTGCAGCGACCCTGAGCCTCCTCAATCCCTGCTTGAGTACGCCAACAATATAGGTGCCGACCTATGGCTGTTTGGCAAAGATTTCAATTATTCTGGTGATAAACAGCAATGGGCGTTTGCCGGACGCACGCAACGGCGCAATGCATTGGCCTATCCGGCCCTGCGTGGTGGTAATCAGCTGTTAAACGCTTCTGCCGCACTGGCGGCCATAGAATCCCTGCGTGATCGTCTGGCAGTTCCCATTCAGGCTATCCGTGAAGGCTTGTTGCAAGCATCATTACCGGGTCGATTCCAGATATTGCCCGGCCAGCCAACCGTGATTCTTGATGTGGCCCATAATCCGCACGCCGCTGCGGTTTTGGCCCATAACCTTGACGGCATGGCTTATTTCCCATATACCCATGGTGTTATCGGGATGCTAAATGATAAGGATTGTGATGAAGTCCTGAAAAATATGGGCCGGCGCATCGATCACTGGTATTGTGCAAGTTTGCCCGGTGACCGGGCACGATCGGGGCAGGAAATTGCCAATAAAATCAAGGCTCTTTTTCCTGCCGATCAAGATGGTTTGCCAACCGTTATGGTCTATGATACGCCAGTAAGTGCCTATGAAGCGGCACAAGAAAAAATGACTGACAATGATAGGGTTGTGGTCTTTGGTTCATTTGTAACGGTGGCAACTGTTATGCAAAAATTAAATAAAGGGTAAGTTAGCCGCCAAGTTAACGCTCAACAAGGATTTTTATGGGATTGTTCAATTCACAAAATAACCAGGGTCAGCTCCATCGGTCACGTACACGCATAAGCGAATCAGAGCAGCAGGCGCTTAAGGCCAAGGCTCGTAACCGGCTGGTGGGTGCCATTGTATTGATTATTTTGGCAATTATCGTGGTTCCTGCTATTCTTGACTCAAATGACACGCCCAATATTCAGCAGCTGCCATCAGTGGCTCCTTTGGTTGCAGGGGGCCATAACGATTCAAACGTGGCGGGTACCCTGTCGGTAATTACTGCTCCCGGTGTTGAGTCCAATGGCAGCGTCTCAACCTCCCAGCTTGTCAATACAGATGGCACCGTTTCCGGAGATATACAAGTAACCGGTTCGGTTGCATCCGACACTGCCCTGATTTCCGGGCAAACACAGGATACGCCAGTCGAATCAGTGGCCTCTGGCACTGCAACAGCGTCAGCTAACCGTACAAAAAACTTGACTGAGCAAGTGTCCACAGCGCCAGATCGTCAGTCAGAGTCTAAAGAAGTGGTTAAAAAACAGGCGCCCGAACGGACCAAGCCGGTTGAGATTAAAAAGTCCGATAATCGGATTACCATCAAAGAGACTGAACGCACCGATGATGGTTCACGTGCCCTGGCATTGCTAGAGGGACGCAGCCCTTCTGTCAAACCCAAAAGTTCAACCAAGGTAACCAGTGGCAATTACTCTTTGCAAATTGCCTCTTATTCGTCTTCCAAAGACGCACAAGACAGGCGTGGAAAATTAATTAATTCGGGTGTTTCCAATGCCTATGTGCAAAGTGCGATGGTTAATGGTAAACAGCAATACCGCCTCCGCGTAGGGCCATTCAATTCACGCGAAGCTGCACAGGCAGCTCAAACCCGTTTGCGTACGCTAGGTTACGATAACGGGTTTATTTCATCCAATTAAACATTGTGACCGAATTTGATTATGTCGCGCTGGCTATCGTTGCGGCGTCCGGCTTGCTGGGATTGTTAAGGGGATTCCTGAAAGAGTTTTTCTCCTTGATTGCCTATGTCGCTGCGTTTATTGGCGCGGTCTGGTGGGGGCCCCATGTATACCCCTGGTTCCAGACATTAATAGATAACTCTCTTTTAAGCATGGGCATTGGTTATGGCTTGACCTTTATTGGTGTTTTGTTGGTGGTGGGTTTGCTTAACCTGACTCTCGGGACGCTCATTGAAAAAACGGGTCTTGGGCCAGCCGATCGGGGGCTTGGTATTTTATTTGGCCTGGCACGGGGCATTCTTATTGTTCTTGTGCTGGTGGTTATAGCAGGATACACTGCGTTTCCTGAGGAACAATGGTGGGTAAATGCACGTTTTTCAGGGCCTGCAGTCAATCTGGTCAAACAGATCACGCTGTTGTTGCCCGAAGATGTGGGGTCTTACCTGCCTTATCAGTAGTTTTCATCGTTAAAAATAGGTATACACAATATGTGTGGAATAGTCGGGATCGTCGGTCGCTCTCCTGTTAATCAATTGATATATGACAGCTTGCTTTTATTGCAGCATCGCGGTCAGGATGCTGCGGGTATAGCAACGGCAAATGGCAATAATTTTAATATGTTCAAGGCGCATGGCCTGGTTAGGGATGTGTTCAGAACACGTAACATGAGGTCATTGCCCGGCAATTCCGGCATCGGCCAGGTACGTTACCCTACGGCTGGCTCAAGTGACAGTCTCGAAGAGGCGCAACCTTTTTATGTTAACGCACCATTTGGCATTACTTTTGCCCATAATGGCAACCTGACCAATTGGCGTGAATTACGCGAGTCGCTGTTTAAGGTGGATCGTCGCCACATTAATACCAATTCCGACTCGGAAGTCCTGCTCAACGTCCTTGCCAACGAACTGCAAAATGCAGCACATGGCATATCTTTAGATACTGACACGATTTTCAAGGCAGTGGCGGCGGTTCATAAACGGGTAAAAGGCGCCTATACCGTTATTGCCAATATTTCAGGCTACGGCATGCTGGCTTTTCGTGATCCGTTTGGCATTCGTCCTTTATGCCTGGGTCGCTCGGAGTCCGAACAGGGGGCCGAGTGGATTGTCGCGTCAGAATCTGTAGCCATCGAAGGTATCGGATTTGATTTTGTTCGCGATATACAGCCAGGTGAGGCGATCTTTATTGATCTTGATGGGAATGTGTCGTCACAACAATGTGCTGAAAATCCTGTCTTGACGCCCTGTTTGTTCGAGTATGTCTATTTCGCCCGACCTGATTCAACCATTGATGGGATAAACGTTTATAACGCCCGTCTTAAAATGGGGGAGTATCTGGCCATCAAGGTTGCCAAGCAATTGCGTTTAAGCGATGTTGACGTGGTGATGCCAATCCCTGATTCTTCCCGACCTGCCGCCATGGAACTGGCTTCTCACCTGAAACTGGAATACCGTGAAGGCTTTATCAAGAACCGTTATGTCGGGCGTACATTTATTATGCCTGGACAGGCAGTACGTAAAAAATCAGTACGTCAAAAATTAAATGCCATGGGCATGGAATTTAAAGGTAAAAATATTTTACTGGTTGATGATTCTATTGTACGTGGCACGACAAGTCGTGAAATTGTGGATATGGCCAGGGCAGCGGGTGCCAACAAGGTGTATTTTGCATCTGCTGCGCCAGCCGTGCGTTTCCCTAATGTGTATGGCATTGACATGCCTTCACAAGATGACCTGATTGCTAATGGAAGAACGCCCGAGGAAGTGGCCAGAGAAATTGGTGCCGATGGCCTGGTTTATCAGGATCTTGCCGATCTTAAACGGGCCATTCATGATTTGAATCCAACTATTAGCCAATATGAGGCTTCTTGTTTTGACGGAAAATATGTGACGGGTGATATAGACGAAGCCTATCTAAAACGTCTGCATGACAGCCGCCACCAAGAGGATAATAATTCAGAGCCACAGGGTGGTTTGCAATTCAATATGGGTATGCGGCCAATAACGGCGCTAACAACTAAATTGTTTTTATCTGGCAGTGTTATTTTTTATGAATAATACTGCCAAAGAAGCAATTACAATGACTGCAAATAACAGCAGGCTCCACAGTGCGTATTCAATACCAAAGAATTCTACCCGGGCGTCCATGCAACTGGCATAAATGCCAAACAGCCAGGGTATGGCGCCATCCAGGCCGGTGGTTCGCGACATGAATTGGTCGGCAAAAGTCAGATCACAGGAAAACATTTCAGCGGCCACGCTGTATTGGTACCAGGCGGCAAAAATACCACTAATACCTAATCCTGCGCTAGTCAATGCTGCTATTCGCTTGATAGCCCCGGCATTGATGAAATTAGTCAGCAGGCATACTGCCGCAATGCACAAAAATATCAGGCGTTGCAAGACGCACCATGCACAGGGAGGCATGTCAAGGGCGTGCTGCGAAAACAAGGCAATGCCCACCGCAGACAGGCAGGCTAAGGCAATGAAATTTAATGTTTTTTGTATCATGAATGACTTTGCTCTTAGGGTTTAAGTTTGGCAATATCGCCTGAAAGGGACATTATAAGCTCATAAGCACCATTCCAGACGATTTGTACGCCAATGCAAAACAGGATAAAGGCGGAAAGGCGCATGAAAACAGCGGTTCCTGTTGAGCCCAGCTTATAAAGAAATTGAGCCGCATATCGCAGGCAGAGATAGACCACCACTGCCACAACGATAATCCCCGTTAAGGTGCCTGTTAAATTAAGCAGACTGTCAGTAGGACTGGCGCTTTGCAAGGTTGCGCCAACCGTAATGGCGGCAGCAATGCTACCAGGGCCACAAGTGATAGGGAAAGTTAAAGGAAAAAAAGCATGGGCCTTAACTTTTTCCAGCGTGAATTGTTCGGCCAGTTTTTCTGCATGGACCGTATCGTTATCTTTGGCATTAAGTAATTGCCATGCGCTGGCTACCACCAGCAGCCCTCCGGCTACGCTTACAATAGGCAGGGAAATGCCAAAAAAACTCAGGATAACATTGCCCGCCACCGTAGCAAAAATAAGCATAATAAGCACGTTAATGGCAATTCTTTTGGCCAGCAAGGCGCGGGTTGAGTTGCTGGCGCCACTGGTCATAGCCCAAAATATAGGTGTTACTGCAGGTGGATTTACAATAGGGAGCAAGGTGCCAACAACAAACAGAAAACTGCGGCCGATAAAATAAACATACTCGTTAATCATCATTTGATGCGGGTATCCGGATAAGTAATGGTTTTCAGGGTTTCAAGCAGGTCGCGTTCAAACAGAAGTTGCGTACGCGGATTTTCAAGTGCTACGCCATCGATGATGAAGACGTCTTCCACACGTTCGCCCAGCGTCATGACTTTGGCCATTTGAAGATTGATATTATGCCTGCTGAAAGTGACAGCGAGGCTATATAGTATACCTGGTGTATCGGTGGCTGTAATTGAAAGTCGCCATGATCTGCTTTGCTCGTCCGGTTGTAATTCTATACTGGGTACAACAGGAAAGGTACGGGACCGGCGAATGCCCGCGGTCATGTTGAGTTGGCTTCTTCTGATGAGGTCGCACTGAAAATTCCCCAGTAATTTTTTGGTGATTTTATTAACCAGGCCGTGTTCGATAATGGGCACATAAGAACGGGTATCTTCTCCAAAGATCGGGCTCTCAATGATAAAGCTGTCTAGCGCGTAGCCGTCATTGCTGGTATGGATACGGGCATCAAGAATGTTAATCTGGTTTTCGTAGAAATAGGAACAAATCAGTTCAAACAGGTTTTCCTTGTCCTTGGTGTAGACCAATAACTGAATCCCTTCGTTTTTTTCAGTGGGACGGGCTTTCACAACGGTCTGTTCAGTAGAAGCAGTCTTATATAGTTGCCGGGTATGCCAGGCAATTTCCTGGGGTTCATGGCGCAAGAAGTAGGCAACATCCATTTTTGACCAGAATGCTTCGCGGTCTTCATCGTCAAGGCCGGCAAGACAGATTAAGGCCATGGCTTCATTTTTTCGTTGTGCCAAAATACTGCTGCGATCCAATTGCGCACCGCCCAGGGCAGCCAATGCGCGATGATATAAATCTTCAAGCAGTTTACCTTTCCAGGCGCTCCAGACTTTAGGGCTGGTGCCGCGGATATCAGCCACAGTAAGCAGATAAAGCGCACTCAGGCTGCGCTCTGATTTTACTAAATCAACAAAATTCTGGATAATTTGCGGGTCTGATAAGTCCTGTTTTTGAGCAACTCTGGACATGACAAGATGGTTTTCAACCAGGAACTCAACCAAGCGGGCGTCTTCTGGCTCAAGCTTGTGATCTTTGGAGAATTTTCGTGCTTCAAGCGCACCCAGTTCAGAATGATCGCCACCACGCCCTTTGGCGATATCGTGAAACAGGGCGGCCACATATAGCAACCAGTGTTTTTCAAAAGAAGCAATCAGATGGCTGGACAGGGGGTATTCGCGGGCGTGTTCGGGCATGGTAAAGCGTCGCAGGTTGCGAATAACCATTAATGTGTGTTGATCTACGGTATATACATGGAATAAGTCATGTTGCATCTGACCAACCACATTTTTAAATGCAGGGATGTACATGGGGAGCACATTAAGCATGGTCATGCGTCGCAGGTTATGTACGATGCCGGTGGGAGATTGCAGGATTTGTAAAAACAGCCAGCGGTTAACCGGATTGCGCCTGAATTGGGCGTCTATCCTGAAGCGCGAACTCCAGATGGCGCGCTGCGTACGAACGGTCATATCGCTTAGTTCGGGATGTTGCTGCATAACCAGAAACGACTTTAACAGTAGCTGGGGCTTGCGTTCAAAGGCGTCATCAGCCTTGATGTCCAGTCTTTGCTGGATGCTGCAAAAATCTTCATCAATATCAATGATCCTGGGGTTGGTGACCGGGAAAAAATAATCCTGAAAATTTTGCATCATGAATTGAGTGAGCTGATAAACAATACGAGCCGAGTTGTAATACCGCTGCATGAGCACTTCACTGGGGCGCTTGCTGCCCTGGGGTTTTATTTTGTAAATTTCTGCCAAGATGGGTTGCGTATGAAACAACAGGCGATCATCACGTTTATTGGCCAGCAAATGAAGCTCAATGCGCAGGCGCTTGAATTCCTGCTCGGCTTTTTTTAGTTTGCTGGATTCGTCATCAGTCATTAAGCCTGCGGTAACCAGATGGCGCCAACTGGCTCCCATTCTGGCAGCCTGTGCCAGCCAGTGTATTTGCTGCATGTCCCTGTGGCCACCAGGTGATTCTTTGCAGTTGGGCTCAAGAGAGTAGGGGGTGTCGCTGAAGCGGGCATGACGTTGTTGTAATTCAAGTTTTTTAGCCAGAAAGAATTCGCGCGGATTTAGCCTGCCATGAAATTGCCGCTCCAGTTCAAGGGCCAGTTTTCGGTTGCCCAGCACAAAACGCAATTCCAGCAATGAGGTCTCTATGGTTATATCTGTTTTGGCAGTTTCAAGGCATTGATTAATCGTTCGGACGCTATGACCAATTTCAAGGCCAAGATCCCATAGCAGGGCAACAAATGACTCAAGCGCGATTTTTTCTTGTGGAGTGGGATCTTCTTTAAGGAGAATCAGGATATCAATATCTGAAAACGGGTACAGTTCACCTCGGCCATAACCGCCTACGGCACATAGGGCCGCATTTTGGGGAAGTGGATGGAACTCGATCAGATTTTTGAAAGCCTGGTCGATGACTTTACGAAGTGATACCAGCAAAGTATCCGGTCTTATTTTTTGTTGCCTGTATAAATTGAACAAATGCTTTTGTTGTTCATTGAGCTGTTGTTTGACAAGTAAAGCTTTGCTGGGAATATTCATTTTTTATTGCTTGATAAAAGCCGGTGGTGCCGGCATGTCGGGAGAAGTGGTAAGAACTTCGTAGCCAGTGTCGGTGATAATAATAGTATGCTCCCATTGGGCTGAAAGGCTGTGGTCGCGAGTCACCACGGTCCATTGGTCGGCCAATATGCGTGACTCTTTGCGCCCTGCGTTAATCATGGGTTCTATGGTAAAGACCATGCCTTTTTCCAGCTTCAGGCCTTCTCCGGGTTTGCCAAAATGCAAGACCTGGGGTTCTTCGTGGAAATTGCGGCCTATACCGTGTCCGCAGTACTCACGAACGACAGAAAACCCGTTGGATTCAGCATGTTTTTGGATCGTATGGCCAATATCACCAAGCGTTGCACCGGGTTTAACTTGCTGGATACCCAGCCACATGCACTCATAGGCATTTTCTATAAGACGTTTTGCCAGAATAGAAGGAGGGCCTACATAAAACATGCGACTGGTGTCACCATGCCAGCCGTTTTTAATAATCGTAACGTCAATATTAAGGATGTCTCCGTTCTTGAGTTTTTTGTCACCAGGAATGCCATGGCAAATGACATGATTGACTGAAATGCATACGCTTCCAGGATAAGGCGGGTGTCCAGGTGGGGCATAGCCGATAGTGGCTGATTTGACCTTTAGGACATTGATCATGTAATCAAGGCACAGGCGATCAATCTCACCGGTTGTTACACCTGCCTTGATAAAAGGTGCAATATAATCCAGTACAGAGGCGGCTGTTTGGCAGGCGTCCCTCATTTGGTCGATGTCATTTTGATTTGTTAAAATTGGCATAACTGCTTGAGTAAATTATAAAAAAGATAGTACAATGGCGGGCTTACCTGAAATTGTCGGGTAAGAAGTAATAAAAGTATGGATTGTACCATTTATTTTTATTTTTGATTATGTAGTAAATCGCGTGTATTTTTTCCTAGGGTGTTGATTTTAAAAGATAAGGTCAATACTGAAAATACACAGGAACTAACCCTTTGGAGTTTTATATCATGTCATTAATGCGTGAAATGCTGGAAGCAGGTGTACACTTTGGTCACCAAACCCGTTACTGGAATCCCAAAATGTCTCAATACATTTTTGGTAGCCGTAACAAAATTCATATCATCAACCTGGAAAAAACCGTCGGTAACTACCTGGAAGCAATGAAATTTGTTCGCCAGACAGCTGCCCGTGGCGGTAAGATCTTGTTTGTTGGTACAAAACGTGCTGCACGTGAAACCATTGCAGCTGAAGCCGCACGCGCAGGCATGCCTTATGTTGACAGCCGCTGGCTGGGCGGCATGATGACCAACTTTAAAACGGTCAAAAGTTCTATCAAGCGCCTGAAAGAAATGGAAGCGGCTGTTGCTGATGGCAGCACCGAGCGCATGAGCAAGAAAGAAGCCCTGATGTTCGATCGCGAACTGGAAAAACTGAACAAGTCCATCGGTGGTATCAAGGATATGAACAACCTTCCCGATGTGTTGTTTGTTATTGACGTGGGCTACCACAAAATTGCCATCCAGGAAGCCCGTACACTGGGTATCCCCGTGGTCGCCGTGGTTGATACCAATCACTCACCAGATGGCATTGATTATGTTATTCCTGGTAACGATGACTCTGCCAAAGCTATCGCTCTTTATGCAAAAGGCGTGGCTGATGCCTGCCTTGAAGGTCGAGAGCAAAGCCTGAATGGTTTGGTTGAAACCATTGTTGAGGGTGAGGAAGAGTTCGTTGAAGAAGTTCAGGAAGACGACAACAACTAATAGGCGGCATCTTGCCCGATATTCATTTGTCATGAAAATCGGGTGTGCCGTTGATTGATCCCGTAAGGCTGATCAATTATATTTGTAAATTCAATTCGCCCCGCCTAGTCGGGGCGACTTTAAAAATACTGGAGTGAAAATGGCTGCGATTACTGCTGCGATGGTAAAGGAACTGCGCGAGAAAACAGATGCGCCCATGATGGAGTGTAAAAAAGCACTAACAGAAGCTGATGGTGATATGGATCGCGCTGAAGAAATTTTGCGTGTCAAACTGGGTAGCAAAGCCAGTAAGGCCGCTTCACGTGTTACAGCTGAAGGTCTGGTTGGTCTGTACATTGCTGAAGATGGCAAGACCGGGGCTGTGGTTGAAATTAACTGCGAAACCGATTTCGTTGCTAAAAATGATGACTTCATAAACTTTGTCAATCAGATGGCAGAGTTGGTGGCAAAAGAAAATCCCGCTGACGTTGAGGCATTGTCTGCGCTGCCATTTGCTGAAGGTACCGTAGAGTCCACGCGCTCAGCCTTAATCGGTAAAATCGGCGAAAACATGTCTATTCGCCGCTTCCAGCGTATCGCAACAGAAAACCTGTTGTCCAGCTACGTTCACGGTGGCCGTATTGGTGTGCTAGTAGAGTTCTCTGGCGACCAGGAAGTGGGTAAAGACCTGGCCATGCACATTGCGGCAACAAAGCCTAAAGCCCTCGATGCTACAGGTGTTCCTGCTGAGGAAATTGAAAAAGAGCGTTCCGTAGCCGAGCAAAAAGCGTCTGAATCTGGTAAACCCGCAGAGATCGTTACTAAAATGGTCGAGGGTTCTATTGCCAAATTCCTTAAGGAAGTTACCTTGTTGACCCAGCCATTTGTTAAAAATGACAAACAAACCGTTGAGCAAATGCTGAAAGAAAACAAAGCCTCTATTTCCAGCTTTGCGATCTTTGTGGTTGGTGAAGGCATCGAGAAGCAAGTTAGTGATTTTGCCTCTGAAGTGGCTGCCGCTACCGGTAACTAATTCAAGCAATTAGGCCTGCCGAAAATAATCCCCTTTTGAGGGGATTATTTTTGAAAACTGCAAAAGTCTTGCCCCAGACTTGTTACAATAGCATGTTAATTTTTTTAAGGATGCCTTGGCATGAATGGCAATAAATTTAAACGCGTTCTTTTAAAGCTTTCTGGTGAAGCCTTAATGGGCGAAGATGCGTATGGTATTAATCGAGCAACGATTATACGTATGACAGAAGAAATTGCTGAAGTTGCAAAAATGGGTATAGAGCTTTCTATTGTCATTGGCGGGGGTAATATTTTCCGCGGCGTGGCACCTGGCGCACAAGGCATGGACAGGGCAACTGCAGACTATATGGGCATGATGGCAACGGTAATGAACGCGCTTGCCCTGCAAGACGCGCTTAAAAATCACGGTGTGGTAGCACGGGTTCAATCTGCCCTGAATATCGACCAGGTGGTTGAGCCTTATATTCGCCCTAAGGCATTGCGTTATCTCGAAGAGAAAAAAGTGGTTATTTTTGCTGCAGGGACAGGTAATCCATTTTTCACCACCGATACCGCTGCAGCATTGCGTGGTGCTGAAATGGGGGTTGAAATTGTCTTGAAAGCCACAAAAGTAGATGGTATTTATTCTGCTGATCCCAATAAAGATCCTACTGCCACAAGATACTCCCGTATCAGTTTTGATGAGGCAATTTCCCGCCGGCTTGAAGTCATGGATGCAACGGCATTTGCCTTGTGTCGTGATCAGAAACTGCCAATTATGGTCTTTTCAATTAACAAGCCAGGTGCTCTGAAAAGAGCAATATGCGGTGAAGATGAAGGCACGTTAGTTCACGTATAAAGGATATGTAATGAGTATTTCAGAAGTAAAAAAATCAGCTGAAACCAGGATGAACAAATCCATTGAAACGCTGAAAAACAATTTATCAAAAATTCGTACCGGTCGCGCCACTGCCGCGCTGCTTGATCATGTACAGGTTGATTATTACGGTTCAATGGTTCCTGTCAGCCAGGTTGCCGCGGTTAATGTGATTGATGCCCGTACGCTAAGTGTGCAACCTTGGGAAAAACAAATGGCTGCTCCTCTGGAAAAGGCTATTCGTGAATCGGACCTTGGCCTGAATCCTGTTGCGCTAGGTGAGCTTTTGCGGGTGCCGATGCCGGCCTTAACAGAAGAGCGTCGCCGTGATCTGAGTAAAGTCGTCAAGAATGAAGGCGAAGATGCGAAGATTGCCATTCGTAATCTGCGCCGGGATGCCAATGATACCTTCAAGAAATTGGTCAAGGACAAAGAAATTTCCGAAGATGATGAGCGTCGCGCCCAAGATGACATCCAGAAAATGACGGATAAATTTGTTTCTGAAATCGACACGCTGGTTTCCCAAAAAGAAGCCGAGATCATGAAAGTTTAAGCATTGGCTTATTATTCATAATATTTACATTTATTGAAACCAGCTAATGATTCTAAGCTCGACACTTGATATTCCGGAAACCCATGGTGTGCCAAAACATATTGCCATTATTATGGATGGCAACGGCCGTTGGGCAACCGACCGAAAACTGCCACGGACAGCAGGGCATGTTCGTGGTGTGCAAGCCGTACGTAAAGTTGTCGAGCACTGTGTAAAAAGCGGCGTCAGCTACCTGACCTTGTTTGCATTCAGTTCAGAAAACTGGCGTCGCCCGAAAGATGAAGTTTCTTTGCTCATGCGGCTTTTTATTCGTACGCTAGAGAGGGAAGTCAAACGTCTGAATAAAAATGGTATATGCTTGAAAGTTGTAGGTGATTTGTCTCAGTTTGAGCCAAAGTTACAGCAACTCATTCTTCAATCGCAAGAAAAAACCAGCACCAATACCACAATGATCCTGACGATTGCGGCCAACTATGGTGGCCGTTGGGATATCTTGCAGGCAATGAGGCGTCTTGTAGCCGAAAATCCACAAGCAGTCCATTCTCCAGAGTTAATCAATGAGCAATTGTTTAACAGTTATCTTGCCATGTCCTGGGCACCCGAGCCTGACCTGTTCATCAGGACAGGCGGTGAAAGCCGTATTTCAAATTTCATGATTTGGCAACTGGCGTACACGGAGCTTTATTTTACCAATACTTATTGGCCCAACTTCAAGGAAGAAGATTTGGAGTTGGCTTTTGAGTGGTACCGGAGCCGGGAACGCCGATTTGGGCGAACCAGTGCCCAGCTTAAAACAAAATAACAAGGGGGCACTCATGCTTGGCCAAAGAGTTATAACGGCCATTGTTCTTCTGGCGGTTTTAATCGTCGCTGTTTCAATGGCTAACCCAGTATATTTTAACGGTTTTGTCAGTATCGCCGCAGCCGCAGCATTCTGGGAATGGTTGCGGCTTGCCTTGCCAAAAGAAAGCCGTGGTAAAGGGCACGAATATGTGGGTGCCGTTGCGCTATTCATACTGTTTTTAACCGGTTCCATTTTTCTTCCCGATATGATGGTTGCCGGTACGTCGTTCTATTCTATCCTCAACAAGGTGGGCCTGTTTTTTGTGGTGATTAGTGCGCTGGCCTGGCTGTTGGTTATACCGATTGTGCTTTATCGGGCACAAATGGATCCGGGCGGACAAAATTTCTTTCATGCCTTGTTTGGTTTTATTACCATTGTGACAACATGGTATGCCATTATTACTATGTATGCTATACATGGCGCTTGGTTCGTTTTTTCTTATTTGGTTCTTATTTGGTGTGCCGATATTTTTGCCTATTTCGGAGGCAGATTCTTTGGTGGTGCAAAGCTTGCACCTAAAATCAGCCCCGGGAAAACCCGTTCAGGTGCCTTGTGCGGTATTTTGGCATCCATTATCTGGATGATAGCCAGTGCATTCATAGAGAACAGTTTTTCCCATGTCATGCTGCAACAATCTTCTATTTTACTAATCTCGGTGGTGGGTTTGTTGCTGGCTGTTTATTCCATTTTTGGAGACCTGTATGAGTCGCTCATGAAGCGCCGGGCAGGTTTCAAAGATTCCAGTCATTTATTGCCGGGGCATGGCGGTGTCTGGGATCGACTGGATTCGGTATTGTCAGTCAGTCCGATTGCAATGTTGATCTGGTATTTACTTATTTATTAATTTATTATGCAAAACATAGCGATATTTGGTGCCACCGGTTCCATTGGTGATAGTACGCTGGATGTCATTGGCAAACATGCAGGCCGTTTTTCCGTCTATGCACTTAGTGCGTATAGCCGCATTCAAAAATTGCTGGCGCTTTCCCTGGTT
This sequence comes from Advenella sp., assembly GCA_034006805.1. GTDB lineage: Bacteria > Pseudomonadota > Gammaproteobacteria > Burkholderiales > Burkholderiaceae_B > Advenella. Next base: position 14,817 of record JAVESC010000032.1, read on the forward strand.
CATCATCCAAAGGTTGTGATTGTTCCTGATGAGGCCGCTGAAAAAACCTTCAGGGAACGTTGGCCTGCAAATATGGCCATGCCTGAAATTCGTGTGGGTTCTAAAGGGTTATGTGAGACTGCCCGTGACGCAGAAGTTGATACGGTCGTAGCCGCAATTGTGGGAACGGCGGGTTTGCCATCTGCCTTTGCGGCTGCGCAGGCTGGCAAGCGAATTTTGCTGGCCAATAAAGAAGCGCTGGTTGCTGCCGGTTCCCTGTTTATGGAAACCGTTAAAAAAAACAATGCCACTTTGTTACCGCTTGATAGTGAGCATAATGCGATTTTTCAGTGTTTACCTGGCGGCCAGAACAACTCACAGGTAAAGCGTCTTGTTCTTACTGCTTCTGGTGGGCCGTTTCGTAATACAGATCCTTCACTGCTTTCTGCAGTAACCCCGGAACAGGCGTGCAAACATCCAAACTGGTCCATGGGAAGAAAAATATCCATTGATTCGGCCACTATGTTAAATAAAGGACTAGAGGTTATCGAGGCAAAATGGATGTTTGATGTTGATGCCTCAAAAATTGATGTTCTGGTTCATCCTGAAAGCACAATTCATTCAATGGTTGAATATATTGACGGCTCACTGCTGGCGCAATTGGGTAATCCAGATATGCGTATTCCCATCTCATATGCGCTAGGTTACCCTGACAGAATTGAAAATAATACCGAAAATTTTGATTTGTCCCGTCTATTGCAGCTTAATTTCGAGTTGCCTGATTACCAACGGTTTCCCTGCCTGAAGCTGGCTTTTGATGCGCTGAAATCAAGCCAATCGGATTGTGTGGTGCTTAATGCGTCGAATGAAATAGCGGTTGATTATTTCCTGAAAAACAAAATAAAGTTTACCGACATTGCCGTTACAATTGAAAAGATGCTTGATGGATTTGCAGGAACTGTCAAGGGATCATTAGCTCATATAGATGATGTCTTCGAACTTGATGCCCTAACCAGAAGCCATACCAGTGAACTGTTAAACAATACCCATTGACCTGCCCGAGGATCTTGATGTTTTTAAATCTGCTTTTCTTTATTATTACCATCAGTATCGTGGTTGTCTTCCATGAGCTGGGGCATTATCTTGCAGCCCGTTATTACAACGTAAGGGTAGAGCGGTTTTCACTGGGTTTTGGGAAAGTCCTCTTCAGAAAAACAGATAAACACGGCACCGAATGGGCCGTATCGGCCTTGCCGCTAGGCGGGTATGTCAAGCCGCTTGCAGAGCCACCGGCAGGAGCAACTGCACGGGAAGCTGCGCAGGCCATTAGCCAGAAAACTGCCTGGCAACGGTTTGTTATCTTTGGCGCGGGTCCGTTTTTTAGCTTTTTATTGGCCATTATTATTTATTCTGGCATGAAAATAAGTGGTACGACAGAACCCATGCCGTATCTTGCCCAGCCCGAGCCCAATACTGCCGCCTATGTGGCAGGAATACAAGGCGGAGACAGGTTGCTGGCGGTGGACGGGGTTAAGGTGCAAGGGTGGGCTGAAGCCCGTTTGGCCTTGCTCGAGCCACTTACTACAGGATCTACAACTACGCTAGAACTTCAGACTGAAAATGGCGTAACGCGCAATGCAGCCATACAGTTTCCCAAAGTAACCGGCACCTTGGAAGGTGTTGATTTAATGGGACAGGCTGGTCTTGCCCTGATGGCACCAAAGCCACGAGTCGCCAATGTTCTTGAAGGCGGGGCAGGAAAGCAGGCGGGCCTGCGTGATGGTGATCTGGTTTTACGTGTAGGAAACCATGAAGATATAACCATTATTGGCTTGATTGAACTTATCCAGAACAGCCCTGAAGAGACCCTGCCATTGCTTATATCAAGAGATAACACCGAGTTATCACTTACTATTACGCCACGGGCTGAAGCGAACGAAAATGACAAGGTGGTCGGTAAAATAGGTGTGGCTTTTTCTGGTCAATACCCTACGCTTACTGTGCGCTACGGCATTTTTGAAAGTATTTATCTGGCTACCGTACAAACTTTTGATACCGCCTGGTTCTCCCTGAAAATGCTTGGCAAAATGGTAATGGGGCAACTTTCCTGGAAAAATATCAGTGGCCCCATTGCTATTGCCGATTACGCCGGTCAATCCGCGCAGGTCGGACTGGACAAGTTTATTGAATTCATCGCGCTTATTACCGTGAGTATTGGCGTCCTGAATTTACTCCCCATTCCTGGTCTTGATGGTGGCCAAATGGTTTTTTGTCTTATTGAAATAGTCAGAAAAAAAGCCTTGTCCGAACAGATACAGGAAAAAAGCCTGATGATCGGCTATTCATTATTGCTGTTTTTAATGATATTTGCATTTGTAAATGATATTGCCCGTGTTTTATGATTTTTTAGATGTACTAAAGAACGGGTTTTTACTGGCAAATAAGGAATTTCTGCCTTACAATCGCATGTTATGTTCTAACTGAATATTAATCAAGGATAGTCCTAATGTCTTTTCGTCCGATGACATATATAAGAAAAAAAGCGATTCCAACGTTAATCGCCTCGCTATTAATACCGCATGCTGCATTTGCTTTCCCTCCCTTTGTCATCAAGGATATTCAGGTTACAGGCCTGGAAAGTACAGAGCCTTCAATGGTATTCAGTTACATGCCTGTGCAAATTGGCAACACATTTACCGAAGAACAGGCCTCAGATGTAATCCGTCGCTTGTATGCGACGGGGCTTTTTAATGACGTTAAGATCAATACGGCTAATAATATTGTCCAGATCAACGTTATAGAACGCCCGCTTATTACCTCCATTACTTTTGAAGGAATGCGTGCTTTTGATAACAAGGGCATTACCAAGGCATTGTCTGAGGTCGGCTTTGGTGTTGGCCGGGCACTTGATCCGGCACTCCTGGATCGTGCCACCACAGAAATTCGTCAGCAATATGTTGTCAAAGGGCATTATGGTGTTGATGTCAGCTCAACCCTTACGCCATTGCCTAATAGCCGGGTGGGTGTCAGTTTTACGGTTGACGAGGGTGTTTCCTCCCGGATTAAAGATATCAATATCGTTGGTAACAAGGCATTTTCAGAAAGTGAATTGCTTGATGAGTTAAGCCTTACCACACCCGGTTTCATGACCTGGTATACCGGTACACATAAATATTCACGAGAAAAACTAGAGCAGGATACAGAAACCATTAAGGGTTTCTATCTTGACCGTGGCTACCTGGATTTTTCCATGGAGCCACCACAAGTCACCATTTCTCCCAACCGGGAAGATATCTCCATCAACATGACCGTTAGCGAAGGTGAACCTTACACGCTACGCAAAGTTCAGCTTGCCGGTGATCTGCTTGACTTGAATACAGAGCTTGAGTCATTGGTATCCACGAAATCCGGTGAGGTATTCAATGCTTCAAAAGCACGTGATACAGTGGCTGCCATTAAAACCCGCCTGGGTGAGCTGGGTTACGCATTTGCAACGGTAACGCCCAATCCGGTTGCTATTCCTGGCACAACCGAAGCCGACTTGACTTTCTTTGTTGATCCGGGCAAGCGTGTTTATGTGCGCCGCATCGATATTGGTGGCAACGTACGTACACGTGACCAGGTCATCCGTCGTGAAGTACGTCAACAGGAAGCCGCCTGGTATGATGCCGCTCAATTGGCAACATCCCGTGAACGAATAGACCGTCTGGGCTATTTTAACGAAGTTCAGGTTGGACAGGCTCCCGTGTCAGGTGCCGATGATCAGGTCGATATCATTGTTGACGTCAAAGAAAAGCCAACGGGCATGATTAACCTTGGTGTAGGGTATGGCTCTACCGATAAACTTTCATTTACCGGTGGTATCAGCCAAGAGAATATTTTCGGTAGTGGTACCGATTTAGGCCTGCAGGTTAATACCAGCAAACGCAATCGTGCCGCTGTTATTACCCACACAGACCCTTACTGGACGTCAAGCGGTATTAGCCGTACCACTTCCCTGTATTATCGTATTGATCGGCCCTATAACTCAAACGTAGACCAAGACGAAGATAACTACCGTACCCGTTCTATTGGTTTTGGTATGAACTTTGGGGTGCCGATTTCTGAAAATGACCGTATTTTCATGGGGCTGACCTTTGAAAACAACAAGATCGAATTGCCCAGTAAAGAGTCCGGTCACATTATTCCACAAGCCTATCGTGACTTTGTGGATATTTATGGTGAATCTACCAATACATTCCTGTTTAACCTTGGTTGGGCCAAAGATACCCGCGATAGCGCATTGGCGCCAACTAAAGGTTACTATACTTCGCTTATGGCAACTGCTGGCCTGGGCGATCTAAAATACTATATGCTTAGTGCCCAGCAACAATATTATTTGCCACTTGGTAAAGACTATACACTTGCCTTCAATCTTGGTGCCGATTACGGTAAAAGTTTTGACAGCAAGAAGCCTTTCCCGGTTATTAAGAACCTTTATGCGGGTGGTATCGGCTCCGTTCGAGGTTACGAAGGTGCCTCATTAGGCCCACGCGATCTGGAGTCGGGTGACTATCTGGGTGGTTCTACGCGTGTAATTGCTAATTTGCAGTTGTTTTTACCTTTCCCGGGTACGCAAAATGACCGTACCTTGCGCTGGTTTGTATTTGCCGATGCAGGTAAGGTGGGCGTTTCAGGAAAAACCAAATGTACCGACGGTAATGCAAATTATGGTGGCCTGGTAGATAAACCGTGTGGCTGGCGTTATTCAGCCGGTGTCGGTCTGTCATGGCAGTCCCCCTTGGGCCCATTGCAAATTTCATATGCACGGCCAATTAGTGCAAAACCGGGTGACAATAAAGAATCCTTCCAGTTCCAGATTGGTACTGCATTCTAAGGCTGTTTACAAACTTTAACAGTTATTTAATCGTCAGGCTGATATTAAAACTATCCTGACGAACGAATTTTTATATAATTCCTTTTTTATTATAAGGTTATTTTCATGAGTTCAAGTTTGGTAAAAAATACTTTCGGTAAACGTAAAGTTGGTATGTTGCTTGCAACGTCAGTAATCGGTCTTACATTAACAGCACCGGCGGTATTCGCACAAGCAAATAAAACAACCGCAGGGGAAGAAAAGAAAACCGAGGCTACTACTGAAGCTTCCAGCAATAGCCCATTAAAAATTGGTTTTGTTAATACTGAAAAGATCCTTCGCGATTCAGCTCCCGCAAAAGAAGCCCAGGAAAAAATTGAAACTGAGTTCAAGAAAAGGGATGAGGAACTGCAAAAGCTGGCCAATACGCTGCGTAGCAAAGCTGAAGAGTTTGATAAAAACGTGCCTGTCATGACTGATGCAGAACGCACTAAAGCCCAGCGTGAACTGGCCGATATCGACACCGACCTTCAACGTAAACGTCGTGAATTCCAAGAGGATTTTAACCGTCGTCGCAATGAGGCTTTTTCAGGAATTGTCGATAAGGCCAATGCCGCAATTCGTGAAATTGCTGAAAAAGACAACTATGATCTTATTGTTCAGGATGCTGTAACAGTCAGTGCGCGAATTGATATTACCGATACTGTTATTCAAGTATTGGATAAAAAATAAATATGGCAATTGTATTGAATCAGGATCAGGCAGTTACGCTGGACAAGCTGCTTGAACAGGTTGATACGAAAGGTCTGGATTGGCAGATAATAAAAAATTCGAATCAGCCGCTGCCATTTATTCTTGGCCTGGGTTCCCTTAATAATGCAGGGAAGGCTGAAATCAGCTTCCTTTCAAATGCCAAGTTTTTTCCACATTTGTTAAAGACTGGCGCTGCTGCCGTTATTTTGCCGCAAAAGGCAGTTGACCATTTGCCTGACTCTGTTCCATTTGTGATGGTGGTATGTGAAAACCCCTATCTGCTGTATGCACGCATTGCACAATGGTTTGATCGCTTCAGGTTAAATGCCATCCCAAAACAAATACACCCTTCGGCGATTGTAGCGCCTGATGCACATATCGAAGAGGGTGTGTCTATTGGTCCGCTGGCCGTTATTGAATCCAATGTGAATATTGCTGCAGGCAGCATCATTGGTGCTTCCTGTGTTATTGGTAAAAATACGGTTGTCGGAAAAAACAGCATTTTGTATGCGAATGTCACTCTTTACCATGATGTAATTATTGGTGAACGTTGTATTTTGCATAGTGGTTCGGTTATTGGTGCTGATGGCTTCGGTTTCGCACCTGATAACACCCGTGAAAAAGGGGCCTGGTGCAAAATCTCCCAACTTGGGCGGGTGGTTCTTGGTAATGATGTTGAAATTGGTGCTTGTACTACGGTAGACCGCGGAGCCATTGAAGATACGGTTATTGGCAATGGTGTCAAATTGGACAACCAGATCATGATTGGCCATAACGTTAAGGTCGGAGACCATACTGCAATGGCTGCTTGTGTAGGCATTGCGGGCTCTACCCAAATAGGAACCCGTTGTACCGTGGCAGGTGCCGGTATGGTTTCAGGTCACATTACGATTGGCGATGATGTGCATGTTTCGGGTGGATCTGCTGTTACTTCTGATCTTCTTGAACCGGGTCGTTACACAGGGGTTTTTCCCATCGCAGCGCATAGTGTCTGGCAAAAAAATGCTGCTGTTCTTCAGCAGCTGGCCCAGCTCAGAAGACGTATTCAACAATTGGAAAAAAAATAATTCAATTTGGCCTGGCTGGCGGTTTATGAGCAGCCCGGTCTGGTTTGCAAGTTTTTAAATATAAATAACAGGAAAATTTATGGTAATCGATATTCAAGGCATTATGGATCGCATCCCTCATCGTTATCCAATGCTGCTGGTTGATCGTGTCCTTGAAATGGTTCCAGGAAAAAGTATTGTTGCTGTTAAAAATGTAACTATTAATGAACCCTTTTTTCAAGGTCATTTCCCACACTTGCCAGTTATGCCAGGCGTGCTTATTATCGAGGCATTAGCCCAGGCGGCAGCAATTTTTTCATTTTCGAATGAAGATGGCACCATGCTGGATAGCTCAAAAACAGCTTACTACCTGGTAGGGGTAGATGGCGCTCGTTTTCGTAAGCCGGTTGTTCCCGGTGACCAATTAATGTTGCACGCCGAAGCAGAACGCATCAGTAAAGTCATTTGCAAATACAAGGCCAAGGCCATTGTTGATGGCGAAGTGGTTGCTGAAGCAAAAATTATGTGTGCAATAAGGGACTTAGGCTGATAATGTCAAACAACATCCATCCAACAGCAATTATTTATGATGGGGCACAGCTCCATCCCAGTGTTATTGTTGGCCCTTATGCGATTATCCATAAAGATGTTCGCATCGGTGAAGGAACAACCGTTGGTGCCCATTGTATTATTGATGGATGTACCACGATTGGTAAAAACAATAATTTTTATCGGTTTTCATCTATTGGTGGTATGCCCCAGGATAAGAAGTACGATGGAGAACCTACCGGGCTTGAAATTGGCGATAACAACACCATTCGTGAATATGTGACCATTAATACGGGTACTGTGCAGGATGTAGGCACGACCCGCATCGGCAACGACAACTGGATCATGGCTTATGTGCATATTGCACACGACTGCCAAATTGGCAATCACACCATCATTGCCAATTCAGTTCAATTGGCGGGGCATATTCATATTGGTGACTGGGCGATTGTGGGTGGCGGTACGGCGGCGCATCAGTTTATCCGTATCGGAGAGCACTCCATGACGGGTGGCATGAGTGCCATTCGCCAGGATGTTCCTCCTTATGTTCTTGGTGCTGGCCAGCCATATCGTCCGGCAGGTATCAATTCAGAAGGCCTTAAACGCCGTGGGTTCACTCCTGAGCAAATTTCCGCCATTAAAGAAGCCTATAAGATTATTTACATGCGCAGGCTGTCTATCGAGCAGGCACTTAAGGAAATCAAGGACTACCAGGATCAGCACCCTGATACCGGTTTGGTACTGAAGCCATTTGTGGACTTTTTTGAAAACCACTCTCGCGGGATTGGCCGTTAATGGGTCTGGAAATTGCAATGGTTGCCGGAGAGCCTTCTGGTGATCTGCTGGCCTCGCGAATTATTGATGGTATTAAGCAGGTTCAGCCAGACGCTTATTTCACGGGCATAGGCGGTCCAAATATGCTGTCACGGGGAATGCAAATCCAGCATCCCATGGACAAGTTAAGCGTTTTTGGTTATGCCGATGCCATCAAGCAACTGCCTTCTTTAATCAGAACGTATGCCAGCCTTAAAAACAATTTGATGGCCCGCAAACCAGATGTGTTTGTGGGTGTGGATGCACCCGATTTTAATTTGCGGCTAGAGCAAAAACTGCGTGAGCAGGGGGTTCCTACCGTTCATTTTGTGGGGCCGTCCATTTGGGCGTGGCGTTATGAACGTATTCATGCCATCAAAAAAGCAGTATCCCATATGCTGGTGTTGTTTCCTTTTGAAGTAGATATTTATCGCAAGGAAGGCATTCCCGTTACCTTTGTGGGTCACCCTTTGGCCAGCCAGATTCCCCTTAAACCCGATAGGCAGGCAGCAAGGCTTCGTCTGGGTCTTGATTCTGACGCCCGCATTCTGGCTATTTTACCTGGAAGCAGGGCTTCTGAGGTTAAACTTCTGGCTCCCCGCTTTCTGCAAACGGCAAAGCAGTTAATTAAACATGACCCAAATTTGCAGTTCATCGTTCCAATCGTTAACGAAAAAAGGCAGAAGGATTTTGATGATATTTTTTCCGGTATTCCGGTTAATAATCTGAAAACCTTTGCAGCTACTGATACAGAACGGCCTATTGCCTGGGATGTCATGGAAGCCTGTGATGCGGCATTAGTGGCTAGTGGTACTGCTTCACTTGAAATGGCATTATTTAAAAGGCCCATGGTCATTTCCTATGTAATTTCTCCTTTAATGAAAAAATTGATGGAGTGGAAGTCGGGGCAGCTTAAGCCTTATGTTCCTTGGGTTGGTTTGCCAAATATACTGTTAAATGAGTTTGCCGTACCTGAAATCCTTCAGGATGAGGCAAGCCCAGAAAACTTGGCTGCTGCCTGCATCAATGCCCTTGAAAATACAGTTTATATTCAGGAAATTCAACAGAAATTCTTGTTGCTTCATGAAAGCTTGCGCCAGGATACGGCGCGCCTTGCGGCCGAAGCTATTTTAAGTGCCGCGCATTCACCCGCGTAACGCCATGAGTCATAATCTTGATTTATTTGAAGATGCCACTGCCGGTTTGCTAGTCGCTGGAATAGATGAAGCGGGCAGGGGGCCATTGGCCGGCTCTGTGTATGCCGCTGCCGTTATTCTTGATCCATTAAAACCTGTCAATGGCCTAATGGATTCAAAAAAATTGTCTGAGAAAAAACGTGATCAATTGGCCCTTGAAATTAGGGAAAACGCGTTGTCATGGTCAATTGCCTGCGCCAATGTGGAAGAAATTGATAATATTAATATATTACAAGCAACCATGCTGGCTATGAAAAGGGCTTTTTCAGGTTTGTCTGTTGTGCCTGGCCTGGTGCTTATTGATGGTAACCGGGTACCTGCGGATATGCCAGTGGCGTGCCGGGCCATTATCAAAGGAGATGCCCTTGAATCCAGCATTTCCGCCGCTTCCATCTTGGCCAAAACAGCCCGTGACGCTTCCTTGAAAGTACTGCATGAGCAATACCCCGAGTATGGTTTTGACCAGCATAAAGGATATGGCACGGCACTTCACCTTGAACGTTTACGTTTACATGGTGCATGCCCTGAACACAGGCGCAGTTTTGCCCCTGTAAGAAAAGTCTTAGCTTAAAAGCACATGTTATTATTACTTTTTTATATTAATTAAGCTAATTTTAAGTTTTGAAATTGATTTGTTCAAAAAAGAAAGTACAATTAGTTGCTTTCATTGTAAAGAATTACAGCCTTTTGTTATTGGATAGATATAATTTATGACCACACCTTTAACGCCAATTCCACCGAGTAACGAACTGCCTCATCGTAAAATCATTCGGAGCTGGTTAACACCATTGTCAGAAAAAAATACGCTTCGCGCGATTGTTCTGATGATTATTGATATTGCCTTGTTTTTTGCGCTTATTGCAGGGGCAATTATTTTTGAACCCTGGTGGGCAAAATTAATTTGCGCGCTGGTTTGCGGTTTTGTTATTGGCCGCCTGTTTATTATCGGGCATGATGCCTGCCACCAAAGCCTTACCCCCCACAGAAAATTAAATAAATGGCTTGGGCGCATTGCCTTTTTACCATCAGTATCTCCCTATAGCTTATGGGATGTGGGTCATAATGTTGTACATCATGGCTACACCAACCTGAAAGGGATGGATTTTGTTTGGTGCCCTCATACACAAGAAGAGTATGCAGCCATGTCCAAAGGACGCCAGTTAATGGAACGCTTCTATCGTAGTGGATGGGGAGCCGGCATTTATTATCTTGTTGAAATCTGGTGGAATCGCATGATGTTCCCAACCAAGGCCTATATGGGAACACAGCGTAAAGTCTTTTTTTGGGACGGTTTGCTATCTAGTGTGTTTGGTATTTCCTGGGCACTTATCGTGATTATTGCTGCTATCCAAACCAACCAATCCATTCTTTCCTTGCTGTTTTTTGCCTGGCTTGTACCGCTGCTCTTCTGGTTTTACATGATCGGATGGGTAGTTTATGTACAGCATACCCACACCAAAGTGGTTTGGCATGACAACAAGGCAGAATGGGCCAAAGCACAACCGTTTGTTTCCACAACCGTACATCTTACTTTCAACTTTTATTTTGGCGCGCTCATGCATCATATTCTTGAGCATACTGCCCACCACGTTGATATGAGTATTCCTTTATACAAATTAAAGGCTGCCCAGGCACGCCTGGAAGAAATGTTACCTGAGCGAATCGTTGTACAGAAATTCAGCTGGAGATGGTATTTCAAAACAGCCAGGGCAACCAAGCTGTATGATTACGAAAACAAGCAATGGCTTGATTTCAACGGCAAGCCAACATTACAGGTACTGTAGTCTGTCTGGTTAAATAAGAATATTAGGCTTTGATATTATCCCGCTTATGCGGGATAATTTTTTGTATGAAACATATTTCCTCCAAAGAAAATCCCTTGTATAAGCAATTGCTGAAAACGCATTTTGGCAAAATCAAGGGTCAAGTCCTTATTGAGGGCGTTCATCTTTGCCATTCGTGGCTTGAGTGTTATGCCGATCCTTTGCTGGCGGTTTTCAATGCGGCCGTTCTGGATCGTGTTGAAACCGACTCTTCTGCGCAGAATGTCACTGCTTACTTAGAAGATGCACCTAATCAGGAAAGCGTGTCAGCGTTACAGTCGTCCAGAAATGAAGTCAGGCACCTGTTTAGCTTATTGAATGAGGAGCAATGCATTGTTGTTCCCGATAAGTTGTTTCGAAATTTGACGCATGTTGATTCACCCCAGGGTGTGCTATTCCTGGTGGATATCCCGTCTCACGAAGTGCCGGCAGTTATTAATGAAAACTCGGTTTTTCTGGACAGGCTGCAAGATCCGGGTAACGCAGGAACGATCTTGCGTTCAGCAGCGGCTGCGGGTATTCGGCATATATACCTGTCAAAAGGTAGTGTTTCTGCTTGGTCATCCAAGGTCTTGCGCAGTGCCCAGGGTGCTCATTTTTCCCTGTACATATACGAGCAGCAGGACTTATCAGACTTAATCAGTCAGGCTTGCATTCCGGTCATGGCAACCGCTTTGTCTGGCAAGGCAAAAAACCTGTATGAAATACGCTTGCCTGATCAATGCATCTGGTTAATGGGCCATGAAGGCCAGGGGGTGGATCCGGCTTTGTTAAGTAAGGCAAGCCACCTGGTATTTATTCCCCAAACAGATTTGGTCGAATCCTTGAATGTTGGTGTTGCTGCGGGCATTGTGCTGTTTGAGCACCGGCGTCAGCGCCTTTATCAAATTTAAAGCTACGTAGCTCGTTCTGTTTTTGACATCCTCCCCGCCCTAAAGGGCGGGGATTCCTACGGCGCTCAAACAAAAACGGCTTGAGTCGCTTCGGCGGGTTCCTGCTTCATCGAGCGGCCTGACTGCGCCGACTCTCCACAGGCTAACAAGCGGTATCCCCGCTCTAACACATTGATCGCGCCAACAACATCGGCGTGATTTTCGTAGCCGCAATCGACACACAAGAATTTCGCTTGGGTTTGCCGATTGTCTTTCGATACATGACCGCAGCACGGGCAAGTGCGACTGGTGTTGTGTGGCGGCACGGCCAACAGTATGCCACCATTCCACAACACCT